>NZ_DAMBYD010000014.1:0-108451 GCF_032051575.1 Aminipila sp. | reverse complement strand
GGCCTTCTAAGCCGTGTGTCTGGGGTTCAAATCCCTATGGGCTCACCATTTTTTTTATTTAAGACTCGCCGTAATTCAATATTAAATTGGGTTAAGGCTTTGAGAATGGGGTATAGCCAAGTCGGTAAGGCAACGGACTTTGACTCCGTCATTCGTAGGTTCGAGTCCTGCTACCCCAGCCATGTGACCTATTAGCTCAGTTGGCAGAGCACTTGACTTTTAATCAAGGTGTCCGGAGTTCGAATCTCCGATGGGTCACCAATTTAATTTAAATAAGAAGTAGAACTCATTGATGGAGAGGTGTCCGAGTGGTTTAAGGAGCTGGTCTTGAAAACCAGTGATTCCGAAAGGGACCGTGGGTTCGAATCCCACCCTCTCCGCCACATGAAGTTAAATTTTGCTTTGTATCGGGGTGTAGCGCAGCTTGGTAGCGCAACTGGTTTGGGACCAGTGGGCCGCGGGTTCAAATCCTGCCACCCCGACCATTTTTTATAAAGCATGCCCAGATAGCTCAGTAGGTAGAGCAGAGGACTGAAAATCCTCGTGTCCTTGGTTCGATTCCGAGTCTGGGCACCAAAAAAAACCGTTTCAAACGAAACGGTTTTTTTTTACCATTTTTCATATCTAATTAATTCATTTAAGGGCCTTCTTGGACGTTGTTTAGGCAATTCATCATTATATCCTAATGTAAGGACACAACATACGTATTTATCTTCAGGAATACCTAAAATCGGTCTAAGATCCTTTTGATTGAACCAGGCTGTCCAGCAAGTTGATAAGCCTAGATGCTCTGCTTGAAGACACATATGTTCTATGGCTATTGATGTATCTCTGATGATTTGTTTTAATTCTGGCTCAGGACTGTTTTCATCTAACCATATGGTGACATTACTGTCAATTCGGCAACGAATATCAGCAACACAAACAATGAATACTGGTGCTGTCATCATCCAACTTTGACTGTGATCAGCATAGGTTATTTTTTCTTTCATAGTTTCTGACGTAATAACAATAAAGTTCCATGGCTGAGTGTTACTTCCAGAAGGGGATAAGCGAGCACTGTCTATAATTTGTAAAATCTTTTCTTTTTCAACATCTTTATTTTTATATTTTCTAATACTTCTTCGATTTTGTATTTCTGATAGCATATTAATTTTAGTCCTCCTATAATTATCATTACTAAAAATCATTTCTAATATATTATAGAATATGTACACTGTTAAAAAATAAAATGGTAACTAGATAGGATAGGCCAGCTATAATGCAGGAAAAAGCAATAACTTTAGATTTGACCTTAGATTCCTTTTCGAAAACAGCCATGGAGGTAATAAAGGATATGACAAGGGCAACCAGGGCAATAAGCGTCATAGTATTTATGAGCGCATTATAACTCTTAAAAAAGAAACATAGGGCAGCTATAATACATACGGTAAGAACATATTTAATGGCTCCTCCATGATTAAATATAACTGGTATGAGCAACGCAGCCCATATGACTCCAACCAAAACGCATTTTGCAATTAACCAAAATAATTCCATTTTTAAATTTATCCTTCCTATAAAACAATTTGTCCTTAATAATTATATTTGATTTTAGGGAAAATTTCAATTACAATGATATATGTATTCGAACAGACAAAAGGTATATATAGGAGGAAAAAGAGTGGCACAGCTATATTATAGATACAGTACAATGAATGCAGGTAAGTCTATTGAACTTATTAAAGTTGCATATAATTATGAAGAAAGAGGAAAACGAGTTTTGACTTTAGTTCCAAGTGTTGATGACCGATATGGAGCAGGGGTAGTGACTTCAAGAATAGGTATACAGAGAGAAGCTGTAATGGTTGCAGATGATACAAATATTTTAGAATTATTTTTATCGGAAAATGCAAAGGAAAAAGTGGATTGTGTGCTGGTTGATGAGTGTCAATTCTTAAAGAAACACCATGTTCAGGAATTAGTGGAAGTAGTAGATAGCTGTGATGTTCCAGTACTGGCCTATGGATTAAAGAACGATTTTAGAAATGAATTATTTGAAGGTTCATACTATATGTTAGTTTACGCTGATAAAATTGAAGAGATTAAAACTATATGCTGGTGTGGAAGAAAAGCTACCATGGTGGCTAGAGTTGTAGATGGAAAGTTTGTAAAACAGGGAGAACAAGTTGTTGTAGGTGGAAATGATATGTATGTTTCACTTTGCAGAAAACATTATAATGATGGCAGATTAGAGCCTTAGAGTATAATAAAAAAGGGGAATGGTGATTTCACACCATTCCCCTTTTACAATGGAATCATTCTAAATATTTCTTTCCCTGCCAGCTGTTTCTATTTTTTAGCTCCTTGTGTATTCCATTAAGGATTGTTCGTTTTTGATAACTCCATTCAGGGGATATCAGTATTGGCCTTGGTGCATCTGCACTCATACGATGGATAGTAATTCTAGGGGGAATTATTTCTAGTGCATCAACTACTAAATCTACGTATTGTTCAATGCTGTTAAAGGATATATAGTCAGGATAAAGTTTTTCCATCTGAGAGCCCTTGACAACATTTAACATATGCATTTTTAATCCAAATATGTTATCTTTACAAACATACTTTACTGAATCAAGCATGTTTTGCTTTGACTCTCCAGGGAGCCCGAAAATAAGATGCACTACTGTACGTATATTTAGTTGATTAAGTCTTTTTATGGCTTCATCATACGCTTCCAAAGCATAACAACGGTTAATTAATTCGGCAGTGTTTTCATGGATTGTTTGAAGGCCTAATTCTATCCACAGGAATGTTTTTTTATTAATTTCATCAAGTAACTCATATATTTCATCAGAAAGGCAATCAGGGCGTGTGGCAATAGCAATACCTGAAATATCAGAATTATTTATTACAGAATAGTATTTTTCTCTCAGTTCAGAAACTGGGGCGTAGGTATTTGTATGATTTTGAAAATAAGCCAAGTGATTACTGTTTGGCCATTTGTCTGATAGAAGTTTTATCTGTCCAGAAATATCACTGGCAAAATCACCTGAACCATCTGCAGAGCAGAATATACATCCATTTATGCCTTTACTGCCATCTCTATTTGGACAGGTAAAACCGCCGTCTAGGGATAGCTTAACTGTTTTTTTCCCAAAGTAATCTTTTAAATATGACCCGATGCTGTTTATTGGGTTTACAGCATCGCATAGAACTGCTTTCATGAAAACTCCTTCTAAATTTTATTTGAACATTTGTATGGTAATATCCGTATTCATTGAATTTTTATTATATCATAAATTTAAAGTATTATTTTATGATATAATAATTACATTATATTTTTTAAGATATGATTTGGGGGAAAAAATGAACGATAACAGACAGATTAAGCCTACTGGTGAAATTATAGAAAAATTCTTTAACGAGAAAGAAATTGTTCTATTTGATGATATAAAAGATCGGGTGAAGGAAAAGCCTAAATTATTACTTCATAGTTGTTGTGGACCTTGTAGTACTGCAGTTATAGAAAGACTAATGGGAAGCTATGATGTAACAATCTTTTTTTACAACCCAAATATTACAGAAAAAGAAGAATATGAAAAAAGGAAGGCAGCCCAGCTGGAATTTCTTGAGGCCTACAATCAAAAGGTAGAGGAAGAAGACAAGGTTACTTTTGTAGAGGGTGAATTTTTCCCTGATGAATTTTTTCGTATGGTGAAAGGACTTGAGGAGGAACCAGAAGGGGGAAAACGCTGTACAGAATGTTTTAGATTAAGGCTGGAAAGAACAGCAGCAGAGGCTAAACTAAATGGGTATGAACTGTTTGGAACGACATTAACTGTAAGCCCACATAAAAATTATTTGCTTATATCTAAAATAGGAAAAGATTTTGCTCTAAATTATGGACTTTCATTTTTGGATATGGATTTTAAGAAAAAAGCAGGATATCAGAGAAGTGTAGAATTGTCTAAAGAATATGGATTGTATAGGCAGAATTATTGTGGCTGCTGCTTTTCGAAATGGGAATAAATATTGAATTGGAGATTTATGAAATACGTAAACGTAGCTATTGATAATAATAATGATAATACAGATAATTTATATACTTATGCTTCAAGTTTAGATGAAATTATAGTAGGCAGCAAAGTTCTAGTGCCTTTTGCACGTGGGAACAAATTTAAAACAGGATATATTTTTGATGTGATGGATTCTATTGACAATGAAATAAAAGGATTAAAATATGTAGAAAGCATTGATGAAGAAATTTGTCTTTCTGCTGAGATGATAGATACTTGCAAATGGATGAGAAAAAGATATTTATGTAGATATATAGATGCAATAAGCTGTTTTACGCCAGCAGGTAGTGTCTCTAAACGGGGCAAAAAAAGAATTCCATACAAAGATATGGCTGGAGAAAAAAATTCAATTAAAGAGCTTACTGCAGAACAAGAATCGGCTATTAGCCAGATTAACCCATATATAAAAAAACAGCAGCATGAAATATTTTTGATACATGGTGTCACAGGGAGTGGGAAAACAGAAATTTATATCAGACTGATAAATGCTGTATTGGAAAGTGGCAGAAACGCCATTGTTATGGTACCGGAAATTTCCTTAACGACCCAGGTCATTGAAAGATTTATAGGCAGGTTTGGGCAGGATAAAATAGCGGTACTTCATAGTAAGCTTTCGTTAGGTGAAAGATATGATGAATGGGTTAGAATAAGAAGTGGACAAGTAAGAATTGTTATAGGTGCAAGGTCTGCGGTGTTTGCTCCTTTAGAGAATATCGGCATTATTATAATGGATGAAGAGCATGAATCAACTTACAAGTCCGATATGTCGCCTAAATATGACACCCTTGAAGTCGCCATTAAAAGGACAAAAGTTTTTGATGGACTGGTGATATTAGGTAGTGCAACACCTTCTGTGGTGTCTACATATAGGGCAGAACAAGGGATATATAACAAAATAGAATTAAAAGAGCGATATAATAAAATGTCTCTGCCAAAAGTGGAAATAGTAGATATGAGGGAAGAATTAAAACTAGGGAATAAGTCTATTTTTAGCAGATTATTATATAATGAGATGCAAGAATGCTTAGAAGAAGGACAACAAGTGATTTTATTCCTCAACAGAAGAGGCTATTCTACCTTTGTAACCTGCAGGGAATGTGGATATGTTATGAAATGCCCTGAATGTGGAATTTCTCTTACCTACCACAAGGCTAAGAATGCCGCAGTCTGCCACTATTGTGGAAAAATGGAACCATTACCTAAAACATGTCCGGAATGTGGCAGTAAATATATAAGGCACTTTGGAACTGGAACTGAGAAAGTGGAGGAACTTACTTCTAACATCTTCCCTGATTACCCTATTGCAAGACTGGACTTAGATACTATAAAGCTTAAGGGAAGCGTTGATAAAATAATAAATGATTTTAGAAAAGGGAAAACCAAGATACTAATAGGTACTCAGCTTGTAGCCAAGGGGCTTGATTTTAAAAATGTTGGACTTGTAGGTATTATTTCTGCGGATGTCATATTAAATATCCCAGATTACCGTGCTGCGGAACGAACTTTTCAGCTGATAACTCAGGCAGCTGGAAGAGCCGGAAGGGGCGAAAAAGAAGGAAAGGTTGTTATTCAGACTTACACTTCAGAGCATTACAGTATTGAGGCGGCAGCCCAGCAAAATTACAACATGTTTTACAAGACAGAAATTTTATTGAGAACAAGCATGCAATACCCACCTTTTAGTGATATTATTCAGGTTATAGTAATTGCCAAAAATGAACAGGTTTGTATAGAAGGAGCCCAAAAGACAATGGCTGCGGTTAAATCTGAATTGAGTGAAGAACTTAGAAACAATGTATTTGAACCACAACCTTTAATGCTTAATAATCAAAAGGAACATTATAGATATTATATTTTAATAAAGTGTCCTAAGGGCAAACGGGGAGAATGCTTAAATGCAGTTGAAAAGGTGAAAAGAAATGTAAATACAGGAAAAAAACAGCAGTATACTATTTCAGTAGATATAAATCCATACTAAAATAATGAAAGAAAGCAGAAAATATTGGCGAAACTGTTTATGTAGCCTAATTTTTATGGTATAATTTAATGCTATTGATTGAAATAATGGAGGTTGAAAATGGCTTTAAGAAATATTGTAGTTGAAGGTGATGAAATTTTAAGAAAAAAGTGCCGAGAGGTTACAGAAATAGATAATAGAATCCGAACAATCTTAGATGATATGCTTGAAACAATGAGAGCGCATAATGGTGTAGGTATTGCAGCCCCTCAGGTAGGTATTATGAGAAGGATGTTTATCATAGAGGTGGAAGAAGACGATGTAATAGAATTGATAAATCCTGAAATACTAGAAACAAGAGGATCTGCCTGGGCGGATGAAGGATGTTTAAGCGTTCCAGGGGTAATTGGAACCGTTGAACGACCTGAATATATTAAAATTAAGGGTTTGGATAGATTTGGAAATCAAGTAGTTCATGAGGCTGAAGGATTTAAGGCTGTTGCTTTTTGTCATGAAAATGACCACTTAGATGGTATTTTATATATTGATAAGGCTAAGGATATTAGGGATGCAGATGAAGAATAAATTAAAAACTATTTATATGGGAACACCGGAATTCGCGGTACCTGGTTTAGAAGCACTTTATAAAAGCGGCCATGAAATAGGTTATGTGGTTACCCAGCCGGATAAAGCCAGAGATAGAGGTAAAAAAATACAATTTACGGCGGTAAAAGAAAAAGCAATAGAATTTGGTATTCAAGTTTTGCAGCCAGAAAAAATTAAAGGTAATGAAGAATTCCTGGAAATATTGGAGGAATATGCTCCTGATTTAATTGTTGTTGCCGCATATGGAAAGCTATTACCTCCTGAGATTATTCATTTACCTAGGCTTGGGTGCGTTAATATTCATGCATCAATTTTACCTAGATGGAGAGGTGCAGCACCAATGCAGAGAGCCATTATGGCAGGAGATAAGGATATTGGCGTTACGCTTATGTATATGGAAGAAGGTCTTGATACTGGGGATATGATTGCTAAATTATCGACTCCAATTCTCAGAAAGACTGCGGCTGAACTTCACGATGAAGTGGCGGAGTTAGGTGGAAAATTGCTATTAGAGAAGCTTCCAGATCTGGAATCAGGTAACATTACAAGGGAAAAGCAAGAAGATAGTCTGGCAACTTATGCGGCTATGATTTTTAAAAAAGATGGTGAAATTGATTTTTCTAAAACACCTGCGGAAATAGAAAGACTTATTAGAGGTTTAGATTCATGGCCTGGTGCATATAGCTATTATAATGGCCAGCCTATAAAAATTTGGGGGGCAGAAGTTATAGAAAAGGCTTGCGATGTGCCCTATGGAACTATTGTGAATGTCTCAAATGAAGGGATAGAAGTATCGGCAGGGGGGAGTATACTTCTCATAACAGTTATTCAGGTACCAGGAAAGAAGAGAGTGTCAGTTGCAGACTATTTAAAAGGAAATCAAATTAAAATTGGGGAAGTATTTAATAAAATTGATTAGGGGTGTAAAATATGTGGTATTTTAATTCAACTATCATTTTACTTATACCAGCTATATTATTTGCAGTTTATGCACAGAGCAGGGTAAGTGCTGCTTATAGGAAATATGCAGATATTAGAAATAGAAGAGGTATAACAGGTGCACAGGCAGCACGAATGATATTAGACAATAATGGCCTTAGAGATGTAAAAATTGAGATGGTAAGCGGAACTCTTTCTGATCATTATGATCCAAGAACAAGAGTTATGAGATTATCTCCTCGGGTTTTTAATGAACCATCAATCGCTTCAGTAAGCATTGCGGCACATGAGTCTGGCCATGCTATTCAGCACGCTGAATTTTACTTACCACTTAAACTCCGCAATACAATTGTTCCTGTAGTTAATTTTGCTTCTATGTTATCATGGCCCTTGATGCTTATTGGTGTTGTCATGGCTAGAGGGGGGAATTCTGTAAGAGGCAATTTTATAATGGATATAGGTATATTGTTTTTTGCCTCCGTTGTTTTATTTCATGCGGTTACATTACCAGTGGAGTTTAATGCCAGCAACAGGGCTGTGAAACAAATGGAAAATTTAGGTATCGTATATCAAGAAGAAAAATCTAGTGCCAAGAAAGTTTTGTCTGCGGCTGCAATGACTTACGTTGCTGCACTTGCTACAGCAGTTGCAAACCTATTAAGATTACTTGTTTTAAGAGAAAGGAATCAATAAGATGGACGCAAACAGAAAAACTGCTTACTACACATTATTGGATGTGGAGTCAAAAAAATCGTATTCCAATATTGCGCTTAACCACCAGATTATCTGTGGAAAGCCAAGCTCTCCTTCCTTTGTGAGAGAACTCGTCTATGGGGTTTTAGAAAATAAGAAGTACCTTGATTACACCATAGGGCATTTTGTTGCAAGTGGCATTGATAAAATAAAGGTGAGTGATTTAGTAGTGCTCAGAATGGGGATTTATCAGCTTGGATATATGAATTCTGTTCCAGAGTATGCAGCTGTTAATGAAAGTGTATTGTTAGCTAAGAAATTTTGCAGGGGCAGAGAGGGCTTTATTAATGGAGTATTACGTTCGTATATAAGAGAAAAAGCTTCAGTCAACTTGCCTGATCGAAACCTTGATGAAGTAAAACACTTATCCATTAAATATTCTTGTGCAGAATGGATTGTTGAACTTTGGATGGAACAATATGGTGCAGAAACAACGGAAGAATTATTAAAGAATTCACAAGGCAATCCGGGATTAAGTATCAGAGTAAATACTTTAAAAACAGGTAAAGAGGATTTAACAAGAAGACTAACAGAAAAAAATTTTGAAGTTAAGGAGAGTCACATTTGTGACAGTGCCCTTCGAGTTACTAAAGGTAATGGAATATTAGAAAGCCAGTTATACAAAAATGGACTTTTTTCTGTTCAAGATGAAAGTTCAATGAAAACCGTTGAAATTCTTGATCCACAGCCTGGAGAGACGATTGTTGATGTTTGTGCAGCACCAGGAGGAAAGACTTTAGCAAGTGCAGAAAGAATGAGTAATCGTGGTCGCATTATTGCAAGAGATATATATTTAAGAAAATTAAATATTATAAATAAGGAAGCCGAAAGACTTGGTATTTCTATTGTAAACACCTCCACATGGGATGCTACAAAAGTAGACTCAGAACTTTTAGAAAAAGCAGACAGAGTTATTGTTGATGCACCATGTTCTGGGCTTGGAGTGATTCGAAGAAAACCAGAAATAAAAGATAAGAAGAAAGTTAATGGTTTTGACAGTTTACCTGCAAAGCAATTAGAAATTCTTACAGTTTCTTCTAAATATGTTAAAAAAGGCGGAGTACTTCAATATAGCACTTGCACGATTAACAAACAGGAAAATCAAAGAGTTATAAAAGAATTTTTAAGAAAGAATAAGGATTTTAGTATAGTTCATGAACGTCAGTTTATGCCGCATATTGATATGACAGATGGTTTTTATGTGTGCAAAATGGTAAGAAGTAAGAACTTAATTTAGTTAATATTGGAGAAGTCATGGTTCAAGTAGGTTTTAAAAGTGATCGAGGCCTAAAAAGAAAAAATAATGAGGATTCATGTTTTGTAATACCTGAGGATAAAATCTATATTGTTGCTGACGGTGTTGGCGGTAGTAATTCAGGTGAAGTTGCAAGTCGTAGTGCAGTAAGTTTTGTTGCTGATTATGTAAAAAAGAATCCTATTAAATTGGTAAAAGGCCGAGAAGAAATAAAAAATTATTTTGTGAATTGCATAGGAGAGGCTAATTCCCTAATTTGCGGGCTATCTAGTGAGAGTACTGACAATAAGGGAATGGCCACTACTTTAGTTTTGGCGTATGTAATAAGGCGGAAGGCTTATATAGTAAATATAGGCGATAGCAGGGCATATTTAATGCGGGATGGTAATCTAATACAGATTACCGAGGACCATACATACGTTAATACCTTAATAAAGTCTGGAGCCCTTACAGAGGACGCAGCGAGGAATCATTCCAAAAGGCATATTATTACAAGAGCCCTTGGTGGAGATGATACAGTAGAACCGGATATATTTGAAGTAAAGCTTATGAAAGACGATATTCTGCTATTATGTACTGATGGCCTACATGGAGAGGTTGAGGATAGTAAAATTTGTGAAATCCTATCATCAGGACAGCAAATGTCAGAATTATGTAATCAACTCATAACAAGAGCAAACCGCTCAGGCGGGAATGATAATATCACAGTAGTCTGTGTAAAGATGTAGAGGGGAGAATTCATATGAGCAGAGTATTAGCAGGCAGATATGAATTGCTGGAGCAAATTGGTGAAGGCGGTATGGCCGTTGTATATAAAGCAAGATGCAAACTTTTAAATAGGTATGTGGCAATTAAAATCTTAAAGCCTGAATTTACTAAGGATTTAAAGCTAGTTGAAAGTTTTAAGAAGGAATCACAGGCAGCAGCAAGTTTAGTCCATCCAAATATCGTGGGCGTTTATGATGTAGGTAAAGAAGGCAATATTAACTATATTGTAATGGAACTTGTAGAAGGAAAGATTCTAAGCGATATTATTAAGGAGCAAGGACCTTTTGACTATAAAAGAGCAATAGATATAGGACAGCAGATTGCTGCTGGTCTTTCTTGTGCTCATAAAAACCATATAATACATAAAGATGTTAAACCTCATAATGTATTAGTAACAAATGACGGAGTAGCAAAGATTACTGATTTTGGAATAGCAAAATTTGTTGATAATGCAACTATTGTAGGTAACGCAGATACAGTAATGGGGTCAGTGCACTATTTTTCCCCAGAGCAGGCAAGAGGCGGATATGTAGATGAAAAATCTGATATCTATTCACTCGGTATTGTAATGTATGAAATGATTACAGGAAAAGTACCTTTTGATGGTGAAAACCCTGTAACAGTGGCGCTTATGCATATGAATAATGAAATCGTTCCTCCTTCAAAAATAGTAAGTGGTGTACCACCTATTCTAGAACAAATTATCATGAAAGCGACCAATAAGATCCAGGTAAATCGATTTAAATCTGCTGACGAAATGATGGAAGCATTGAAGAACGTTGATTTAATATCAAGCATAGTAGGAGATGCTGTTTATTTACACGCGGGAACCGTTGGAAATGGTATGGTAGAACTGTCTTCCGAACCTATAGAAAACGATGACAATATTTCTACTGAGGGGGATATAGAAAATATGGGGAAAAAAGCAAAGAATAAGAACGGAAAAAATAAGAATGGAAAGAAGAAGGTTCGATTAAACAAGATAAAGGTTACAGCCATAGTAATAGCCCTTATATGCGCAATCCCAGTAAGCGGATTAATTTATCACTTAATTTCAACTTTGGGCGAGGGCAGCGAAATAGCAGTTCCAGATTTATCAGGAAAGACAGTGGAAGAGGCTACCCAAACACTAGAAAAACTAGGACTGACCCTTGAAGAGGGTGATAAGGTATATGACGGTGAGTATGAGGAAGGCCAGATTGTATCCCAAGACCCAACAGCGGAGTCTAAGGTCAAAAAGGGAAAAATAGTCACCGTTAGTATCAGCAAAGGTTCCAAAGAAGGTACAGTCCCTAACATAGTTGGGAGATCTTATGATGATGCAGTATATCTTATAAAAAAGTATGGATATGATGTGGGAGAGGCAACGATTGGTAAAAGCGATATGCCAAAGGATACGGTAATCAGTCAGAATCCTAAGGACGGTGAAGAAGCTAAACCAGGAAGCTCTATAGATTTTGTAGTCAGCCAGGGTACAGATGATGGAACGGTTATTATGCCAAAATTATTAGGAATGACAATTGAAAAAGCAAAAGAAGCCCTTAAAGCAGAAGGGCTTAAAATAGGAGATGTGGGAGAAGATATGAGTGATGCCTACAGCAAGGGACAGGTAATGTGGCAGCAGGTTGGTGCAGGAGAATCGGTTGATAAAGGGGCTACAGTTAATGTAAAGGTAAGTACAGGAACAGAGCCATCTGGGCCAAAGACGATTGCGCTTGATATTGATTTTAGTCAGGCTAAAAATGTAGTATTCTTCTTAACAGTTACCGTGTCAGATGAGTCAGGAACAAGAAATATTTACACAAGAGAACAGATGCTAAAAGAAGATGGTAGTGAAATGGCTTCTATAACTGGAACTGGACAGGGAACCGTTACCGTTTTATTTGATAATGAAGTTGTAATGAAGAAGGACGTAAATTTCGACACTGGAGAAATTAATTAATGGTAGGAATAGTAGTTAAGGGAATCGCTGGTTTTTATTATGTAAAAGCTGAAGATGTTGTTTATCAATGTAAGGCACGGGGTATCTTTAAAAAAGACGGAATAAAGGTTGCAGTAGGAGATATTGTAGAAATCCAATTAAATGAGGGCAGTGATGCCCTCATTACTGAAATAAAGGAAAGAAGAAATTCCTTTGTAAGACCTCCTATTGTGAATGTTGATTGTTTTGCAGTAGTTTTTGCGGCGGCAAATCCCGAACCTAATTTCGCAATAATTGACAGATTTCTAGTCATGGCAGAAAAGAGTAATACCGATATTATAATTTGTGTAAACAAAATAGATTTAGGCAAAAATGACATAATTGACAAGCTTAAGAGTATATATCAAGGCGTTTATCCAATGGTATTTCTAAGTGGCAAAACTGGAGAGGGAATTGATGACTTAAAGGAATTGCTGACTGGCAAAAAATGTGCTTTAGCAGGTCCATCTGGTGTGGGAAAGTCTACAATTCTCAATGATCTTGAGCCTATGGCTGCTGTGGAAACAGGAGAAATCAGTGAAAAGACCAAAAGAGGTAAACACACGACCAGACATGTGGAAATCTTTGATACAGCTTTTGGAGCAATGATTTTTGATACCCCAGGATTTACTTCCTTTGAAGTTCTTGAGGCAGATGAGCAAGAACTTGCTCATTTATACCCAGAAATGCAAGAATACTTAGGACAGTGCAAATATGATAACTGTAGACATATAAAAGAACCCGACTGCAGTGTACGAGAGGCGGTAGCAGAGGGCAAAATCAGTAAAAGCAGGTATCACTCATATGTTGAACAGATTAAAGAAATAAGGGAGAAAAGTAGAAAATGGTAAGATTAGCACCATCAATATTGTCAGCAGATTTTTCAAAACTAGGAGAGCAGGTAAGCCTTATTGAAAAGGCAGGAGCTCAGGTAATACATGTAGATGTTATGGATGGCCACTTTGTACCCAATATCAGCTATGGAGCAACTGTGATGAAAAGTCTTTGCGGCAAAACAAAGCTGCCATTTGATGTTCATCTTATGATTGAAAATCCAGATAAATATGTTGCAGAATTTGTGACAGATCAGACTGAGTTTATAGTGGTTCATCAGGAGGCATGTCCGCATCTTCATAGAACCATTCAAAATATAAAATCATTTGGAGTAAAAGCAGGGGTTGCTATAAACCCTGCAACTTCCTTAAGTACGTTAGATTTTATATTGGAGGAAGTGGATTTAGTGCTGATAATGTCTGTAAATCCAGGATTTGGAGGTCAAAAGTTTATACAGTCATCTTTGGCTAAAGTTGAGGCTTTGAAACAGATTAAGGAAATACATGGGCTGAATTATGAAATTGAAATAGATGGTGGAATTGGCCTGGACAATGTAAAAGAAGTAATTGATGCAGGTGTTGAACTTGTAGTAGCAGGTTCTGCTGTGTTCGGAGCGCCGGATATAGATGCTAGAGTGAAAGAGTTTTTGACTATTTTTAATAGATAATAGAGTAATAGATATAGATGATGGAGGGAAATTTTGTGGCATTAGAAAACTGTGGATTAACAGAATTTGTAGGAGCTGGAATAGGCGACACAGTAGGTCTTGTCATTGCAAATCTTGATGCTAGTATACGGGGGAAAATTAATCTGGATTCAAGATTCCGTTCTATCGGAATTGTAAGTGCCAGAATAGGCGGTGGAACACATGTTATGGCAGCTGATACAGCAGTGAAAGAAACCAATACAGAAATTGTTTCCATTGAGTTTTCCAGAGATACTAAAGGTGGCGCAGGTCATGGAATTACTGTTATTTTTGGCTCGAAGGATGTATCTGATTCAAGAAGAGCGGTAGAAATCATGCTTACTGAATTAGATGAACATTTTGGTAATGTATATGTATGTGATGCAGGACATGTACAATTGCACTATACGGCAAGAGCTAGTTATGCTCTTAATACAGCTTTTTCTGCCCCTATGGATAAGGCGTTTGGCATTACCATTGGTGCGCCTGCAGCAGTAGGAATGTTAATGGCTGATGCAGCAATGAAAGCTGGCAATGTGGAATTGAGTAAATATGCAAGTCCTTCGGTAGGTACAAGCTATACCAATGAAATCATTATCACGTTTTCTGGAGATGCAGATGCAGTAAAACAGGCACTTTTAGCGGCCAGAGAGGTAGGTCTTGCTGTTCTTAGAGGTATGGGACAGAACCCAGTCTCTATGACAGAACCTACATGGTAGCTACAAAGGATTCCACTATAAGGCGGTCATTCGGCTGTATTTTAGGAAAAATAAAAAAGCTTTCTATATATTTAACATAGAAAGCTTTTTATTTTTATACGATTTAGAATGCAGTTTCCTGACCGTTTTTAGCTGCTTCTGGAATTTCAATTTTATCTACCTTATTGAAATTAGATAGCGTCATGGAAATAAACATTTTGTCAACTTTAAAGGTTACGCCTTGAGTTTGTTGAGCCTTAGCTTCTAACATTTTAGTCATCATTTGCTGCATTATTTGAGTCATATCCATCTCATATTTTACAGGAAGTGAGCTTTCTTTGTCGATCCATACTGCTACAGGAAGCTGACCTAAATCTTTATACATTGCATCAATTTCTTCTTCAGTCATACCTAATTGAGTCAACTGTTTTCCTGCACCTGAAGCTGCCATTACATCGCCCATAGCTTCCTTAGAAATAACACCTTCGTATTTTACTGCATCGCTGCCATTTATTTTCTCAGTAGCTGTTTCTTTAAAATCTTCCATTCCTTCAAGATATAGTTTCATGGAATTTTGTGCATTGTATTGTTCTAATTCAGCAGCATCACCTAAAGTCTGCTTCATCCAGTTTGTACCATCTGGACTCATATACATGATGTATTTGTCATCCGCTTTTTCTGCATACATAGTAACTTTTGCAGAGCCCTGAGCGCCCATATTCATATTCATATCCATTTTCATAGTTAATGGATCAGAGATGCAATCAATCTTACCAGTAGTGGAAGTTTCCATTTTTTGATCACCAATGGTCATATTCATATCCATATCCATGTCATAGCTCAAGCTTTTTACATTTTCAATGGCCTTTTCTGCATTTTTCATTACGTCAGTGGAGCCGCCACAGGCAGTTAAACCTGTAATCAGTGTAAGTGACATTCCTATTGCTATTAATTTTTTTGAGATTTTCATTTTCTCGTCCTCCTTAAATTAGATAAATTCCCACCTTTTGCTTTGGTAAATTTTTACACCCTAAACCACACCATTATACTACTTTTTATCACTTATTGCAATATATTATGTTTTTATTTTTGATTTTAGCATAAAAATAGACCGGTATTTTACCGGTCATGTATATTATTTACACTATTTTTAATGTCCAATCTTCAACATTCCAGATATCGGTTACCCAATCTTCATAGAACGTTGGTTCATGGCATACCAGCAGTATGGAGCCTTTGTATTCCATCAATGCTCTTTTTAGTTCGTCTTTGGCTTCCACATCCAAATGATTAGTAGGTTCGTCTAAAATCAGCCAGTTAGCTTCTTTCTGCATAAGTTCACAAAGGCGAACTTTAGCATTTTCACCACCACTTAGTACTCTCATCTGGCTTGTGATATGTTCATTTGTCAAGCCACACTTGGCAAGTGCAGAGCGAACTTCTCCGTTTGTATAGGAAGGAAATCTCTCCCAGATATAATCCAGAGCAGTGATTTCACTGTCTCTTCCAGCTTCTTGTTCAAAATAACCTGGAGCAAGGTAATCACCAAGCTCAATCATTCCTCCTAAAGACTTAATCTTGCCCAGAATAGTTTTTAGAAGTGTGGTCTTACCTAATCCGTTGGTTCCAGTAATTGCAAGCTTCATACCACGCTCGATTTCAAAGTTTAGTGGTTTAGTTAAAGGATCGCCATATCCAATAATCAAATCATTAGCTTGCACTAAATACCTGCTAGGGGTTCGGGCTTCTTTAAATTGGAAAGATGGCTTTGGTTTTTCTCTAGGCTTCTCGATAACGTCAATTCGATCCAGCATTTTCTGTCTGCTGTTTGCCATACCTCTTGTAGCGACTCTAGCCTTGTTTCTAGCAATAAAGTCTTCCATTTTTTCGATTTCAGCCTGTTGGCGTTCGTAGGCGCGTTCTTGTTGTTTCATTTTTATTTCATGCATATTTAAGAAATTGTTATAATCTCCAGTATACCTTGAAAGTTCACCATTATTTACGTGATAAATAACATTTACTACAGAATTCAAGAATTCTACATCATGTGAAATTAGGATAAATGCATTTTCATATTCCAAAAGATATCTTTTTAGCCATTCTATATGCTCAAAATCTAAATAGTTAGTAGGCTCGTCTAGAAGAAGAATGGATGGGTCCTCTAATAGAAGTTTAGTTAAAAGTACTTTTGTTCTTTGACCACCAGATAGTTCAGAAACATCTTTATCCAGACCTATTGAAGCAAGTCCCAAACCATTGGCAACTTCATTGATTTTAGCATCAATAGTATAAAAGCCACTGTGATCTAAGATTTGCTGAATTTCACCAGCTTCCTCCATTAGTGAATCCACGTCAGCACCATCTTCTGCCATTTGGTCATACATACCCAGCATCTTTTTTTCAAGCTCAAACATATTTTTGAAAGCATCACGGAGAACGTCACGAATACTCATACCAGATTTTAGGGAAGAATGTTGGTCCAGATAACCGACTGTAACATTTTTGGACCATTCAACTTTGCCTTCGTCAGGCTGTATATTTCCTATAATAATATTTAAGAAAGTTGATTTTCCTTCTCCATTAGCACCAATTAAGCCTACATGTTCACCTTTTAGCAAGCGGAAGGAGGCATCTTCTAAAATTGTTCTGCCGCCAAAACCGTGAGATACATTTTCTACTATTAACAAACTCATAATTAACTCCATTCTATTTTTGATTCAGCTATAAAAGCTAAATTAAATTCATAGCGAACTTATATTATTTTATTGGTAAAACGGCTAAAAGTCAATGTTAATAATACTGGTTAAAATTTTTTCAATTACATTAACTCAGGCATCAAGTATTAAAATGTATAATATGTCAAAAAATGGTTGACAAAAACATAATCCGTTATATAATAGAAATACGAAAATGGTAAAAAATGTAAACATTGGGAGGGCGATTAATGAGAATGAGGATACTTAGACCACTGCTTGGAATTATATTGATAGTATTATCCGTACTAGCCTTGTTGTGGTGGGAAAATACAGGACGTGAACAGCTGCTTATGAGCAGTGTAATGGTTGCAAAGGAAAATATTCAAAGGGGAACTATAATAGGGGAGCAAAATTTCGTAGAAATAAATAATATTTCGGAGAGTACCATACCTGGGTCCATAACTCCAAAAAGCTTTTATAAAATAAAAGGTCTTGTAGCAAAGCAATATATACCTAAACTTTCTCAAGTAATTCCTAAGATGTTTATGAAAAAAGATAAAATATTGCTTGAGGGTAATTCTATTTTCCCAATTAAAGATGTTTGGATTGATAGTAGAAGTAGTTCGCTGCGAAAAGGGGATACCATTGATATATTTGATGAAAGCGGCCAGTGTTATGTAGGGACTTTCCCAATTGCGTATGTAAAGGATTCAAATGAACAAGAGGTGGTAGGAACAGAGGGGAATCATAGTGAGGAAGTTTTGCAAAGGGATTTTAGCAGTTCCATTATATCTCGCGTAGAAATAATTACCTCACTTGAAGAGTATAAAAAAATTTGGGAACTTGCTGAGAAACAGAGCATGAAACTCTTGCTTATTCAAAAGGGGGAGAACATATATGAATAATTTATTTTCATTTCATGGTATAGACCATAAGGTGGGGGTTACTATGACAGCACAATCTGTAGCTGAATTAATTGCTTCTCAAAATAGTAATATAAAGGTTCTATTTATATCTTTGAATGGAAGGAAAAACTGTGAGTTTGTAAAAGAAGAAGTAAAAACGATTGATGAATTTAAACTGCAATTGGACAGCCAGATGCTTATAAGTAAAGATTTTGTAAGGGACTGCAGGCATAAAAAAAATTTACATATTCTAGCTGGTCTGTCGAATGAATTAGAAGAAAGATATTACTTTCCAGATGCAGCTAAATATCTATTAGAATCTGTATCAGGCAGTTTTGAAATAATTATTGCAGACACAGGAAGTGATCTTAATAACGGATTGGCATTAGGAGGACTGTCAATTGCCGCAAAAAAATATTTGATATTAACCCAATTGGAATCAAATTTATTCAGGTATGAGGAGATGTTGCCATGGTTTGAAAAAGCACTAGTAAAATTTGATGGATTTATTATTAACAAATTCTGTGAGGAAGATCCTCATACCTTGAAATACATAGTGGAAAGACTATGTATTAATAAAGAGAAATCCTTTAAAATTCAGGCTGCTGGTTATGACCGTCAAGCAGAGCTGGAACATAAAACACTTATGGAATTTAAAACAGATAGTTATTTAGAAGATATTGCTACGATAGCAAATAATGTGTTAAAGGCATCGGGGTTACCTCAAATACAATTACAAAGGAAAAATAAATTATGGAGAAATTTTATTTAGACAGTTTCTTATCAAAAGAAGTAAAGAAAAACAGAAGCTTATTTAATTTTAAAACGCTCTGCACATTAATAAATTTAGAATTTCAACAAGAATGGGAAGAGGAAAACAAAGATATTCAAAGGATGCTTTCCATACAGAAAAATGCAATAATAGGCTTTGATAAAGAGGTGGGGTTTTTTAAAAATAAAATAAAATATTTTGTTAAAAAACATAATGCTGGTGAGACAGAATTTCCAGCTTGGTACAAAAGTCTTGATGAAGCCATATACCACGAAAACTGGGGATTATCAGGAATTGCTGAGTGGTTTTCAGAGGAGTATGCACAGAGCAGTTCTTGTAAAGTTATAGGCAATAGAATTTATTTTCAGGAGCATGGAAAAATGGTTTTAAAACCTCAAGAAATTTGTCAGGAAAGGAGGGAACAGTTAATTAGGGCTTTTCTACTCATGACTCCAGAAGAACGTTTAGATAAGGATTTTCATGAAATATACACTTTAGACGGAACAAGAATAACTGTATTTCGAGGAGAGTCCGTAAAGGCAGGGCAAGATGTAATTATTTTCAGACGGTATATTATTCCTAATTATACATTTGAAGAGCAGGCTAAAAGAGGCACTATTCCATGGGATAGTATTCCTTTATTAGAAGAGATGGTTAAGTTAGGTTATTCTGTGGCTACTACTGGAGCAATGAAAAGTGGAAAAACATCTTTTTTAGCTACATTACAGAGTTATGAAGATGAAAGTCTTGAAGGCGTAATGTTGGAGACAGACCCAGAGATAAGTTTACATAAGTTAATGCCAAAGGCACCTATTGTCCAAATATTAGCAAAAGAAGATAAGCTAAAAACTGTAACAAAGCACTTACTAAGAAGTGATGCTGATTACTTAATTATGGCGGAAGCAAGAGATGGAGTTGCACTAGATACAGTGCTAAGGATAGCCAGTAAAGGCACGAGACGGCTTAAAATCACTTTTCATGAAAGAAATCCCATGAATTTTCCTTATGATGTAGCCGCAGAAGTTATGCTTAGTTTAGGAGGTGACATGGAACTTATAGCGAGAAGGGCAGCAGATAGTTTTGATTACATTTTTCATTTTATTCAATTGAAGGATAAAGGAAAAAAGCGATTAAAAGGAATATATGAAATGTATTTTGATAAGATAACAAACAAAATTATTATAACTCAAATTTGTGCCTACAATTATCAGAGAGACAGTTGGGGATGGCGATATGCAATAAGCAAAGATAAAAGGATTGCAGGAATCGAAGAAGATCAAGAGAGCTTTAAGATTTTTTCAAAAATACTAGAAGAATTGGAGGTGCACAATCCGATGGAAATTGAGGGGGCAGGTAATGAAGCACATAATGGAAGTCTTAATTGAGATGTGTATATATTTACTATTTTTAATCGGAACAGCTTTTGTTTATAGTAGAGATATCGCAAATTATTATGCGAAGATAAAATCAAAACACAGACTTAGAGAAAGAAGACGGCAGCTAAAAAATTCTTCTAAGATAGAAAAACATTTTGATTGTATAACAAGGGCTACATTAAATATAAAAGGAACATATTTAATCATATTTATGGGTGGGGTGTATTTTGTTGTAATGCTTCTAGCTAATCGGAATTTACCTATTATGAGCTCACTAGTTTTAGCCACATGTATAGCATCCGCACCATATATACTTCTTCGAATTAAATTTGAAGGAATAAGGAGGAAAAGCAGTTTTGAGGGGGAAATGATAGTCAGTAATTTCTTAAACCAGTATAGAATTGTAAATTTTAATGTTTATGAGGCATTAGAAAAACTACTTGAAGAAAGTAAAAACACAAAAGCCAGCAATCCATTTGTTTTAAAAATGCTTTTAGAACTTAGAAGTACAGGAAATCCCAAAGAAATAAAAAATGCAGTTAATAAGTTTGCAAGTATAATCAATACAAATTGGAGCAGGATGTTTGCTTATAATATACAGCTTGCTGCAGAGAAAGGTATAAACATATCTCTAGCCATTGAGGATATACTCATGCAGTTACGGGATGCAAGAACTATTTTTGAAGAGAGGAAGAGGCTTAATTCAGAAGCAGTAAGAATTGTAGTTTATATGATTCCCTTCTTATATGTATTCACAGTGGTAATATCTTTAAGATATATAGGCATGAGTTTTATTAAGTTTATAGAAAATCAACTGTTCACGAAAGAAGGTTTTTTATTCTTTACAGTAAGCAGTGTGATGTTTTTAATAAATATTGCAATAATGGAGATTGTTAGCAGACAAAAGTTTGATTATTAATGGGATTTTATACTTAGGTAAGATTAGGGGAGGGCAATGTTTATTAATATATTTTATGCTATAACATTATCTTTATTTAGCATGGGAATCTACTTCATTTTATATAAAGAAAAAACTTATTTTAAGAGGGGACTAATAAGGGATTTAGAAGCTAAAGCTCAAAAATCAAAAATAAGATACAATTTGAATTGCAAGATGGGAGCATGGCAAAATAAAAGACGAAATCAAATGGCAGATAAAGAGATTTATGAGGGAATATCCTTTTTAAGAAATATCATTTCAATAGACAGGGGGAAACAAGTTAGTACGGATTTTATAATAGAGCAGCTTTCACAAAGAGAAGGGGCTTTGCAAAGCATATATATTAAGATGTTAAGTCTTCTTCGGGTGAATAAAAAGAAAGAAGCACAGCAAACCATGGCAGATAGTTTAGAAACACCTATAGGAAAAGAGTTTGCAGGATTATTACTACGATGGGATGAGATTAATCCACTTGAGCTTTCAGAAATTTTACTGTCACATCAAAAAAGTATAAAAGAAATAAGAATGACAGAGCAGAGGCGAAAAGATGAAATCATTAGTGATTTCTTATATTTTCCAGTAGTTTTTAATGTGATTTTAATTTTTATTAATTTTATTTACGTTGGATATTTTATTAATCAGAAAGAAGTACTACAACTACTTTTTTAGAAGATAGTATTCAATTTGCTAGGGAGGGTAAATAAATGAAACAGATAATAGTTTTAGCTGCTTTTATTGCATTAGGCATTTTTATTGCAGGAGTAGTTATGGGATTTAAAGAGGATGTGAATGGTATTGGTCAAAAAACCACTAAAGCAATAACTAATATATCCAATAGTATGATGAACTAGGACTTGAAGGTAAGTGGTTATGAAGCAGTATGTAGTTTTGGTAAGCATGATTATGCTGGGAATATACATTTTTAATATTATAGCGGGAAACGGTGAGGGGACTATTAATTCTTCTTTGCAACATATTTGGCAACAGGGAGTTCTCATTAGGACTTATACTCCTTAGGCAGTTTGCCAGGAAAGTGGTGTGAAATGAAACAATTTATAGTGCTGATGGGGGTATTGCCGATTTTAATAATTTTTATGTTACAAATGGGCTTAGATCAAAAGAACAGCCAAATTACTTCGATTATTCAGGCTTCTGTATACGCCGCAAAGGAGGATGCTAAACAAGAAGGCTGTTTTACAAACGAGATTAAAGAGAAATTGAAAAATGAGATAACTAGGCTTACAGGTATTACTTCAGAAAAGATAAATATTGAAACGGACAGCAAGGTGAAATATAGGTATAGCAATGGCGAAGAAAGATTAATTTATTACAAAATTACTGTAAAAATTGATGAATTAATGGCGGCTAACAATATCTATGGGATTTCCGATGAGGACAATAGGTATAACTATGTTATAGACAGTTATACGGCTAGTGAAAAAATTTAATTATCAGTACTAGCATAGAAGTTTTTTAGGTGGGCAAAATATGAAAGTGTTTATTGTTTTTATAGGAATATTTATGGTAAGCGTTTCTGCAATTGTATATCAGGGTGATTTAGGAACTTATGGACATGAGCAGTTATTAATAAAAGAAGCAGCAGAGGAATGCGCAGCAGGGTCTTCATTATTTTTAGATGATGAGGAGTTTTCAAAAGGAAACATAGTATTTGATTATGAAAAAGGGATAAATTATACAGAAAATTATCTGGCATACATAACAAGAAATTCAAAAGCTTTGTCAAATGGAGTGGTACAGTATAAAATGGAATTTGAAGATGAGAAAAGGGGATATTCCCTCTCAAATGCAGAAAAAATACCAGCAATAACTGTAAAAATATCGGTAGTGACAGATGATTTATTCCGAGTACCTTTCATAGAAGTGACAAGTTTGGAAAGAAGCGCCCGATATGAATTGCCAGAGGAAAAATCGCAATAAATTTTTTATAAGGGCGACAATTAGTGCAGTTGTCGCTTTTTCAATTCTTTGGATTGCCATAGATGAGTCAGAGCAACATCCTGTTTATAAACCAGATTACAATAGAGATTCTTTGGATTATATATTTGAAGATATAAGGACAGCTGGAGAATTTGGGAAAAAAGAAAATCAAAAATTACAATTAACGGAGGAGGAATATGAATCTATTTTTAGACAAACTGGGTTAGGAAAACCAGCAGTAGACTATATCATTGAAAACAAAAAAGACTATGAGAGAGAAATCAAAAATTTCCAGAAAATATTTTTTGACGGTTATCCATATACTTGTGCTAAAATAGGAGTGTTAACATACAACGAAAGAATGAGAGATAAAAATGGTGAAAAGGTAAAAGGATATGAAATTGTTGATTTGCGGCCTGGAGATGTACTTGTAAATCTGTCCACACATACCATGGGATATCGGCATGGCCACTGCGGAATTGTTGTTAGTAAACCTGCTAAAGGCAAGGAAGCTAAAACGATAGAAGCAATTTACCTGGGTGAACCTACTGAGTATGAGACTACAGCAAAATGGCGTTCTTGTCCAACCCTTGTGCATTTAAGAATTTCTGAAGAAGCAGCAAAATCGAAAGGGTATACACAGGCAGAATTGGGGGAATTACTGGCGGAATATGTACAAGAGAAATGCTTAGATATAAAGTATGGGATTCTTCCTGAATTATCTAACATTAAAAGTGATGACCTTCGTAGTACGAACTGCTCTCATTTGGTTTGGTATGTTTATAAACAGTTTGGTTATGACGTTGATAGTGACGGAGGTCTAATTGTCACTCCAGCAGATATAGCCTCAAGTGATTTGTTTGAAATTGTACAGATATATGGAATTAATCCAGACTTTTAGGAGGAAAGCAGATGAAAACATTAGATGAAGTTTTAAAAGGGATAAAGGGAGCAGATGAAAAAGCTGTAGATGAAGCGCAGAAACACATGGATAGTTTAATTAAGCCTCTTGGTAGTTTGGGGAAACTTGAAACAATGGCCGTTAAAATGGCTGGTATTACAGGAAAGGTTAATAATAGCGTAGAAAAAAAGTGCTCCATCGTAATGGTAGCAGATAATGGTATATGTGCCGAAGGAGTTGCAGGAACTCCACAGGATATAACTTTAATTCAGGGAATGAATATGACAAAAGGCATCTGCGGTATGGGCGTATTATCAGCACATGCAGGAGCAGATATAAAGGTTGTTGACATAGGTATTATGTCTGATTATAACAATGATAAAGTATACAACAAAAAAATCAAATATGGTACAGACAATTTTGCTAAGGGTCCTGCTATGAGTCGTGAAGAAGCTGTGAAAGCTATAGAGGTTGGTATAGAAATGGTTGAGCTGGCTGTTTCAGAAGGATACCAGCTTATCGGTACAGGGGAAATGGGGATTGGAAACACTAGTTCAACAAGTGCCGTATTTATGACGATGACAGGAGAATCATCTGAAAATGCCGTTGGTAAAGGTGGAGGACTTACAGATGAAGCTTTAATACATAAAAAACAGGTTATAAGTGATGCCATTAAACTGAATAATCCGGATCCAAAGGATCCTATTGATGTGATTGCAAAGGTGGGAGGACTTGATATAGCCGGTATGGTGGGATGTTTCTTAGGTGCAGCATATTTTAGAGTTCCAATTGTTATTGATGGTGTAATATCAGCGCTTTCCGCTTATGTAGCAGCACAGATGAATCCCTCAGTAAAGGACTTTATTTTCTCAAGCCATAAATCAAAAGAGCCAGTTTATGATTTGATTTTTAAAGAACTTGAAATGGAGCCAATTTTGGAAATGGATATGAGATTGGGTGAGGGCACAGGATGTGCGTTAGCCTTTCATATCATATCAGCATCATGTGCTGTTATGAATAACATGGCTACATTTGATGATATAAAATATGATCAATCCTATAGAATAGACATTAGAAAATAAATAAATTTAGGGGTTGAAAAAAAGTATTCAAGTGATATAATTAAGTTTAGTTTAATATTTTTAATGCGTTGATGAGAAGAGTAGAGTGGGAGATATTTACAGAGAGAAGCCGGAGGCTGGAAAGGCTTTAATAAAAACCATTTGAAAACTACCTCGGAGTGGCCCCAATCAGGTCCGGTGATTCCGTTATAATCAAGAAGAGTGGTTTTGTAAAATCTTAGAACATATATCACAAAATAAAGGATATATTGAATAGGAGATTACTAAGCAATTAGGGTGGAACCGCGAGAACAGATAACTCGTCCCTTTCTGCAGTTTATGCAGGAGGGGATTTTTTATTGCAGAATAATCTCACCTGCTGAATCAAAAAATAATTTTTAACAGGAGGAATTAGTTAAATGAAGATTACATTAAAAGATGGCTCTTTTAAAGAGTACAGTGAATCAAAAGCTGTTATAGATATAGCAGCAGATATTAGCGAAGGACTTGCTAGAATGGCATGTGCAGGTGAAGTTAATGGTAAAGTAGTAGATTTAAGAACTGTTATTGATAAGGATTGTGAGTTAAATATTTTAACAGCAAATGACCCAAAAGGACTTGCAGCATACCGTCATACTTGCTCACATGTTCTTGCTGAAGCAGTAAAGCGACTATATCCTGAAGCAAAGCTTGCAATTGGACCTTCAATTGATACTGGATACTACTATGATTTTGAGTATGCACCGTTTTCCAGAGAAGATTTAGATAAAATTGAAGCAGAAATGAAGAAAATCATAAAAGAAGGTAATAAACTTGAAATGTTTACCATGCCAAGGACAGAAGCTATCAAATTTATGGAAGAAAAGGGAGAGCCTTACAAGGTTGAATTGATTCAGGATTTACCTGAAGATGCTGTTATTTCTTTCTATAGTCAGGGTGAATTTGTAGATTTATGTGCAGGTCCTCATCTGATGACAACAAAGCCAATTAAGGCATTTAAGCTTATTTCATCTTCTGGTGCTTACTGGAGAGGCAGCGAAAAAAACAAGATGCTTACTAGAATTTATGGTACAGCATTTACAAAGAAGGAAGAACTAAACGAATACTTGGTTTATCTTGAAGACATCAAAAAGCGTGATCACAATAAGTTAGGCCGCGAAATGGAACTATTTGCAACTGTTGACGTTATTGGACAGGGACTTCCTCTATTAATGCCAAAGGGTGCAAAGATGATTCAGACATTACAGAGATGGATTGAAGATGAAGAAGAAAGAAGAGGGTATGTTAGAACAAAGACTCCTCTTATGGCTAAGAGAGAATTATATATCATTTCGGATCACTGGGCACATTACAAAGAAGGTATGTTTGTATTAGGTGATGATGAAGATGAAAATGCAGAAGTGTTTGCACTAAGGCCTATGACATGTCCATTCCAGTACTATGTATATAAGCAGAGTCAAAAATCTTATAGAGATCTGCCTTTACGTTACGGCGAAACTTCAACTTTATTTAGAAATGAAGATTCGGGTGAAATGCACGGACTAACTCGTGTTCGTCAATTTACTATTTCAGAGGGTCATTTAATCGTTAGACCTGATCAGATAGAAGAGGAATTTAAAGCATGTGTAGACCTTGCTAAATACTGCCTGACTACTTTAGGTTTGGAAGGCGATGTAACCTACCAGATGTCAAAGTGGGATCCTAAGAATACTGAAAAGTATATGGGCACACCAGAGATGTGGGATGAAGTTCAGGATATGATGAGAAATATATTAAATCATATTGGTATAGAATTTACTGAAGCAGAAGGCGAAGCAGCCTTTTATGGTCCTAAGCTTGACATTCAGGCTAAGAATGTTTATGGCAAGGAAGATACTATGATTACTATTCAGCTTGACATGTTTCTTGCAGAACGTTTTGATATGTCTTATGTGGATAAGGATGGAGAAAAGAAAAGACCTTACATCATTCATAGAACTTCTATGGGATGTTATGAAAGAACCCTTGCATGGCTTATTGAAAAATATGCAGGTAAATTCCCAACTTGGCTTTGCCCTGAACAGGTTCGTATTCTTCCTATTTCAGAAAAATATCATGATTATGCAAAGCAGGTTAAGGAAGAACTTCAGAAGAGTGGTGTACTTGTAACTATTGATGAAAGAAGTGAAAAAATAGGTTACAAGATCCGTGAAACTAGACTTGCGAGAGTACCTTATATGCTGGTTGTAGGTCAGAAAGAGGCGGAAGAGGGCGTTGTTTCTGTAAGAAGCCGCTTCAATGGAGATGAAGGTCAGAAGCCGCTTCAACAGTTTATTAGTGAGATTTGTGAAGAAATCAGAACAAAAGAAATCAAGAAGATTAATGTAGAAGAAGAAGAAAAATAGACTTTTTATAACGCAGTATTCTAAAGGTAATTTAAAACCGTTGGTATTCAATAATTTGGATTCCAACGGTTTATTTTTTTTGATAGCGTGTCTAGAATGGATCTTATATTTTTTTCATCAACCTGAATAGTATGTATAGGCTCACTGATATCTTGAAGGTAATGTGCGTCTGAAGAAGTAATAATGCTGCAAGATGATAGAATGGGGTTAGATTCTGTTAACTCTTTTAATTTTTTTGTATCTTTAAATTCAGCACATTTAAATTTACTATCTAAGGGAATAAAACCCAGATTAGAAATAATACTGGTGGAATCCTTATCTAAATGTGCAGGAATGATAATACCATTATATTCAGTGACTAATTCCCACAGAGAGTCCAGAGAAATATCTGTACTGTTAATAAGTAGATTTTCTACATTTCCAATTACCTTATCCTGAGAATTACAAAGAAGCTGCTCACCAAATATTTTCGCATTGTTTTTTATGGGAAGTAAATGTTTATATACATAATCATCAAAATTTAATGCTGAAGTTAAATCGTAAAATAAGCATAGTACATGAACTTCTTCAGAAGTTGTAAGTTCCATTCCAGGAATCACGAGCAAATCATAGACTTGTGCAGCGTCTATAACAGAGGCACAATTTTTACAGGAATTATGGTCTGTTATAGCAATAACATCCAATCGTTTAAGTGCTGACATAGCAGCTATGTTTTGAGGTGTCATATCATTATCTCCACAAGGAGAAAGACAGGAATGAATATGGAAGTCATAAGACAAATTTATCATATTACATACTCCTGAATTAATTGATGTACTTTAAGAGCTGCATCAAAAATTGGCAACTCCGTATACATGACAGTTATGTTATGCTCTTTTGCTTTATTTAAAGCAGCATCATCTAATGTAATACCTTCAGCAAATATGATGCAGGCAGCTTCAGCCAGAGAAGCTACAGCCAAAGTGTTAGAATTTCCCATAACCGTCACCCATACACAGCCTGCGGGAGCTTTACCCATGGCTATGCTTAAAAGGTCACAGCAGAAAGGTTTTGCTATGGAAAAATTACCATTCCCACCATCGTTCGCTAATGTAAATATGTTCTTGGAAATTAATTGATTTATGTTCATATCATCACAACCTTTTTTCTTATTTTTCACGATTAAGGTCATTATCCAGTGTTGCAATTTGATTTATATACTTCTTTAATTTTGTTACATAGTCAGGGGTATTGGCAGCATTTAAAGTGGTATCATTTGCAAAGGCAGTAGCATCTTTGGAAATTTCATGGATTTGCTGCTTTAAAATATGAATGCATTGATTTTCAGTTGCATTACCCTTAACAATGTCTTCTGCAAGGGCTTTACAAGTGGGAGCCCCACAAATGCCGCAATCTAATTTAGGAAATTTTTCATAGATAGTGTTCACTTGATTCATAAGTGCCACACTTTCAATAAAGTTGCCGCTTAATTGAAATACGGGTTCGTAAACTACATCCACATTCCAGAATAATTCTTCATAAGACATATGTTTATGTTCTTCGGTATGTCTCTCCGGTAATGATTCTTTTATTTTCTTTAATTTGGTTTTAGCAATAAAAGGATTTTCTACGGTTAAAATTCCACCTACACATCCTCCATTGCATGCATCAAGTTCTATAAATCTTAGGCCACTCAATTTTTCATCCTCTAGGTCTTCCAGAACCTGCAGGACATTTTCAATTCCATCAGCAGACAAATATTCATCTGTCTCAAGAGCAAGAGCTTCACCACTACTTCGGCCCCAGCCAATTCCGATTCTGCCAGCAGTGGCAAGATTTAAAGGAGATTGGGAGGCTTCTTGCAAGTGAGCTAGGATTAATGGATAAATATCAGTTATTCCAATGGCTCTGTCTATAGAACTCTTTTCCATACCAAGAGGTTCTTTAATGTAAGCTACCTTTGATGAACAAGGTGAGATAAAGATAATACCTATTTTTTCGGATGGCAGACCAGTTTTTTCGATGGCTTTTTTTCTGGCTGCTGCTGCTGCTATTTCTACAGGAGGGTGCAATGGAAGTAAGTGATCAATTAAGTTGGGAAAACGTACCCGAATGAGCCGGACCACAGAAGGGCATGCAGTACTTACTAAAGGCCACTGCTCTCTATGGGTATTGACATAATCTTTAGTAGCCTCTGTAACTACTTCAGCACTGGCTGCCACCTCATATACGTCATCAAAACCTAACATTAAAATGGCCGTTAATATAGCATTTATATCGGTAATATTATTAAATTGACTGTATAATGAAGGTGCAGGCAGAGCTACCGTATATTCAAAATCATTTAAGCATTTAATAAAATCACGGTTAATCACTTTTGCGTGATTTTGACAAGTTCGAACACATTCTCCACAGTCAATACAAAATTCTTTTGTTATGCAGGCTTTGCCGTGCCTGACACGAATAGCCTGAGTTGGGCAACGTTTAATACAGTTTATACATCCGCTACATAATTCTTCTATTAGAGATACGGAATGAAAAAATTTGTCCATTTTTCCCCCTTCCTTTCAATACTATTTTCTTATGACGTTATAGGGATAATATATAAGTTAAGCTAAATTAACAAATATTGTTAAAGTTGTACCAATTCCAATTGTAGTATCTATTTTCATTTGGTCAGAATATTTTTTAATATTGGGAAGACCCATACCAGCGCCAAAACCTAAGGCTCTAGCACTTTCAGAAGCAGTAGAATATCCTGCCTCCATTGCTTTTTCAATATCAGTTATACCGGGACCAGAATCAGTAAGAACCATAATAATTTGTGTTGGTGTTACTTTTATATCAATGGTTCCTCCATTAGCATGAATAACCATATTGATTTCACCTTCATATAAGGCTATAGATACTTTTCGGATTATATCAGGTGAAACTCCTAGTTGTTTAAGCGTATTTTTTACATCACTGCTAGCTTCCCCCGCACGCGAAAAATCATTAGGTACAACAGTGTAGCGCAGAGAAAGGATAGTGTTATCGTTCATTAATGTTTCCTCCATGAAGCCCATTTGAATAAAGAAGGCCGCAAGATTTAAACATAGTTTCCTTTGTAGCCAGTAAACATATATTTTTTTCTGCCGCCATTTTAATAAATTCTTCAGTAGGGACTTTGCCTCTAACTAAGATGACACAGTTCATATCAAGCATTTCAGCGGTTCGAAGAACCTGAGTGTTACAAAGACCAGTAAGAAGAATATTCTGCTCTTTTACTAAAGCTAAAACATCACTCATTAAATCAGATGCAAAAGCACCCTGTGCAAAAGTATCCTGCAGATTTTCACCACTGAATATGGTTGCATCTAACAGCAAGATAATATCTTTAATTTGCATATTTACCTCCAATAAATAATCAAATAAAATTAGAAGCCGTTAAAAGTTAGACAATATTATACAAGTCTTAACTTTATATTTTTTTGTAGATTTTTGTGCAATAAAGTGATATAACTAATTTTGTACTATTATCGCATGTTGTATTATATTTGTAAATAGTAAGGAGGAATTAAATTTGGCTTGCATTAAAAATGAGATCCCTTTCCAAGGGACAAAAGAGCAAGAAGAACAATTACTAAAAGTAATTAATCAGTTTAGAGATGATAAAGGCTGCTTAATGCCAATTATGCAGGAGGCCCAAAATATTTATGGCTATTTACCCATTGAAGTTCAGACAATGATATCCGATGCTTTAGGGGTGCCACTTGAAAAGGTTTATGGTGTAAGTACATTTTACTCACAATTTTCATTAACTCCAAAGGGGAAACATACAGTATCTGTCTGCCTAGGCACAGCATGCTATGTGAAGGGCTCGGGAGATATTTATAATAAACTTATGGAAGTGCTAGGAATTGTAGGCGGCGAATGTACACCCGATGGGATGTTTTCTTTAGAAGCATGCCGCTGTGTAGGAGCTTGCGGATTAGCGCCAGTCATGATTGTTGATGATGATGTTCATGGACGTGTAACAGTAGATGATGTTGAGAAAATTATAGATAACTATAGAGAAGTGTAAAAATATATGATGACGGAAATTTCATTGAATATTTTAGATATTGCAGAAAATTCCATAAGAGCTGAAGCTTCGCTGATTTCGATAGAGGTAATCATTGATAATCATAAGGATGCTTTGACAGCAATAATCAAGGACAATGGAAAAGGAATGAGTGAAGAGCAGCTTCATAAAGCGGTTGATCCATTTTTCACAACTAGAACCACTAGGAAAGTTGGGATGGGAATACCATTTTTTAAATTGGCAGCTGAAAGTTCCGGTGGGGATTTTACTATAGGTTCGGAAATTGGTAAAGGCACTGAAATAAAAGCTTCTTTTAGGCTTTCTCATATAGACAGAATGCCGCTAGGAGACATAAGCAACACAATTTATACATTAATAGCATTTAACATAAATATTGATTTTGTGTTTATATATTCATACGATTGTAATAAATTTAGGCTTGATACTCGTGAGTTTAAAGAAATTTTAAATGGAGTTCCTTTAAATACACCAGAAATACTAACATATCTACAAGAATATTTAGATGAAAATAAAAAAGAAGTTGATGGCGGGTTACCGCTGTGACATATAGTGGAAAGGCAAGGTGAAGTATGAAGTCACTTGAGGAATTAAAAGCGATAAGAGATAGAGTGCAGAACCAAATGGGAGTAAGAAATGAAACTGGTTCTCAAATGCGTGTAGTAGTTGGAATGGCAACTTGTGGTATTGCAAGTGGTGCTAGGCCTGTTTTAAATACCTTGGCAGATGCAGTAAATGAAAAAGGATTAAAAGATATAGTTGTTACGCAGACTGGTTGTATTGGATTGTGTCAATATGAACCTATAGTAGAGATTTATGAGCCAGGTCGCGAAAAGGTTACTTATATAAAAATGGATCCGGAAAAGGCTAGAGAAGTATTTGAACAGCATATTGTAAGAGGCCTTATTGTAAGTAAATATACATTAGATTCAACAGAATTGTAAGGAGGGAATTATAATGGTTCGTTCACATGTATTGGTTTGTGGTGGTACAGGATGTACTTCCTCCGGAAGCATGAAAATAATAGAGGCTCTTGAAGATAACATCAAAAAGGTAGGTCTTGAAAGTGAAGTTGCGGTAGTAAAGACTGGATGTTTTGGCCTTTGCGCTTTGGGTCCGGTAGTACTTATATATCCTGATCAGGTGTTTTACTCAATGGTCAAAACTGAGGATGTAGAAGAGATTGTAAAAGAACACCTTGTGAAGGGGCGGATAGTAAAACGTTTAGTATATGATGAAACGTTAACTTCAGAAGGAGTAAAAGGATTAAATGACACTAATTTTTATAAAAAACAAAAACGTATTGCACTAAGGAATTGTGGATATATTAATCCTGAAAGTATTGATGAATACATTGGTACAAGGGGTTATGAAGCTTTAGGTAAAGTTCTTACTGAAATGACTCCAGATGAAGTAGTACAAACAATTTTAGACAGTGGACTTAGAGGCAGAGGTGGTGCTGGATTTCCAACAGGAATGAAATGGAAGTTTGCTTCAGGAAATAGAGGCCAAGTTCAAAAATATGTTTGCTGTAATGCAGATGAAGGCGATCCGGGAGCATTTATGGATCGATCTGTATTAGAGGGTGATCCTCATGTTGTGCTTGAGGCGATGGCAATAGCTGGTTATGCTATTGGTGCAGATCAGGGGTATATTTATGTTCGTGCTGAATACCCAATTGCAGTTGAAAGATTAAAGATTGCTATAAATCAGGCAAGGGAATATGGGCTATTAGGTAGAAATATTTTTGGGACAGATTTCAACTTTGATATTGAATTACGACTTGGGGCAGGAGCATTTGTATGTGGCGAAGAAACTGCGTTAATGACTTCGATTGAAGGCAACCGTGGAGAACCAAGACCAAGACCGCCATTTCCAGCAGTAAAGGGTTTATTTGATAGCCCTACTATCCTTAACAATGTTGAAACTTCAGCAAATATTCCTCAGATTATTCTAAATGGACCGGAATGGTTTGCTTCAATGGGTACTGAAAAATCAAAGGGAACAAAAGTATTTGCGTTAGGAGGAAAAGTTAAGAACACAGGACTTGTGGAAGTACCTATGGGAACAACTTTAAGAACTGTCATTGAAGAAATTGGCGGTGGAATTCCTAATGGAAAGAAGTTTAAGGCAGCTCAGACAGGCGGCCCTTCAGGTGGATGTATTCCTGCGGAGCATTATGACATTGCAATTGATTATGATAATCTGATTTCCATAGGCTCCATGATGGGTTCTGGTGGACTTATTGTTATGGATGAAGACAATTGTATGGTTGATATTGCTAAATTTTTCTTAGATTTCACTGTAGATGAGTCTTGTGGAAAATGTACACCATGCAGAGTTGGAACAAAAAGAATGCATGAAATCCTAGAAAATATTACAGAAGGTAAAGGTACTCTTGAGGATTTAGATAAATTAGAGGAATTGGCATATTATATTAAAGATAACGCATTATGCGGGCTTGGTCAGACTGCTCCAAATCCAGTATTATCAACACTTAGATTCTTTAAAGATGAGTATATTGCTCATGTTACAGATAAGGTCTGTCCAGCAAAAGTATGTAAAGCATTGCTAACTTTCAAAATTGATCCAGATAAGTGCAAAGGGTGCACGTTATGTTTAAAGATTTGTTCAGAAGGTGCAATTAGCGGAGAAACAAAAAAGGCTCATGTTATTGATACGAAGAAGTGTATTAAGTGTGGAGCTTGTTTAAATAATTGTCATTTTGGTGCAATAACTAAAGAGTAGGAGGGAAGGTCAGAATGGAGAATATCGCGGTTAAAATAAATGGGATGGAAATTTCTGCTCCGGCTGGATCCACTATACTTGAGGCGGCCCAGCTGGCACATATTGAAATACCAACATTATGCTATTTAAAAGATATAAATGAAATTGGTGCATGCCGTATGTGCGTAGTTGAAGTTAAAGGAGCGAGGACTCTGGTTGCTGCTTGTGTACATCCTATTACACCTAATATGGAGATTATAACCAACAGTAAAAGAGTTTTAGATTCCAGAAAGAAAACATTACAATTGCTTATGTCTAACCATACTATTGATTGCTTTTCATGTGGAAGTTCAGGTAACTGTGAGCTAATCAAGCTTTGTCATAAGCTACATGTAGACGATTCGGCAAAATATGCAGGCTCTATGCCGGAAAGAATGTTCGACGATACTGCTATACATATGGTTAGAGACAGCCATAAATGTATTCTATGCAGAAGATGTGTTGCTATGTGTGAAAAAGTACAGGGAATCGGTATCTTAGGAGCTAATGGAAGAGGCTTTGATACTATTATTGATACTGCATTCTTTTTGGATTTAGGTGTTACTAGTTGTGTTAACTGTGGACAGTGTCTAATGGCTTGCCCAACTGGTGCTATATCAGAGAAGGATCAGACCGATGAGGTGTTTGAGGCGATTAATGATCCTGATAAATATGTAATCGTGCAAACAGCGCCATCAGTGAGAGCAGCACTTGGTGAAGTGTATAAACTTCATATTGGTAGTGAAGTAGAGGGTAAAATGGTAACAGCTCTTCGTATGCTTGGATTTGATAAAGTATTTGATACTGATTTTGCTGCCGACTTAACGATTATGGAAGAAGCAAATGAGTTTTTAAATAGAGTTAAAAATGGAGGTACATTACCGCTTATAACTTCGTGTTCCCCTGGATGGGTTAAGTTTTGTGAGCATTTCTATCCGGATATGATTGAACATTTGTCTTCTTGTAAATCACCTCAACAAATGTTTGGAGCAATTACCAAGACTTACTTTGCTGAAAAAATGGGAATTGATCCTGCTAAAATCGTGAGTGTCAGTGTGATGCCTTGTACAGCTAAGAAGTTTGAGCGAACAAGAGAAAATCAGGATGCATCTGGATATCCTGATGTTGATATTGCCATTACAACAAGAGAACTTGCAAGAATGATTGACCAAGTAGGTCTTGATTTCACTAACCTTCCAAACGGTGAGTTTGATAATCCTCTGGGAGAATCAACTGGTGCAGGAGTAATCTTTGGAGCTACTGGAGGTGTAATGGAAGCTGCACTTAGAACTGCAGTAGAAACATTAACAGGCGACGAACTTAAGAAACTAGATTTCTCAGAAGTAAGAGGTACAGAGGGAATCAAAGAAGCTACTTATAATGTGGCTGGTATGGACATTCATGTTGCCGTTGCTTCAGGTCTTGCGAATGCAAGGAAAGTAATGGACCAAATTAAATCTGGTGAAGCAAATTATCATTTTGTAGAAATGATGGCTTGCCCTGGAGGATGCGTAAATGGCGGGGGGCAGCCTAGACATAGTGCAAGAACTAAAAATAAATTTGATATTAAGGCAATGCGTGCAAGTGCACTTTATGGAATTGATGCTTCAAAACCAATAAGAAAATCCCATGAAAATCCTGCAATCAAGAAACTTTATGCAGAATATCTGGGAGAACCAGGAAGCCACAAGGCACATGAAATTCTTCATACGACTTATGTGAAGAGAAAGATTAATAAATAGCACTTTAAGACTGGTATCAGATTTCTGATACCAGTCTGTATTTTTGCAATACTGATTTTTTACATAGTCTGAAGCTGTTCTAATTGCTCACGGAGGATTTTTTGATTTTCTTCAGAGGTTTTAGTTGGGTCGCTACGATTATAGCGTTGGCAAGGCAGGCTTTTACATTGGCCACAGTGAGAAAAGAATTTTTTATTGATGCAGCAATCATAAATGTCACATATGGAATCATCAGTGTATTCTATCCAGTAGGGTTTACCTTTGATTGAAGGACAGCCTGTACATTCATCGGGATAATAGTTACAATTCGAGCATTCCACACCACAGCAACTAATAATTCTTTCCATCTTTATAGCCTCCTGATTTAAATAACGAATGGTCTTATTTTGTTTAATCATATCATAAGTATAACATTAAAGCTTCATAGTTTGTATACAGTGATTTTTTTTCTATGTTATGATATACTTTTTATAAACTATTTCAATTTCCTAAATAAAATTGAAGGAAAGAGGAATTCTAAGAAAATAAATTGTATAGTAAGGAGCGGGGGGAGATATATGTTTGGTAAGAAAGAAAAAGAGAAATGGCGCAGTGGAGTTTATTTATGTACTGCAAAAGATAGTTTTGAAGCAGATTTGCTAGAATCAAAATTACGAAGTGAAAATATTCCTTGTGAGAAACGTTATCAGGGAGCCAGCAACTTTCTGGAAATAGCCATGGGCGCCAATAGCGCGTTTCCTATAGATATATATGTACCGGAAGAAACAATTGAAGATGCAAAGAATGTTATAGTGGCTGTGCCGCTGGAGGAAGACATATAGAAGGTATTGATTTTAAGTAATATTTGGTATATGATATAAGTGTATAAAAAAGTAAGTTCATATTGGTTAGTTTGATATATGTAGAAGGGACGTGAGAGCATGGATGGAATTTTATCTTCATATATGGGAATGCAGGCACTAGAACTTCAACAATCCGTATCAATGTCGGTGCTTAACATGGCTATGAGTTCTCAAACACAGGTTATGGAAGAGATGATAACCGATATGCCAGATGTGGCACAGAGTATGCCGGTTGCTGAAGGTGAACTTGGTTTTAATTTAGACGTTTATGCATAGGTTAGAGTTAAATTTGTAATGCAGCGGCTACATATAAAGAATTTTGGATTCTGATATGTGGTCGTTTTTTGATTATATAGGAAATATTGATTACCATATTAGTGTAATTTGAAAGGAAGACTCATGAAAGCAATTATTCCTGAATTTGATGAGAAATCAACTAGGCCCCTTTATTTACAATTATATGATTATATAAAAAAAGAAATATTATCAAATGAAATGAACCCAAATGAAAAACTTCCTTCGCTAAGAAGTTTGGCAGAAAGGCTGAATCTTAGCATAACTACAGTAAATTTAGCATACAGCCAGTTGAATGTGGAGGGCTATATATATAGTAAACCACAATCTGGATATTACGTAAGTAATATCTTACACAGAGTTGAAGAGGCTTCTTTTAATGAAAAGGATGAAGTTGAGAAAAATAGAGAAACTGAATATTCACTATTCCCTGTAGATGTGGAAAAAAGAGATGAATCTTCAGTCTTTCAGTATGATTTGTCATGCTTTGACTTTAATAAATGGAAAAAATGCATGAACAAAGTATTTACTGAATATCCACATCTGCTTATGTTTGAAAGTGATCCACAAGGTGAATTAGCTTTGAGATATGAGATTTCGAAATATATATATAGATCCAGAGGTGTAATTTGTAATCCTGAACAAATTGTAATTGGTGCAGGAACACAACAGATTACTAGTCATTTATGTTTAATACTGTCAAAGCTTGGGATTAATCATGTAGCGGTGGAGGAACCAGGATATTTACCTGTTAAAAACATGTTTAGGGATAGGGGGTTTGTTATCACTCCCGTTGATGTGGACAAGGAAGGCATTGAAATTGACAGGCTTCCGTCAAACATAAGATCTGCAGTGTATGTAAGTCCTTCAAACCAATTTCCTACGGGTGCAGTGATGCCTATAGGAAAAAGATACCAATTGTTAGATTGGGCAAACCACAACAATAGTATAATAATTGAAGATGATTATGATAGTGAGCTTCGATACTTTGGAAAGCCAGTACCCGCATTGCAGGGTTTGGACAACCGCCAGAGGGTGGTATATTTAGGCTCTTTTTCATCAACTTTATTTTCCTCCATAAAAATCAGCTATATGGTGCTGCCAGAGAGAATGGCTGATATTTTTAAAGATATAAGTCATGGTTATACTCAAACTTGTTCTAAGACAGAACAACTTACATTAGCTTTATTTATGGAACACGGACTTTACCAGACAAATATTAAGAAGTTAAGAAATTTATATTCCCAGAAGTTACAAAAGGTTTTAGGCTCTATTAATAAATATGGAAGGGGAATAATAAAACCTACCAATACTTCATCAGGAATTAACATGATAATAAATGTAGATAGTAAAAAGAGTGTAGAGCAGCTATGCAATGAGGCTAAAGTATTAGGTGTATCAGCTACACCGGTTTCTATATATGCAGATGACCCTACGGGCCAGCAATTGGCAGCCTTAGTATTTTATTATAATCAAATTCCTATTAACGAAATTCAAGACACAATAAAGTCATTAATAGAAAAATGGACATCCGTTTAATCATGAAAAGAAGGAAAGGATTTTAATTTGGAAGACACGAATATTTATGATGTGATAATAATTGGCGGAGGGGCTTCTGGCCTTTTTTGTGCAGCTGCCTATGGAAAAAAAATAAAAGGTTTAATTTTAGAAAAATCAAATTTTACAGGTAAAAAACTGCTTATGTCAGGTGGCGGACAGTGCAATATTACTCACAGCGGTGACATTAAGGAATTTGTAAAACATTATGGGCAAAGTGGCAAAAAAATTCGTAGTTGTTTATATAAATTTAATAATCAAGCTGTGGTTGATTTTTTTGAGGCCAAGGGAGTGCCTATGCTTGAAAGGGAAGATGGTAAGATTTTTCCTAAATCTTTAGATGCACGAGACGTTTTAGATGTACTTAGATCCTGTGGCGGTGCCAATGGATTTACTGTAAAGTATAAACACTCTGCTTGTAAATTGCACTACTTAAATGATAAATATGTAATTATTTGTGATGATTTAGAAGAAAATGAGCAAGTAAAATTTGAAGCTTACAAAGTGGTTTTTGCTTCAGGTGGATGTTCTTATCCTTCAACGGGCTCAGATGGCAGTGCGTTTAGAGTTTTAGAGGATTTAGGTATTGAAATTATGAAGCCAAAGCCTTCGCTTGTTCCTATTTTTGTGCAGGAGTATCCTTATAGTGAGTTGTCTGGAATTTCTTTCTCTCCCGCATTAATTAAAGTGAGGGGCATAGAAAACTGTGATGATTTATTACTTACTCATACAAACTTTTCAGGTCCTGCTGCAATTAATATTTCCCGTTATGTAAACACGGGAGATCAGTTAATTATTAATTATTTCCCGGGAAAAAGTTTTGAGGAAATATTTACCGATTTTAAGCAGAAAGTTCCAAAAAATAGTAAACAGACGATTAATTTTCTGTTAGAATATTTAGGTACGGCAATACCGAAGCGTTTTGTTGAAAAAATTTGTGAACGTATAGGGATTGAAAGCAGCCAGAAAGCCTCCAGCTTAACTGGCAAACAACTTAAAAGGCTGGCAGAACTATTTACTAAGGATACCTTTTCTGTCAGTGGTACAGGTGGCTTTAATATGGCAATGGCAACAGCAGGCGGAGTCTCATTAGCAGAAGTTAATTTAAAGACGATGGAATGCAAAAAATATCCTGGACTTTTTATAATTGGAGAGGTTTTAGATGTAGATGGAGATACGGGTGGATATAATTTGCAGTTTGCATGTTCCAGTGGATATTTAGCGGGAAATATAACTTAATTAAATTTTTTATATCATATTTTGGGGGGAGAAAAAATGAAACGCATTTTAGAAAGATTTATTGATTACGTACAGATTGACACAGAATCTGCTGAAGATGCAGGTGTTGTGCCTAGCACAAAGGGCCAGTTTGACTTAGCTCATAAACTGGCAGAAGAATTAAAAGGTTTGGGTGCAGTTAATATTAAAGTTGACGAACACGCTTGTGTTACAGCTAAGGTTACAAGTAACCTAGGGAGTGGTAAAAAAGCACCAAGTATTGGATTTATTGCTCATTTAGATACAGCACCTGACTGTTCAGGTAAAAATGTAAAGCCGCAAGTCTTTGAAAATTATGACGGCGGTGAAATTATTATTAATAAAGAAAAGGATATCGTTTTAAATCCTAAAAATACACCAGAACTTTTGGATTATGTTGGAAACACTATTGTTACCTCAGATGGTACAACACTTTTAGGCGCTGATAATAAGGCTGGAATCGCAATAATTATAGATGCTCTAGAGAATATCAAAAATAACCCAGATATAAAACATGGAGATATTTGTATAGCATTTACTCCAGACGAGGAAGTACAGGGTGGAGCAGAATTGTTTGACATTGAAGGCTTTGGAGCTGATTTTGCATTTACAATTGATGGAGATGGCATTGGTGAATTTAATCATGAAACTTTTAATGCTGCTGATGCACATGTTGAATGTAAAGGAGTATGCATACACCCAGGAGCAGCTAAAAACAAAATGATTAATCCAATCGTCCTTGCCAACGAGTTTTTATCTGCATTACCAAGAACGGAAGCTCCAGAAACTACAGAAGGAAGAGAAGGCTTTTATTATGTATATGAAATCTCTGGCGACACAGATGTTGCGAAGATAGATCTTCTTTTAAGAGATTTTGACAGAGATAGCATGGAAAATAGAATGACTTTCCTTAGAGCAATTGTGGCAAAGATTAATGAAAAGTGGGGAAAGGATTATGTAACTATTGATATAAAGACACAATATTACAATATGAATGATTTCCTGGAAGGTCAGGAGCATATTATTGAGACAGCTATAGAGGCATATAGACAATGTAATCTTGAACCGAGAATAGTGGCAGTCAGAGGAGGTACAGATGGTTCGACATTATCCAGAAGAGGTCTTCCTACTCCAAACTTATTTGTAGGTGGCCATAATTATCATAGCGTATCTGAATTTGCATCAGTGGAGGCTATGGAAAAAGCTAAAGATGTTGTAATTAAAATATTAGAATTATATGCGGAAAAAGCTTAACTTAAGTGATTTAATATATAGGGGGCATATTTGATGCGCAGCATGAATCAAAATGGTATAACCAGTTATTTACTTCAGCATAATGAATGTAACCCTATATCTTTTCATATGCCAGGCCATAAAGGCTCTGATTTATATAAAAGGTATGGGTATGAGTATTTTCTTAATCATATCATGGATTGTGACATTACAGAGATTGATGGAGCAGATAATTTATTTCAGGCAGAAAGTATTATCATGAATACTATGAATATGTATAAAGAACTTTATCAAGTTAAGAAGTCCTATTTACTTGTAAATGGAACCAGCTGCGGCTTGATAGCTGCTATTATGTCCTCTGTGAAGTCAGAAGGTAAGTTAATTATGGCGAGAAACTGCCATAAATCTGTATTTAACGCTCTCACACTGGGAAATATTTCTCCTGTATATGCCTATCCAGAGCTTATTGGAGAATTTGAAATTAGTGGAGAAATATTACCTACAGAAATAGAAAAGTTACTGGAAGAAAATCCTGACGCTGAAGCAGTAATCATTCCAAGCCCTAATTACTATGGAATCTGCAGTGATATAGAAGGAATTGCAGAGATTGTTCATAAAGCAGGGAAGCTATTGATCGTGGATCAGGCTCATGGTGCTCATTTAAAGTTCTTTAGCAGATTTATGGAGTGTGAAACTGGTTTGGATAAAGAGTGGCATTCATTGCCCAGACCGGCTGAAGAGTGTGGTGCGGATATTGTTGTGAACAGCATTCATAAAACATTAGCCTCTTTTACGCAAAGTGCAGTTATGAATGTAGTTACAGATAAAGTTGATTTAGGTGTACTTGAGGATAAACTACAGACAGTTGAAAGTACAAGTCCTTCCTATTTGCTCATGGGATCGTTAGATATTAATGCTGATTTGATTAAAACGAATGGCGACCATTTAATAAAAAAGTGGAGAGAGAATCTAATGGATTTTTATAGGGAAGCAGACAAGATTAAAGGCTTAAGGATTATTAATACAGGAGCCAATATGGACTGGACGAAAATAAACCTGAATATGAGCCAGTGTGGTATATCAGGGCATGAATTAGAAAAGCTGTTGATGGAAAAGAACATTTTTGTAGAACTTGTAACTGGGAGTATTGTCATGTGTATGACGGGCATTGGCAATGTTAAATCGGATTATGAAAATTTACTCGAAGCTTTAAGACATATAAGCAGTGTAAATTTAAAATCTCAGAAACTAGAATACAAAAACGAGAAAGATAACTTTTCTGAGTTAATAAAAGCTATACCAAAGCAGGAAATATTGCATAAATTACCAAATGAAAAACAGTATGTAGCTTTAGAGAACGCACAGGGATATGTTTGTGCCAGTTCCATTATTCCATATCCACCAGGAATTCCTCTGATTTGCCCAGGGGAAATAATTAGTAAAGAAGCAATAGAATATGTAAAGGCACTTAGAACTGCTGGTGAAAAAGTGATGGGAATTAATGAAAATAACCAAGTAGTTGTCGGAAAGTAAAGAAGCTTGTAAAAAAGGCAGCTGGATAGAGAATATCCAGCTGCCCTTTTTTATGAAAGATGTTATTTAAAATATTTTGAGATAAAGCCTGGTGCATTGTCAAAATCATAGAAAATACTATCAGAATGAGTTTCTGTAACTCCATTCATTTGTTTGAAAACAATATAGCCCTCATAATATTTATCAAAATTGTTTTGCGAACTATAATACGTATTTAAAACTTCTTGAATTTGTTTTTTATCCGTAATTATAAGTTGCTTCGTATTTTCTTCCCCTATTTTTTGAGATTCTTCTGTATAGTACTCCTTGTCATCTATAGAGTTGCTTTCTTTAGCTTTATCAACATTTATTTCAGAAAATACAATTTTTTGTATCATATCTGCATTATATTCTAAGTATTTAGAATAACCATTGTCTTTTAACCATTTTACTGTATTAACATCCGTTAATAAAACATTTAGATCTAAAGTGCTTTTCTGAATTTTATCTTTTTCATCTAAGGACTTATAATCAAGATACATATTGCAATAAGAATGTTTTTTACTTAAGTAGTCCTCATATGTTCTATGTTGGAAGTCCTTCTCCATTGCATTTAGTAAACCAGAAATTTTAGTAGTATCGGTTATTATAAGGTTAGCAGCAGCAGTATCATCATAAAAATAAATATTACTTAAAGTCATTCGGGTCATTTCTTCATTGTTTAAATTATTAAATGAAAAATAATTTTTAAATTCTGTTGATTCATAAAGCTGTTTAAGTTGTTTATTATTAATCATTTCTTTATAGGATAAAGTATATAATCTTTGTAAACCTAAAGGATTAGATATATCATAATATAAGCTAATGGGATAGGTTTGTATGTTTAAGCTTTGTTCCTTTTCTATTTTACTTTTTTTATTAACGATATCCTGATGCAATGCTATTAATGCTTTAACATTTTTAGGGTCACTGTAATAAAAACCACTAGTATTGGATTCAGAACGTAGAGGCCTAAATGAATTTATGGTGTATCGCCCGCCATTATTTATAAAATCGAAACTTGTTGATACTATGCCGCTAACCTTGCTTATATTTGGAACTCTGTTTTCAAAACCCATTAAATCTAAGGTTATTGAGCAAATAAAAAGGGAGGCAATCAAGGCAAATAATCCAAAACTTTTTATAGATTGTTTATTAAATACACGAGGAGTTTTAAGTACAATCATTCGGCCAATAATAAAGGCTATTATTGCACCGGCTATAAGTCCTGCATAAAAGTATGCATCACCTGTCTGTGTGTCATTATTACTATTGCTTAAAGACTTAAAGTAATAACCCATCAAAGACATACCGAAATATGCAATTAAGTAACATATAATGGGTATCATGAAATTAAATATAATTGAGTCACCAGATTTCTCCATTTGACGTTTTTGGTATAAGAAACCTGAAACGATTAAAATAAAAAGAGTTAATACTATGTAATATATCTGAAACGGGAGGGTAAAGCTTTTGTCACTGGCAAATACTTGTGTAAAAGGGGATAAACCAATAAGTATTTTTTCATGTATACCCGTTGAAGTAAATCCAAATAGGTAATTTGAACAATAGGTTATAAATGTTAAGTATAATGCTGGAGCAAGGAAGTTAAATCCAAAGGCTAACACCAGGTGCATAACAGTATTACCTGTTATCATACCAGCAAATACGGATATAGCATAAATAACTAATACGATTAAGAGCGATTGCCAAAACCACTGAAGTACATTGCTTCTAGTGAAAATATTTATAGCACTGTCTGTTAAGGCTGATGTTTTTTCATAATCAACATACATATAATAATCATAAGTAGGCTTTGCTATAGCTTGAAGTATAAGTTCATTTGCTATAAGTGGAAGCAAAATTAGGATTAAACCAGAAATCAGACTGCTATTAAAAAGCTGAGCTCTTGTAAACGGCATAGAATGCATTGTTGTTACTGAACTTGAGCTTTGAAGATATCTGAATACTATTACCGCAGCAATAATAGGCAGAGTTAAATGTATAGCCATAAAAAAAGGCTGCTTGTTTGTCAGGCACATTTCAATATAACTGTACATATTAGTTATATCCCCATAACTCATTAAAATAGGAAATACACTTGACAAAAAATATGCTAAAAAAGCTATAGCAGGTATTGCCCAAAATCTTCTAAGATTCTCTTTTATTAAAGGCATAGAAACGCTAAAATATAATGCTCTGGATTTCATTGTCAGCACCTCCTAATTCATATATAAATATTTCTTCAAGAGTAAGAGGGAGTATGTCAAAAACAACAGGTTTACTTTCAAGGATAATTTCTTCTACAAGCTCTTTTTTATCTCGTATAATAAGTAAATCTACGGTTCCTCTTATTTCATGGTGAAGAACGTTCAAATTTTTATAAGGGTTTTCGGGCTTATCTTTATAGGCTACTTGAATTTTGTGTATGTCAGATTTTAACTCATCTAAATCACGTTCCATAACCATGTGGCCTTTTGAGATAATACCTATTGAATCACATATTCCCTCTAGTTCTTTTAAATTGTGCGAAGATACAAAAACAGTCATTTCTCTTTCAGCCACATCTTCTACAATATATTTCCAGACAATCTTTCTTACTATTGGGTCAAGACCATCGATAGGCTCATCTAAAATTAGATAATCAGGCATTGTTGACATAGTTAATATAAATGCCGCCTGCTTTTGCATTCCCTTAGAGAATCTTGCCAGCTTATTTCTCTCATTTAGATTAAACTGAGTTACCATATGATTATATCTTTCCTGACTCCAGCAAGGGTAAAGTGACTTGTAAAATTTAGACATTTCCTTTAGGTTGTAAGTAGAAAAGAAAAATAAGTCATCCGGGATAAATCCCATTTTTTGTTTCACATCTTTATTGTCAAAAACCTCCTCACCATCAATAAATATTTGACCTGAGTCGGGTTTTATTATACCAGTAATATGTTTTATAATAGTAGTTTTTCCCGCACCATTGGTGCCTATCAGACCATAAATAGATCCTTTGTTTACGTTAATGTTTAAATCAACTAAGGCTTTAAACTGGTCAAAGTTTTTATTTACATCTATCACTTTAATCATTTATTGTCACCTCTTTCTTCAAGTAATTGAAGAACCATCTCTTTTATTTCTCCAAAGTTTAAACCAAGGAAATATAATTCTCTAAGATCATTTTTTATTCGATTCCTAATTTCCTCTAGTTGGGCGGGACTTATGGTTGTTTTTTTAGGAACAGCAACAAAAGTACCTAGACCAGTAACTGTATAGACATAACCTTGAGATTCAAGCTCACGGTATGCCTTCTGAATTGTATTTGGGTTTACTGTAAGAGTTTTAGATAATTCTCTGACAGAAGGCAATTTATCTTCAGGCTTTAAAATTTCTGCTATAATTAATTCTTTGAGGTTATCAACAACTTGTTCGTATATCGTTTTTCTGCTCTTTAAATCTAGCTGGAACATACAAAGCACCTCCTTTTATAATATTACAAGTGTACTACGTGAAATAGTACAGTGTCAATTGTAATTACAAATAGTAAGCTTAAATGCTTGATTTTATTTGCATAACGTAATACAATATATAGTGAGTTTTTGTTCAGAAGAGCAAATAAAATATAAAATTATTGTATTAAAAAATATATTTCACATAAAAGGAGAAGAAGTTTATGTCAAAGTTGATAATTCCTGAGGGTTATACCCCAGTTATTGATTACATGGAGAGCCAGAGAGCTATTAAAAAAATTAAGGATTTTTTTCAGCAGGAGCTAGCTTATGGATTGAGTCTGCGAAGAGTTTCCGCACCACTTTTTGTTTCACCTGAAAGTGGGCTTAATGATAACCTGAATGGTGTTGAAAGAACTGTAAGTTTTACCCTTATGGATATGGATGAAGCAAAAGTCGAAGTGGTCCAATCTTTAGCTAAGTGGAAGAGGATGGCCCTTGGGAAATATAACATTGCACCAGGTCAGGGTATCTATACAGATATGAATGCTATCAGAAGAGATGAAGAACTAGATAATTTACATTCCATATATGTGGATCAGTGGGATTGGGAAAAAACAATTACTAAAGAGCAGAGAACTGAGGAATATCTGGAAGAAACAGTAGTAATTATCTACAATGCTTTGAAGAACCTTGGGGACTATGTAAACAGACTATATAGGGGACTTCAGACCGAATTACCAAATGAAATAACATTTATTACTACTCAGGAACTAGAAGACAGATGGCCAGATAAAACTCCGAAGGAAAGAGAAAACCTAATCGCAGAAGAAAAGCGAGCAGTTTTTATTAAAAAAATCGGTGATAAGCTTAAATCAGGAGAAAAACATGATGGAAGAGCTCCTGACTATGATGATTGGCAGTTAAATGGAGACATTATTCTTTGGGATGAAGTTCTTAATATGGCGTTTGAAATTTCCTCCATGGGTATCAGAGTAGATGAAGAGGCTATGGAAAGACAGTTAAAATTGGCAAATGCTGAAGATAGAAAAAATTTGGATTTTCATAAGGCTATATTAAATAAGAAAATGCCTTATTCAATCGGAGGAGGCATTGGTCAGAGTAGATTATGTATGTTCTTTTTAAGAAAAGCTCATATCGGAGAGGTACAAGTATCAGTATGGCCTGAAGATATGATTAAGGAATGTCAGGAAAACAATATATTTTTATTATAATATCTTATAACATTAATAATAAAAATTAAAATGATAATTCTGCAACTGTGATTTTAAGGGCTATGGCAGCTTTTTGAGTCACAGTTGTATATTTTTGCAGCAAAATTAGTATATTAGGAGGAGCAGCAGGCTAGTGGATGGTTAAATCAGAAATCGTGTTGAGTTTTATTTAAACGTATGATATAGTATATTATATTGCCCAAAATTTGCTAAAAATAAGTTAAGATAGGGAATAGAAATTGAAAGGGGAATTTAGTTAATGGATGAAGAGAAAAATGGAACAATGTTTAGCGAACAAAATCAGAGTGGTGTAAGGTTTTATTCAATGGACGCAAAAAAAACGCCTAGTAAAAAATCAAGAATTAGAAAGAGCCTAATAATTTTTGCAATTATTCTGGCAGTGTTTGCTATAATAGGGGTTGCAGCTAGTAGATTTGATATAAATGATACGAGTAGTAGTAGCAGTGGAAATGCCTACCCTGATGATGCATATATTGCAAAATTAAGTGTTGAAGGAACTATTTCATCGGCCAATGGCAGTGATTATTTTGGAACACCTACAGGATATCAGCATCAGTGGACTTTAGATACGATTGATGATTTAATGAATGATAATAATAATAAAGGTATTATTTTATTTGTAAATAGCCCAGGTGGTGGAGTTTATGAAAGTGATGAGCTATATTTTAAGATAAAAGAATATCAGAAAAACACTGGAAGACCAGTTTATTCGGCTATGGGAACTATGGCTGCATCAGGTGGTTACTATATATCAGTTCCATGTGATAAAATAATTGCTAATAGAAATTGCTGGACTGGTTCAATTGGTGTTACTATTGGTACTATTTTTGATTTTTCAGGGCTTCTTGAAAAGTATGGAGTAAAAACGAATACCATTACATCAGGAGCAAATAAAGCCATGGGAAGTTCCGTACAGCCAATGACAGAGGAACAAAAGCAAATTTTTCAATCTCTTGTTGATGAAGCCTATGATCAGTTTGTTGGTTTAGTTGCTGATGGACGTCATATGGATATAGAAAAAGTAAGAAAAATAGCGGATGGAAGAATTTATACTGCAAAGCAGGCCTTATCATTAGGTTTGATTGATGAAATTGGAACCTTTGATGAAGCAGTAGCGGATATGGAGAAAACTTACAAGCTGGGTGATTGTGAAGTAACAGAACTAAATAATAATGATACTTCACTATTGGGAACATTATTTGGAAAAATAAACATTCCAGCAATGAACTCTAAAGGTGATGTGTCAGCTATTGTGGAATTAGTGAAAGATGAAAATGAATTCCCGGTAAGTTACATGTGTGAAGCGTTAAAAAATAAAAAATAAAAAATCTAAAATAAAAGAGCAGTGTCAAGAAAAAATACTTGACACTGCTCTTTACTTATGTTAAATTTGAAAAGGTGTCAAGTAAGATAACTTGGCAGGGTAAAAAGGAAAGAGGAATTTGTAATGTTTGATAAAATTGCAGAAGTAAGCTTATTATATGATTTTTATGGTCAGTTGCTTACCGCAAGACAAAGAGATGCTATGCAGCTTTATCATGAAGAAAATCTTTCACTTTCGGAAATTGCACATGAGTTTTCTATTAGCAGACAGGGTGTTCACGATGCCTTGAAAAATGCAGAAAAAGCATTATTTGAATATGAACAAAAGCTTGGACTGGTTGGCAAATTTGCAAAAACCCGATCGGCGGTATTACAGATTGATAACAAGCTAAACGTGCTCATAAAAGAAAATAACGAGAACCAAGATTTAATAAATAAATTAGAGGACATCAAAGGAATCATTGACAGGCTTGAGGAATAATGAAATTGGAGGTCCAGATGGCATTTGAAAGTTTATCAGATAAGCTGCAGGGCGTATTTAAAAAATTAAAAGGAAAAGGTGTACTTACAGAAGCAGATATAAATGAGGCTATGCGTGAAGTAAAACTAGCACTTCTAGAAGCCGATGTGAATTTTAAGGTGGTTAAGGATTTTGTATCAGCAGTAAAAGAAAAGTCACTGGGAAGTGATGTACTTGAAAGTTTGACCCCTGGACAGCAGGTAATAAAAATTGTAAATGATGAATTAGTTACACTTATGGGTGGGGCTAACAGCAAACTGACTTATTCACCCAGAGGCTTCACAGTACTTTTGATGGTAGGGCTGCAGGGTACTGGTAAAACTACTACCTGCGGAAAGCTTGCTAATTATCTTAAGAAAAATGGCAAAAAGCCTATGCTTTGTGCATGCGATATATATAGACCAGCAGCTATTGATCAGTTGGAAGTAGTTGGAAGGAACGTTGACGTTCCTGTATTTACAATGCGAGAGTGCAGAGAACCGGAAGTTATAGCGGAAAAGGCGATGAAAGAAGCTGAACTGAAGGGGTATGATGTATTAATTGTGGATACAGCCGGAAGACTTCAGATTGATGAAGCTCTTATGGAAGAACTGGTTAGAGTAAAAAAAGCTATAAAGCCACATGAAATACTATTGGTAGTAGATGCGATGACAGGTCAGGATGCTGTAAATGCAGCAACTGGTTTTGATGAAAAGCTTGGAATTGACGGAGTTATTATGACTAAGCTTGATGGTGATGCCAGAGGTGGTGCTGCACTATCAGTTAAGCAGGTAACAGGAAAGCCAATAAAGTTTATTGGTATGGGAGAAAAGTTTGATGCATTAGAACCTTTCCATCCAGAGAGAATGGCTAGCAGAATTTTAGGCATGGGTGATATGCTCAGCTTAATTGAAAAGGCTCAGGAAACTTTTGATGAATCGAAAGCAGAAGAACTGGAAAGAAAGATTAAGAAAAATGAATTTACTTTAGATGACTTTTTGGAACAGATGGCACAAATTAAGAAAATGGGTGGAATTGGAAAGATTTTAGACATGATCCCAGGAGTCAGTTCAAAGGCAATGAAGGACGTTAATCTTGATGAAAGTCAAAAAGAGTTTGCACAAATGGAGGCAATCATCTTGTCTATGACAAGGTCAGAGAGAAAAGATCCATCTATTTTAAATGCAAGCAGAAGGAAGAGAATTGCAGCAGGTTGTGGACAGCCTGTTAGTAAAATAAATAATCTTATAAAGAAATATGACGAAGCAAGAAAAATGATGAAACAGTTTGTTAATGCTTCGGGAAATAAAAAGAAAAGAATGTTTAGAGGTTTTTAAATTCAGCAAATCGAACTGGGTTTAGATATATATTTTTTAACTGATAATTTAGGAGGAATAATAAAATGGTAAAGATTAGATTAAAGAGAATGGGAGCTAATAAAAAGCCTTTCTACAGAGTAATAGTTGCAGATTCAAGAGCGCCAAGAGATGGTAAGTTTATTGAAGAAGTTGGAACATACAATCCGCTAACAGATCCTGCTACTATCAACATTGATGGAGAGAAAGTAAAGAAGTGGCTAGGTAACGGAGCACAGCCTACAGAGACTGTAAGAGCTCTTTTCAAAAAATCAGGAATCATTGAATAAGAAAGCGGTGAACTTTAATGGTAAAACTCGTTGAAGCAATTGCGAAGTCACTTGTTGACGACCCAGCTGCCGTTGAGGTTAAAGAGGTTGAAGGCAGGCAGGCTATTGTAATAGAACTAAGAGTTGCACCCAATGATATGGGAAAGGTAATTGGCAAGCAGGGGAGAATCGCGAAGGCTCTTCGTACTGTTGTCAAGGCTGCCGCAACAAAAGCAAATAAGAAGGTAGTTGTAGAAATAGTACAGTAGGAACATTCTGCATATAAGATATAAGAGGGTATTTCAAGGGTTGAAGTCCCCTCTTATTTGAATTTTTACGATACTAAGTATAAAATTGATTGATTTGAGGATATTTCAAATATGGAAAAAATTAAAATTGGACAAATTGTAAATGCGGTTGCCCTCAGGGGAGAGGTTAAAGTTTATAATTATTCGGATTACAAAGAAAGATATGAAGAATTAGATTATATTTATGTAGAAGAAAAGAAAACAAATATTGAAAAAGTCCGATATATGAATGAAATGGTAATTTTAAAGCTTGAGGGCGCAAATGACAGAAATGCCGCGGAAGCTTTAAAAGGTAAGAGCGTTTTTATTGGGGAAGATCAGCTTAGAGTACTTCCTGAAGATACTTACTATGTTAAAGATTTAATTGGTCTTGAAATTAGAGATCAGGAAGATAATAAAATTGGAAAACTTAAAGACGTGATACAAAATAGCGCACAGGATTTGTATGAGATTGAGCTTGAAAGTAAAAATACAACTCTGATTCCAGCAGTGGAGGAGTTTATTTTAGATATAAATGTTGAGGAAAAGTTTATAAGAGTTAAACTTATTGAAGGCATGTTAGATTTGTAGGTAAAAATGTAATGAAGATAAATATACTTACACTTTTTCCGGAAATGTTTGACCCCGTCATAGGTGGTAGTATTTTGGGAAGAGCGAAGAAAAAGGGAATACTGGATGTAAATCTTATAAATATTAGGGATTTCAGTCAGGATAAGCATAAAAAGGCAGATGATTATCCTTTTGGAGGAGGGGCTGGCATGGTAATGCTGGCGGACCCAGTTTTTCGTGCAATGGAATCGATTAAGGCTCAAGGAAAAAAAGCTTTATATATGTCCCCGAGAGGGAACGTAATTAACCATGATAAGATAAAAGAACTTTCTAAAGAGGAAGAAATCGTCATACTATGCGGGCACTATGAAGGCATTGATGAAAGAATATTGGAACATTGGAATATGGAAGAAGTTTCTATAGGAGACTACGTTCTAACAGGAGGCGAACTTCCAGCAATGGTTCTGATTGATTCGGTTGCCAGACTGATTCCAGAAGTCCTGGCCGGAGAAGAATCTGCGCAGGAAGAATCCATTTATTCTGGGCTGCTGGAATATCCTCAATATACAAAACCCAGGGAATATAGGGGAATGATGGTACCAGAAGTACTTTTTAATGGAAACCATAAGCTGATTGCCTTGTGGAAGTTTGAAAAGTCTCTCGAGCTTACAAGAGAACGAAGACCTGACTTATTTCATAGGTATTTACTCCAACATGGAGAATTATCTAAAGAGGAACTCAAAATATTAAAGAAAGTTGAAAGTACAGTCAAAAAGGTGTAAAATAATAAAGGTGAGTATTTTGACAAAAGGAAAAAAAAGAGGCTTACTGCTTTATATTATAGTGCTGATTGTGTTGGGTATAATAACAGAGCTAGTACCTGAAGTTACAGGGGCACTTACGAAAACAGAGATACTTCAATATGAGAATATGCAGATAACGGATGAGGTGACTTGTTACTTCGTTCGAAAAGAGACTGTGCATTTGGCGTCTAATGCTGGTGCTATCAATTACTATATTGAAGATGGTGTTAAAGTAAGAAAAAATACAAAGATTTTAGATATAGCACCTCAATCCGCTGGGAGCGATACCTCTAAATATGCGGATATAGTTACCCGGCTGGGTAGTTCAGATGTAACGCTTACGCAAATGAATAGTGCACAAAACGGAATATTAAGTTATTACGTTGATGGATATGAAGGCTATTTTACTCCTGAAAAAATGGATAGTATAAAGTACAAAGACATTGAAGATACGAAAATCAAGCCTGTAAACTTAACTAGAAAAAACACCTTGGCAGGGGAGCCCTTGTTTAAAATCTGTGAAGGCAATTACTGGTATATGCTTGCTTGGGTTGATCCTGGCAATATATCAAAATATGAGGTGGGAAACTCAGTAAAAGTAGACTTACCTTTGGGACAGATAAAAGCTAACATTGAAAAATTAGTAGATCAGGGAGACCATTGGCTTGTTATAATGAAAACCACCATGTACTATGAAGATTTTGCTAAAATAAGAAGCGCCAATGCAAATATAATAACTCAGGATTATTCAGGAATTAAAGTTAGAAATTCTAGCATGACAACAAAAGACGGCGTTGTAGGTGTATACATAAAATCTAAAAATGGAGATTTTGTTTTTAAACCTGTGAAAATCATAACAAGTGATGGGGACTATTCTCTTGTCTATGTTTCAAGTTTTTATGATAAGGATGGCAAAGAAGTCAAAACTGTAGAAATTTATGATGAAATATTAAAAAATCCGAAGAAGGATTTTAAAAGCTCTGTGGATTCTAAGAATCCTGCAGGAGCTAGTGAATAATGAATTTCATAAGTGAAAAGAAAAAGAGGTGAATTCTTTATGTCAATTAAGGAAAATATCAGAGAAATAAATGAAATAAAAAATGCAGCAGCAATAAAAGCTGGAGGAAAAGGAGAAGATGTACTTCTTGTTGCGGTAACAAAAACAAGAACTCCTGAGGAACTGAATGAAGCTATAGATGTAGGAATCACGGATATTGGAGAAAATAAAGTTCAAGAAATAATGGACAAATTTGATTACGTTAAACCTGTAAGATGGCATTTGATAGGACATCTTCAAACAAATAAGGTCAAATATATTATTGATAAGGTATCAATGATACATTCTGTAGATTCAATTAAACTTGCGGATGAAATAAATAAGAAAGCTGAACAGCACAACTTAACTATGGACATACTTATACAGGTAAATGCTGCACAGGAAGAGAGCAAGTTTGGTATAACAACTGATGAAACCGAGTATATCATCAATTATATTTTGGAAAATTGTCCAAATATAAGGTTAAGAGGCTTGATGAGCATTGCACCATTTGAAGATAATCCTGAAGATGTTAGGATTTTCTTTGCACAGGTAAAAGAGCAGTATGATAAGTTCTCTAAAATACAACATGAACGTTTAGACTTTAAGTATTTATCAATGGGAATGTCACATGATTTTGAAGTTGCTATTGCAGAAGGTTCAAACCTTATCAGAGTAGGAACTGCGATATTTGGGGCAAGAGACTACAATAAAACCGTATAGGAGGTTAATATGGGACTTTTTGGAATGTTTAAAGATTTAGTAGGTATAGAGGATGTAGATGATGATGACATTCAAGAGGAAGAAATTCAGGCTGCTAGTGCAGAGATCGAAAGAAAGTCTGTAGAGACAAGAAATTCATTTACAACTCCAAGACCAGAGATAAGGGAGCCAAAGGTGGTACCAATGCAAAGTAAACCAATGACAGGAAATACCGTTCCATTTAAAATGGTAGTTATAGAACCTAAGGGATTTGATGAATCCCCTAAATTAGTAGACAATTTAAAAGCAAAAAAGCCAATCATTATAAATCTTGAGAAAATAGAGTCAGATACTGCAAGAAAGATTTTTGACTTTTTAAGTGGTGCTACATATGCGTTAAATGGTAATGTCCAGAAGATTGCTAATAATATTTTTGTATTTGCACCTGAAAATGTTGACATTTCTGCGAATGTTGAACATAAGGGCATTGATTTTAGTGGAAATGCAAAAAGCCCTTGGAGGTAGTTAAAATGAAATTTTTATTGATAAATGCAGTAAATTGGTTTAGTGAAATCCTAATATTCTTGCTTTTGGCAAGAGCTGTTTTAAGCTGGTTTGTTAATGGACCATATAATAATGTATATAAAATATATCAAGTAATATGTAATATTACAGAGCCGATTGTTGCACCGTGCAGAAGACTTTCCATGAGATTAAATACAGGAATGCTTGATTTATCAGTATTTTTGGCATTTTTTCTTGTATCTATTGTTAGAAAACTTATAATAACATTGCTTTTAATTATTATGTAAGATAGTTTTAATGTGTAATTTGGGAAGGACTTAAAATATGATTACTCCATTAGATATACAGAATAAAGAATTTTCTAAAGGTGTTAGAGGGTACAAAGAAGAAGATGTAGACAGTTTCCTCGACCTTTTGACAATTGATCTTGAAAAATTAATAGGTGAAAATGCGGCATTAAAGGAAGAAGTAAAGCACTTAAATGGTGATCTGGAGAAATACAAGGGTTCAGAGACCGCTGTAGTTGAGACTTTAGAGGCTGCGAAAGCTCTTATGAGAGATATTGCACTAAGTTCAGAGAAAAGAGCAGAAATATTATTAAAAAATGCTGAACTTGATGCACAGTTAATTACAAGAGAGGCTAAAGAATCAGTAGAAAGACTAACAGAAGAAAGTTCTAATTTGAGGAATAGATTTGTTACTTTTAAGTCAAAATATAAGAATCTTTTGGAATCGGAGCTAGAAAGGTTTGATACTTTAAGCAATGAGATTTTTAATGAATTTGGTGATTTAGGTATTAAAAGCAATTCACAAAAGACAAATAATCAGGAAGTTAAAACTGATGTGGTAAATTGTAAAACTAAGATTATTTCAGATATTGAATCTGGAGTAGATGATTTGAAAAAGACAATGATAAACTTAAGAGTAGGAGATGGGGCACAGTAATTGCCCCATATATATTTTATATGTACTATATTATAATTATTGTAGCGGTAATGCTTGATCAAGTTGTTAAGTATATAATTAGGTCCAATATGGATTTATACCAGAGTATCCCCATTATTGGTGGAATATTCCATATAACTTATATACAAAACACTGGTGCGGCTTTTAGCATGTTTAGCGGGCATACTGGAATTCTTGCATTAATAACAGTTATTATCACCATAGGTATATTAGTGTATTTGTTTAGACTTAGAAAAGATGGGCATTGGGCTTTGATGTTGTCTTTATCCCTGATTGTAGCAGGTGGTTTAGGCAATATTGTAGATCGGCTAAGCTTAAAATATGTAGTGGACTTTTTAGATTTGAGAGTATGGCCTATTTTTAATTTAGCAGATGTTTATGTCTGCTGTGGATGTGGACTTTTAGTTGTATATGTTTTTTTTATAGAATCAAAATTAAATGCACAAAAGGGTATTTAGATATGTGTAATGAGAATACTTTAGAAATAATAATAGATAAAAAGTTAGAAGGGACCAGAATTGATATGGCCCTTTCTTTAGCATATGAGGAGAAATCCAGAAACTTTTTCCAAAAGCTGTTGGAAGCAGGTGCTATAGAGGTAAATGGACAGGTAAGTGATTCTAAAAAATATAAGGTAAAATCTGGAGATGTTCTTCAAGTTTTAATTCCAGAGCCTAAATTACTTACTGTAGAACCTGAAAATGTACCTCTGGAAATTGTTTATGAAGATGAAGATTTACTAGTGGTTAATAAGCAAAAAGGAATGGTGGTACATCCTGCTAATGGAAATGAATCGGGGACTTTGGTAAATGCAATAATGTACCATTGCGGAGATAGTCTTTCTTCAATAAATGGAGTTATCAGACCAGGAATTGTGCATAGGATAGATAAGGATACCAGCGGGCTTCTAATGATTGCAAAAAATGACAAGGCACATAATTGTTTGGCAGAACAACTAGCAGAACATAGTATTACAAGAGCTTATAGGGCAATAGTTTATAATAACTTTACAGAGGATGAAGGGACAGTAAATAAACCTATAGGCAGAGATCCTAAAGACAGAATGAAACAGGCTGTTACTAACATGAACTCTAAGCGTGCAGTGACCCATTATAAGGTGCTGGAACGCTTTGGGAGTTTTACTTTAATTGAGGCAAGGCTAGAAACAGGAAGGACTCATCAGATAAGAGTTCATATGGCGTATATCAAACATCCACTTTTGGGAGATATGGTTTATGGACCTAAGAAAAAAGTTCTTGGTGTAGATACTCAGATGCTTCATGCAAAAATCTTAGGATTTAAACATCCATCTACAGGTGAGTATATGGAATTTGAAAGTCCCTTGCCAGAAGAATTTGAAACAGTCTTAAAAAAGTTAAGGAAGGAATAAAATGGAGAAAGTGTCATTTAAACCAGGTACAATGTTGAACCCAGTACCTGTGGTTATGGTTTCTTGTGGAGGAGAACCCTCTGAATACAATATAATTACCATAGCATGGACCGGTATTATAAATTCTGAGCCGCCAATGACCTATGTGTCTGTGAGAAAATCAAGGCATTCACACAAAATTATAAAAGACAATGGGGAGTTTGTAATAAACTTATGCAATGAGCAACTGGCATTTACAACGGATTACTGTGGTGTTAAATCGGGTAAAGATGTAAACAAATTTAAAGAACAAAAATTAACTCCGGTTGTTGCTGAAGTTGTTAATTGCCCTATGATTGGTGAGGCACCTGTAAATTTAGAGTGTAAGGTAACTCAGGTAATATCACTGCCTAGTCATGATATGTTTATAGCTGAAATTGTTAAGGTTCATGCAGATAAATCCATTATAAATGAAAAAGGCAAAATCCTTTTAGAAGAAGCTAATTTAATTTGCTATAATCATGGAGAATATTTTGGATTAAAACGGAAACCAATAGGTAAGTTTGGATACTCCATAATGAAACAAAAAACCAAAAGAAGAATTAATAGAGAAAAAATGGACGATAGAAAAAAGGCCAGTGATAAAAAAAATAATAAAAAATACCGAGCTAAATAGCTCGGTATTTTTATGTAAATAAAGCATAAATAATTTTCGAATGTTGGGATTAAAAATAGTGGCATAATTAATATAACGTTAAATAACAAATTATTGTATGTATCATTAGTTTAAATAAAGTCTATATATGTTTACATTTTACTGGAACTGATATAACCTATACACTCCTCACAAATGTATCCCCCCATAAAAGCAATATTATTGTAACTTTTCCCACAAACTGTACATTTGCTTCGATTAACATTTTCTTTCATAACCTCTAATCATCCTCTCTTATAAAAATTTCCGTACCCTTAAACTGGATAATTCAATATTGATAATTGCCTTATTTACAATATCAGTGTACTAAATTTGCGTTCAAATAACAAGAAAAAAATAGATAAATGTAATAAATAATACTAAATATGTAATATTTTGGTCACAAGCTTGCAAATTATTATCTAAAGATGGCCTTATTAATTAAATTTTGTCACAACTTGATTTAATATAAGAAATTGTGTATTATTAAATTCTATAGATATTTAATTAATTGGAGGTGAAAATGATGAGTTTAAATGATACGCCAAGGGCAAATCGATTACACATTGGGTTGTTTGGAAAGAGAAATAGTGGTAAATCGTCATTAATTAATGCGTTGACCGGGCAGGAAATAGCCATTGTTTCACCTTACGCAGGAACTACGGCAGATCCAGTTTTTAAATCGATGGAGCTTCATCCTATAGGTCCTGTAGTTTTTATAGATACAGCAGGATTTGATGATGAAGGAGAATTGGGAAAACTTAGAGTTGAGAAAACTAAAGAGGCTGTAAAAAAAACAGATATAGCCATTTTGCTATTTACAGATACAGATTTAGAGAAAGAAAAACTCTGGTATAAGGATTTAAAGAAGCAGAATGTCCCTGTCATAGGGATAATTAATAAATCAGATGTATTGGAAAACATTGAAGAGATAAAAGAAGCGGTACAGAAGAATTTTGATATAATGCCAGAAATTGTTAGTGCAGTCGATAAATATGGAATGGACAGAGTCAGAAATGCTTTAGTTCGGAATATTCCTGAAGATTATGAAATGAAGAGTATTACGGGGGAATTTGCAAAAGAAGGAGATGTTGTTCTGCTGGTAATGCCACAAGATATACAGGCACCGAAAGGTCGTTTGATACTTCCTCAGGTGCAGACAATCAGGGATTTGCTGGATAACAGCTGTATTCCCATTTGCACAACAGCGGATAAGTTAGATTCAGCACTAAACGCATTGAAGAATCCACCGAAATTGATTATTACAGATTCACAATGCTTTGCTATCGTACAAGAGAAAAAACCTGAGGAGAGTTTGCTGACATCATTTTCAGTGCTGTTTGCAGCTTATAAGGGCGATATAGAGGCCTTTCAGGAAGGAGCACAGGCAGTAGATCATCTGAATGGAAATTCTAAGGTTTTAATTGCAGAAGCGTGTACGCATGCTCCTTTAGCAGAAGATATTGGCAGGGTTAAAATACCTAGGATGTTAAAACAGCGTTTTGGTGAGAAACTTTCTGTTGAAGTCGTGGCAGGCATCGATTTTCCAAAGGATTTATCGCAATATGATTTAATAGTACACTGTGGGGCTTGTATGTTCAATCGAAGATATATGATGTCTAGGATTGAAAGTGCCAAAGCACAAGGGGTACCTATTACCAATTATGGTGTGATATTGGCAAAGCTTACAGGGATATTAGATAAAGTAATGATATAATTTTTAGGAGAAAAAGAACTTATGAAACGTAATTTTATATTAATGTTAACTATAGCTTTATTTTGGACCACTGCCTGCATAAATGCATATGCAGGAGCAGCATATGACCAGAGCGCAGCTGAAAACATCGTAGAAAGAATAGATGAATATGTTGAACCATATCTCGGAACAGATACTTTGAATAATTATGATAATGGCAGAGCAATTCAGTGCCATGCTTTTACAAATTATGTATGGCGGAATGTGTTTGGATATGATGTATACAGCAGTAAATGCAGCAGGACTGAAGTCAGCAATGATTATGAAAAACTAGGAGAATACATAAACAATTATGCAAGGCCAGGAGATATGCTTAGAGTAGATGGTAAACATTCTATGATAATAACAAGTTTTGATGAGGATACAGTAACTGGATTTGACTGGTTGTATAACAAGAAAGAACGAAAGTGTACTTATACTTGGGAAGGTGTTAAAGAATGGGGAGACGGTACCCAGAATTACTGGCTGTATCAAATAGATGACAGTGTATATAACTTGTTTAAAGACTCGAATTATAAAGTGGACAAGATTTTTGGACCAGCACCTGGTCAAAAGGCAGGTTCAAGCCAAGATACTGATACAAAAGATGGGGAAGCTGAAGGAGTTGTGCAGCAGCCAAGCCGGGGAGAAACAGTCAGAACTGATTACGGAAAAATTATTATACAAATAAATAATCCTGTAATGACTGCAAACGGCATATATCAAAATATTGATTCCCTAGGGACTGCGCCTGTAATAATTAATGAGAGAGCGGTTCTTCCAATTAGGGCAATTGTTGAAACAATGGGAGGTTCTGTAGGTTGGAACAATGATACAAGGACAGTAAGTCTAAAATATAAAAATACAAATATGGAAATGACAATTGACAGTACTACTATGAAAGTGAATGGAAAAGATGTGAAAATGGACGTTGCTCCAATGATAATTAATGAGAGGACAATGCTTCCAATTCGATACATTACAGAGAATTTAGGGGGTAAGGTTGAATGGTTTGATACCATACAGGCAGTTGCTATTACATATGAAATGTAAATAAAAAGGAAGTTTTATTGAGTGGCTCTGGTTAAGGATGTAACAGAGCCGCTCTTTATTTGTCAAAACAGAACGAAATAACTCGAAAATTGACGAATAAAACAAGTATGACCCTATAAACAAACGTGGTATTATATTATAAACAGAATATTCAGAATAATTAAAAAATATCACTAAGAAAGCGTTGTTGTATAGCAAATGGAAAGGATGTAGTTTTATGGAGAGAAAAAACAAAATTTATGTTGCTTACGGAAGTAATATGAACATTCACCGTATGGCTAAAAGTTGCCCTTTTGCAAAAGTACTAGGAGTTGGAGAATTAGAAAATTATAAACTTACCTTTAGAGGCAGACGCAGAGGTGTCGCCAATATAGAAAAATGTGAAGGTCAGAAGATACCAGTAGTTCTTTGGGAGCTTAATGAAACTTGGGGTAGTGTATTGGAGAAATCTGCAAGTATGTCAAGAAAATATATAAAAATTCAAGTACAAGTCAAGTTTAAGAGCAAAACTATAGATGCAGCGGTTTATGTTATAGCAGATAAGTATTGTGAATTCTCTGCTAAACCGAGATTATCCTACATTGAAACTATGGTACAGGGGTATGAAGAGTATGGAATTATAAAGGATGGGCTTTTTAATGCGGTTCAGGATGTATATAAAGAGCTGGCCATAAAAAGAATTGTATAAAAGGATATATATTTAGCAAAGGAAAGAATGAAAAAATCTTTCCTTTACTTCTGCTTTTATAGAAATAAGTTATTTTTATTTTAAAGGAATAGCAGGGTTCACATAAACCGTTCTGTTGTTAGTGAAAATGACCATACCAGGTTTTGCGCCTGCAGGTTTTTTTACATATTTAACTTGTACATAATCTACTGGAACATTTTCTGAATCCTTGCCTTTGCTATGGTAAGCAGCAATAGCTGCTGCTTCAAAAATACTTGTTTCTGTTATTTCCTTGCCATCTGTAAAAAGGATTACATGAGATCCAGGAATGTCTTTTGTATGAAACCAGACATCTTTAGAAGAAGCCATTTTAAAGGTTAAATGATCATTTTCCTTGTTATTTCTACCGACAAGAAGTCTAAACCCATCAGATGTGGTATATGGATGCGGTGCAGGCTTGGTTTTTGCAGGTTTTCCATATACTTTACGTTTTTTTAAATACCCGGCCTCCACAAGCTCATTTCTGATTTCTTCTATTTCATCAACTGCTTCAGCATTTTCAACAAATACAGCAATCGATTCTAAATAAGTAATATCTTCATTTGTTTCCTCAAGCTGAATGGCTTTTTCTTTAATCGCTGTTTTGGATTTTCCATATTTTTTAAAATAATGTTGTGCATTTTTAGACGGTGCAATTTTTTTATCTAAGGGAATGGTAATTTCATTACCATCATAATAATTCAATACGGTAACTTTGCTATCTCCAGTATTGAACATATGCAGGTTAGCAGTTAACAATTCACCGAATAATCTATATTCCTCAGAATTCTCAGCTTTTAATACATCTTCAGAAAGACGTTGCTTTTTTAAATAAAGCTTATCCAGATTGTTTTTTACAGCCTTCTCTAAATCAGTACTTTTCTGCTTGATTCGATTGGAGGAGGCTCTATGGGAGTAAAAAAATTCAATGGCGCCAGATAGTCCAGCAAACTCTTTAGCCTCATAAATCCCTTCCAAAGACAAAATTGGGATTGCATGAAAATCAATAGGAGCACCGTCGCTGCCAATATAAACTTTGGGGCATAAATCCTCCTGTTCCAAATCACATAAAAGTTTACATAAATTGTTATATACAATCCGTGCTGTTTGTTTAGCTTCTTCCATATTGTAAGGAATCTCTGATGAAATTTCCAAGCCATGTGTAAGCTGTTCTGCCATAATAGGACTGATGCCTTGTATTCCGTTAAGTAATGCTTTTGGAAGTTTGTCTGGTGTACAAGTACAGATTTTTTCTATTTCCTCCAAAGTTATTTTATTAAAAGGAATTTTATCTTGTGTAGGTGGGTATTCATATATTTTACCTGGCAATATTTGTCTGATTCTATTTACATCAATAGATATTCTTTTGATACTATCAATAATCTTATTGCTTTCTAAATCCACTAAGATTATGTTACTGTGTTTACCCATGATTTCTATAATAAGTTTCTTACTTACGCTGAAACCAAGTTCATTAACCGTTTCAAAAGGTATTTCAACTATTCTCTCACATTCCTTCTGCGTAATACCTGTAATGCGTCCACCTTGAATGTGCTTTCGCAAAAGCATGCAGAAGGTCATTGGAGCCGGAGGGTTAGGAACAGACTCTGTAATCAGATTTATTCTAGCATTGCTGCTGTTACAGGAAAGATATAATTTAAAATTTCCTTCTTTAGAGTGTATATGAAAAACTAATTCATCATTTTCCGGCTGGTATACTTTTTCCAGTTTACCCCCAGAAAGTTTTTTATTTAATTCCTGCGTTATCGCATGGACTGCTATGCCGTCAAAAGCCATTATTTGTACCTCATTTTTCAATTTTGTAAATATTGTTTAGCAATAAAGTCTTTTTTATTGTATAATTAATTTAAGTAGACAATTTATAGTATTAGCTAGTTTATTAATATAGTATAAAGTATACATGTGGATAAATCAACTGAGGAGAAAAATACCCATGATTAAAAGTATGACAGGCTTCGGCAGAAGTGAATATAGTGATGGAAAAAGGAACATAATTGTAGAAATAAAATCTGTAAATCATAGATATGGTGATATAAATATAAAGATGCCAAGACGTTATTCCTTTGCAGAGGATAAAGTTAAGAATACAGTAAAAAATATTGCCAGACGTGGAAAAATCGACGTATCCATTATTGTTGAAAATATTACAGAAGATGATACTACTGTAAAGTTGAATAATATGGTTGCTAGACAGTATTATGACAATTTAAAAGCACTACAGTCAGAATTTAATGTAAGCGGTGATATTACCCTGCAGTTTCTGGCAACATTACCAGACGTAATGAAGGCGATTCCTGATGTGGAGGATGAAGAAGAAATTTGCAGAAGTCTCTTAGTTCCAGTAAAGGCGGCAGCGCAGAAGTTAGATGAAATGCGTATTGTTGAAGGAACAAAGCTTGCAGAAGATTTAATCATGAGGGGCGGTCTTATCAGGGATTTGGTGGAGAAAATTGAAGAACGCTCTCCTAAAGTAACAGTAGCATATACAGAGAAACTTAGAGAAAGAATTAAGGAACTAATTGGAAACAATGTAACAATTCCAGAAGACAGAATCTTAGTTGAGGCTGCTATATTTGCAGATAAGTGCAGCATTACAGAGGAACTGGTAAGATTAGACAGCCATACGATTCAGCTATCTACTATTATAACAAAAAGTAATCAGCCAGATGGTAAAAAATTAGATTTCCTTGTACAGGAAATGAATAGAGAAGCCAATACTATTGGTTCTAAGGCTAATGATATTGAAATTACCAACATGATGTTAGAAATAAAGAGTGAAATAGAAAAAATCAGGGAGCAAGTACAAAATATAGAGTAATTATTTAATTATTGTTGAAAATATAGGTTGTATGTGTTACAATATTTATTCTAATATAAATGTTAAGGAAGGAAGCTAAATGGATAAAGGACAATTATTTGTTGTTTCCGGGCCATCTGGAGCAGGAAAAGGAACGATATGTCAGAGACTAGTAGAAGACACAAATATTGAGTTGTCTGTGTCCATGACCACAAGAAATCCAAGATCTTTTGAAGAAAATGGTGTGAATTACTATTTTGTTTCTAAGGAGGAATTTCTTAGGACTATTGATAAAGATGGTCTGCTAGAGTATGCTGAAGTTTACGGCAATTATTATGGCACTCCAAAAGAAATGGTTATGCAGAAACTTAATGAAGGTAAAGATGTTGTGCTTGAGATTGATATTCAGGGAGCAATGAAAGTAAAGCAAGCATATCCAAAAGGAGTATTTATCTTTATTTTACCGCCATCTATGACAGAACTTCGCAAAAGAATTACGGGAAGAGGTTCCGAAACAGAGGACGCTATAAATATGAGATTGGGGGAAACCTTAAAGGAAGTTTCCTACATAGATAAATATGATTATTGTGTTATTAATGGAGAACTTTCAGAAGCAGTAGAAAGACTTAGGGCTATTGTAACGGCTGAACATTCTAGAGTTTCCGAAAGTATATATCATTTGATAAAGAAGTACGAGGAGGAGATATAAATGTTATATCCATCAATTAATGAAATTAGGAAAAAGGCAGACAGCAGATACACACTTGTGATATTAGCAGCGAAGAGGGCCAGAGATATTATTGACGGTAAACCCAAACTTACGGAAGCTTCTACTGAAAAGCCTGTATCAATTGCAGCAAACGAAATTGCAGAAGATTTAATTACTTATACAAGGAACTATTAATTTAAAGCGAGTATTTACTCGCTTTTTTTTTATATAATAGAAAAATCTATCGATATTTTCTATTATATAAAAAAGGAAGTGCAAAGGGCGGAAACCACATTTTTTATGACTATCCCAATTTTATAATCTAAACTTAAAGATGTATTAATTTAATCCACTCTCTACATTATATGGAGGATGGTTTATGAAGGAAAATTGCATTATTATTAAATTCAGGGGGGAAGTTAGAAAGATACTTCCTCAAGAAATTATTTTTGTTGAACAGAATCTGCGTAAAGTTTTATTTCATTTAAATTCTGAGGTTTGCGGCACATATGGAAAAATACAAAATTATGTAGAACATTTACCAGAGGAGTTTTACAAATGTAATAAGAGCTATGTAATTAATCTTGATAAAGTTACTAAAATGGGGGATCAGGTAATATATTTTTCTGATGGAAATGATATAAGGATAGGCAGGCAAAGTTTTCATGGTGCGAAAAAAGCATTTTTAGAGTTCGCACTACAGTCTGAAACGTAAAAATATTAAAAATATATTTTCACTTGGAGAGTGGGTGATAGTTAATAACTGCAACAAAAAACTTTACATTTAGCAAAGTTTTTTGTTGCAAATACTATATTTTTGTAGTATAGTATTTGATGGTTATTTGTGTAAGATAACACTTAGTTGTATATAAAAATAAGCACAAAACCATAACATTTTTATTATTTTGCACACCGGACGACTTGAACACAGGTGCCGTAATGGTTGTTTTCAGGGTAAATCGCGGTGGAAGAAAAACCAGGAGGAAAAACAATGGCAGTAATTTCAATGAAACAATTACTAGAAGCAGGTGTACATTTTGGACACCAGACAAGAAGATGGAACCCTAAGATGGCTCCTTATATTTTCACAGAAAGAAATGGAATCTATATTATTGACCTTCAGAAGACAGTAAGAAAGATTGATGAAGCTTATGAATTTATGAAGGAAGTTGGAGCATCTGGAAAGCCAATTCTTTTCGTAGGAACTAAAAAGCAGGCACAGGCTGCAATTGCTGATGAATCTAAGAGATGCGGTATGTATTTTGTAAACGAAAGATGGCTAGGTGGTATGCTTACAAACAATAAGACTATCGCTGGAAGAATCAAGAGATTATATGAAATTCAGGATATGGAATCTAATGGAACTTTTGAAAAGCTTTCAAAGAAGGAAGTTGGTAAGCTGAAGTTAGAATTAGAAAAGCTTGAAAAGTTCTTAGGTGGTATTAAGGAAATGAAGGGTATGCCAGGTGCATTATTCATCGTTGATCCTAAGAAAGAAAGAATTGCTGTTAAAGAAGCAAGAATTCTTGGAATTCCAATCATCGGTATCGTAGATACTAACTGCGATCCAGATGACGTTGACTATATTATTCCTGCAAATGATGATGCAATCAGAGCTGTAAAGCTAATCGCAGGAAGAATGGCAGACGCTATCATTGAAGCAAATCAGGGCGAAAGCTTTGATGAAGGGGTAGTAGCAGTAGAAGAAGAAGCTGCTCCAACTTCAATTGAAGAAGTAGTTGCTGCTGAAGAAGCATAAGATATTAATTTGAATTGTGAATTGGATTCGTGTAGTTATTCTGCACGAATCTATCAAATTTGAGGAGGAAATACAGATGGCTGTAACAGCACAGATGGTAAAAGAACTGCGTGAAATGACAGGCGCAGGCATGATGGATTGTAAGAAAGTTTTAGTAGAAGCTGATGGAGATATGGACAAGGCAGTAGATCTTTTAAGAGAAAAAGGACTAGCTAAGGCTGCTAAAAAAGCTGGAAGAGTTGCTGCTGAAGGACTTGTAAAGTTTGCTTTCTCTGGTGATGCTAAGAAAGCTGCTATTATTGAAGTAAACTCTGAGACAGATTTCGTTGCTAAGAATGATGAATTTGTAGGGTTTGTAGCAAAATTAGCTGATATGGCTTTAGAAACTGCAGACGATTCACTTGAAAACTTCATGACTCTTCCTTATGAAAACGAAGGTACTGTTCAGGATGCACTTAACAATAAGATTGCTAAAATCGGTGAAAACATGAACGTTAGAAGATTCCACAAGATGGAAGAACCAGGATGTGTTTATGTTGGATACAGCCACGGTGGTGGTAAGATTGGTGTAGTTATTGGTCTTGAAACTGAAGCTACAGCTGAGGAAGTAGCAGTTGTTGGTAAGGATGTAGCTATGCAGGTGGCATCAATGAACCCTCAGTTTATTGATGAATCAGCTATCAGTGAAGAGCACCTTGAACATGAGAAGAAGATTTTAGTTCAGCAGGCTCTTGCTGAAGGTAAGCCAGCAGACATCGTGGAAAAAATGGTAGTTGGAAGACTTAAGAAAGAACTTAAGGAAACTTGCCTAGTTGAACAGAAATTCGTTAAAAATGGAGATCTTTCTGTAAAACAGTACGTTGACGAAGTGGGTAAGACAATTGGTAAGCCAATTAAAGTAGTATCCATGGTAAGATTTGAAGTTGGTGAAGGAATCGAAAAGAAAGAAGAAGATTTCGCAGCTGAAGTAGCAGCACAGCTTGGAAACTAATTAAATACTATATAAATGATTATATTAAGGTTGTTGGGGATATCCTAACAGCCTTTTTTTATAAAAAATTTTAAATTAAGATACAATAAATAAAACTTTGTTTACAAATATATTCCAAGGGTAAATATTAATGGAAGAAGAAATGAAGAAAGGTCGCAAAATAAATGAAGCTGAGTTTTAATGATATGTTATATGCTTTTTCATATGCTTTGGATTGTGTAGAGCACGAGATGATAGGGGTTACTACTCATCATGGGAAACGTGTAGCATATTTATGTATATTAATGGGAAAGTATTTGAATTTACCACAGCCACTGTTAGTAGATTTAGCCGCATGTGCTATATTACATGATAATGCTTTAACAGAGTATATACAGGCAGAATATTTTAAAGGAGTTAATATATATGAAGAAAAACAATATTTTAACGAAGGGACCCATTGTATTTTAGGTGAACAAAATATGGACAAAGTCCCACTCTGTATAGAGGCGAAAAATGCGGTTTTGTATCATCATGAAAATGCGGATGGGAGTGGCCCTTTTGGAAAAACGGCGGAACAGACGCCTTTATTTGCCCAACTTATACATATGGCAGACCAGATAGATGCAAATTGGGATTTAAGCTTTATTAATCAAAGGAAGTATCAAAAATTATTTGACTTCATTGATAAAAATACAGATATACTGTTTTCAAAACAATGTGTGGAGGCCTTTCACGGGGCGATTCATTATGAAGAGTTAGATGAGCTAAAGAGTGATGAAATAGAGCGGCTTTTAGCACAGAGTCTTGACGATACCGAACGGGACTATTCAGAAAAAGAACTTATGGATTTTGCAGGGATGTTTGCAAAAATTATAGATTATAAGTCTGAATTTACGGGACACCATTCTTTGGGAATAGCAGAAAAGGCTGCCTACATGTCAAAGCATTTTGGATTTGATGACATCACAGTTACAAAAATGTTTGTGGCTGGAGCAGTGCATGATATTGGTAAATTAGTAATCGATAAAGATATATTGGAAAAGCCGGACAAGCTTACAGAACAGGAATATAAGTACATTCAAAATCATGCTTATTATACGTATGATATTTTAAGTAAGATTAAGGGATTTGAGGACATAACAAAGTGGGCCTCGCTACATCATGAGAAGCTAAATGGTAAGGGTTATCCCTTTGGAAAGACCGCGGACGGATTGGGATTTAATGAACGTTTAATGGCTTGCTTGGATATTTATCAAGCTTTGACAGAAGAACGACCGTACAAAAAAGGTATGTCACATGATAAGTCCATGGAAATATTAAGAAATCTTGTAGAAGGTGGAAGCTTAGATGACGAAATTGTAGAGGAAATTGGAAAAGTTTATGGTAATTGTTTAATAAAAAATTCGTAAAATAGGTGAACCGTAAAATAGTTTATGGTATAATGTTGAGGATATCGGTAAGGTATCCTCAATTTTTATACAAGGAGAAAAATATGGAGCCTAAATATAAAAGAGTTCTTTTAAAAGTTAGTGGTGAAGCACTTGCAGGACCTGACAAATTTGGTATAAGTGATGAAATGCTTTTGGGTGTTGCAGCACAGGTTAAAGAAATTCACGACTTGGGAGTTCAAGTTGCTATTGTAGTTGGAGGTGGAAATTTCTGGAGAGGTAGAACAGGCCAGAGCATTGACAGAGCTACTGCAGATTACATGGGTATGCTTGCAACTACTATGAATGCAATGGCACTACAAGATGCTTTTGAAAAGCAGGGATTGCCTACAGTTGTACAAACAGCTATTACTATGACACAAATTGCTGAACCGTATAATAGAAAAAAAGCAATTAAAAATTTAGAAGAAAATAATGTTGTTATCTTTGGCACAGGAACAGGAAGTCCTTTCTTTTCAACAGATACTACATCAGCTTTAAGAGCTGCTGAAATAAATGCTGACGTTATTCTTTTAGCTAAAAAGGTTGATGCTGTATATTCTGCAGATCCTGAGAAGGATCCAAATGCAGTCAAGTATGAACAATTAACTCACAAGGAAGTGATTGAAAAACAGCTTGGAGTTATGGATATTACAGCTGCTACACTATGCATGGAAAACAATATTGCAATTCATGTATTTGGAGTGGCAGAAAAGGGAAACATGTTAAAAGCCATAAATGGTGAAAAAATAGGCACGATTGTAAAGTAAAGTTTAAAAGAGTGTAGGAGGAGAATTACTTATGAGTATGAATGTGCAGGAAGCCCTTGAACAGAAAATGTCTAAAACTATTTCAGTTCTAAAGGAAGAATTAAACACAGTTAGAGCAGGAAGAGCTAACCCAGCCTTATTGGACAAGGTTATGGTGGAGTATTACGGAAGCCCAACACCGCTTAAGAATTTAGCAAATATCTCTGCTCCAGAACCAAGAACTTTATTAATTGCACCTTTTGATCCAAAATCAATTTCAGATATTGAAAAAGCTATAAATATTGCAAATCTTGGTATGGCACCATCTAATGATGGAAAGACAGTTAGATTAACTGTACCGCAGCTTACAGAAGAAAGAAGAAAAGAAATTTCTAAATCTGTAAAGAAATATGGAGAAGATGCAAAGGTTGCTTTAAGAAATGAAAGAAGAGATGCTAATGATGAGCTTAAGAAGCAGGAAAAGGCAGGAGAGCTTACAGAAGACGACTTAAAGAAGCAGCTGGACCAGATTCAGAAGAAGATTGACAAGGTAACCAAGGATATCGATGACATAATTGCTGCAAAGGAAAAGGAAATCTTAGAAGTTTAATATGAATTTATGGCGGATATGGCTGATGTCAGCCATATCCGTTTTTAAAGAAAAGGAATAATTGTATGTTGGATATGGATAGAATACCTAAACATGTTGCAATAGTTATGGATGGTAACGGCAGATGGTCCGTAAAAAATAGTGTGCCAAGAATGGCAGGCCACAACGCAGGCATGAGGGCAATGAAAGAGATTGTAAAAAGATCTTCCACTCTTGGAGTTGAATATCTTACAGTTTATGCGTTTTCTACAGAAAATTGGAAACGTTCGGTAGAGGAAGTAAGCGGTATATTTAGGCTTATTGTAATTTATGTAGACAAAGAGCTTAAAGAACTTCATAAAAACAATGTTAAAGTAAAGATATTAGGTGATTATTCAAAATTACCAAAAGAATCTGTAGATAGATTGAATAAAGCTTTAAAAACAACAGAAAACAATACGGGGCTACAATTTAATATCGCATTAAATTATGGCAGCCGAGATGAAATAACAAAGGCGGTAACTTTAATTGGAGAGAAAATAAAGGCAGGTATAATGGAGCCTCAAGATATCACAGAGGATACTATTAGCCACCATTTATATACAGGAGAACTTTTTAACAACATACCGGATCCTGAGCTGGTGATTAGAACCAGTGGAGAAAAGAGGTTATCCAATTATCTGCTTTGGCAGATTGCATATAGTGAATTTGTATATACAGATGTACTCTGGCCAGATTTTTCACCAGAAGTATATGAAAAATGTATAGAAGAATACCAAAGCAGAAGAAGACGCTTTGGCGGGAGGTAGAGTGTGAAAACAAGAGTATTATCAGGATTAATAATGCTGCCGTTTGGTATATTGATATTTTTAGGTGGAAAAGTTCTTATGCTTACCTGTTTTGCTATAGGTATTATGGGTGTCAGGGAATTTTTTAACGGATTTAAAGCAATGGAAATTAGGCCTGCTTACATCGTAGCATACGTTAGCGCGTTAGCGTTATATGGTGTGAATTTATTTACAGCAGAATTTAGGTGGTATATGTTATGGTTCTTTGGGGCAGTTCTTTTAAGTCTTTTATATTTATTTAAGATTGAAGAAAGAAAACTTGAAGATGCAATGGCGACTATTACGGGAATATTCTATGTAGTATTTTTCTCTTTTCATGTTACTTTAGTAGAACAGACTGGCGAATATGGCATTCTCGTATGGCTTATATTTCTAACTGCTTTTGGAACAGATGTAATGGCTTATTTTACAGGATATGCCTTTGGAAAACACAAGCTTTGCCCTACAATTAGTCCTAAGAAGACCATAGAGGGTTCTATAGGGGGGATTTTAGGAAGTGTTATCTTATGTGGATTGTTTGGTTATATATTGATTCCGAGGCTGCTGATACACTGTATCATTATAGGAGTTCTTGGAGGTGTTGTTTCACAGTTTGGTGATTTAACAGCATCTATATTTAAGAGAAAAATGGGTATAAAAGATTATGGCAATTTAATACCAGGGCATGGTGGTATACTTGATCGGTTTGATAGTGTGTTATTTACTGCACCAATGATTTATTATTATATTTCATTAGTTTTATAGAGGATAGATAATGAAGAAAATTGCAATTTTAGGAAGTACTGGATCTATAGGAACTCAGGCATTAGATATCATTGACAGAAACCGTGACCAATTGAAGGTAACGGTGCTTTCGTGCGCGAGGAATATTGAGATGCTTTGTGCTCAGATTGAGAAGTTCAGACCGGAAATGGTTGTAGTAGACAAAGAAGAGGATGCTTTGCAATTAAGCAAAAAATATGGTTATATAGAAGTAATGCATGGTATGAAAGGGCTTATTACGGCCGCTGAGTCACCGTATGATCTTTTGCTTAATTCTCTTGTGGGAATGATGGGTCTGGTGCCTACATATCATGCTGTATGCAAAGGCAGAGATATAGCTTTAGCCAATAAAGAGACACTTGTGGCAGGCGGAGAAATCGTTATGAAACAGGTCGAAAAAAATAATATTAAAATGCTGCCTGTAGATAGTGAACATAGTGCCATTTTTCAGTCCCTTCAGGGAAATAAACAGGAGCAGTTAAAGAAAATTTACTTAACTGCTTCAGGAGGACCTTTTAGAGGTTATACCTTGGAAGAACTTGAAAAGGTTACTTTAGAGCAGGCTTTAAAACATCCAAACTGGAATATGGGAAATAAAATAACCATAGACTCAGCGACCATGATGAACAAAGGTCTTGAAGTTATAGAAGCAAAATGGCTGTTTAATGTTCCTGTAGCTAAAATACAAATTGCAGTACATCCTCAAAGTGTAGTGCATTCTATGGTAGAGTATGTTGACAATTCTATTATAGCCCAGCTGGGAGCTCCAGATATGCGAGTACCTATTAGTTATGCTTTTGGTTATCCAAATAGAATAGAAAATACTTTTGAACCATTGGATTTATTTGGACTGGGTTCACATTTGACTTTTGAAAAACCGGATTTAAAAGTGTTTAAGACCATAGCTTTTGCTTACGAAGTGGCAGAAAAAGGCGGAACGTATCCTGCAGCCATGAATGGGGCAAATGAAGCTCTAGTTCAACTATTTTTAGAAAAGAAGATTAAATTTATAGATATTCAGAATACTATAGAAAGAATACTGAATGCACATATACCAACATATAATTTGGGGTTGGATGATATTTTAGAGGCAGATAAGGCAGCTAGAAGTATGGTATATGAGCTGTTAAAATAGGGGGAATTATTATGACAATTATTTATGCATTAATTATGTTCTGCATATTAGTACTTGTCCATGAAGGTGGACATTTTATCGCAGCAAAATCTGTAGGTGTTAAAGTAAATGAATTTTCAGTGGGGATGGGGCCTGTGCTACTTAAGAAAATGAAAGGCGAAACCCAGTATTCAGTGAGACTTTTTCCCATCGGTGGATTTTGTGCCATGGAGGGAGAAGATGATGAATCCGAGGATGAACGATCTTTTGGCAAAAGGCCTCTTTGGGCAAAAGCCATTATTATAGTGGCAGGTTCTTTTATGAACCTTGTTCTTGCTATTGTTGTCCTTGCAGGAATTGTACTTTATATTGGAGTTCCTACTACTACTATTGACGGATTTAGTGATGTAAGCCCTGCCAAGGAAGCAGGCATTCTTTCTGGAGATAAGATTATTAGTATTCAACAACAGGCAATTAAAGACTGGAATGATATAACTGAAGCTATTTCAGATCAAAAAGGTGAAAAGGTAGAAATTGTTGTTGATAGAGATGGCAAGGATATAAGTTTCACTATGAATTTAGTTGAGGAAGAAGGTACAGGAAGGAAGATTGTAGGTATACTGCCTGAAGTTTCAAGAAATCCATTTACAGCACTAGAGAAAGGTGCAGAATCTACATGGGTTATGACTGTTAAAATGGTTGAGGTAATAGGGCAGCTTGTTACTGGAGAGGTTTCTACGAAGGAACTTACAGGCCCAATAGGCATAACTGTGGCAGTAAGCGATTCTGTCAAATACGGATTTATATATGTAGCAAATCTAGCCGCATTAATAAGTTTGAATCTGGCCATTGTGAATATGCTTCCGTTTCCAGCCCTTGATGGTGGACGTTTGGTATTTTTAATTATTCGTAAGGTTACAGGAAGGACCATTACGGATGAAATAGAAGCCAAAGTACATTTTGTAGGTATCATGCTATTATTTGCTCTTATGATATATGTAACATGGCAGGATATTGGCAGATTTATTTTGAATTAAAAGCAGTAAGACAGAGGCAGAGGAAAATTTTCTCTGCTTTTTAATATAATAGGAAATATCGATAGATTTTCCTAGTGGCGAAGCTACATTTTTTATATGGAGGAGTTATGAGAAAAAGTGTAAGATGTGGTAATATAATAATTGGTGGAGGGGCTCCCATATCTATTCAGTCAATGACCAATGTGGATACGAGGGATGTAAAGAACGTGACAGAGCAGATAAGAGCATTGGAAGAAGCAGGCTGTGAGATTGTCAGGCTGGCAGTTCCTGACATGGAGGCAGCAGAGGCATTTTCACTAATAAAAAAGAATGTAAAAATTCCACTTGTAGCAGATATACATTTTGACTATAGACTTGCTATAGCAGCTATAAAGAATGGAGCGGATAAAGTAAGGATAAATCCAGGAAATATAGGAAGTGTTGACCGCATAAAAGCTGTGGTGGAGGCTGCAAAAGAAAGAAATATACCAATTCGGGTGGGAGTTAATTCTGGATCCCTAGAAAAGGATATTGTGAAAAAAAATGGGGGAGTAACTGCAGAAGGCCTTGCAGAAAGCGCTTTGCACAACGTTAAATTGCTAGAAGATATGGATTTTGATGACATTGTTATTTCACTTAAATCTTCCAATGTAAGACTTAACTATGAAGCGCATAAGCTAATCTTTAAGCAGACGCAGCATCCGCTTCATATAGGGATAACGGAATCTGGAACGGTAAACAGTGGAAAATTAAAATCAGCAATTGGCATTGGTGGACTCTTGCTGGCTGGAATAGGAGATACTATGAGAGTATCTTTAACTGGTGATCCGGTAAAAGAGGTATTTTTTGCAAGAGATATATTAAAGTCTATTGGTATAAGGTCCTCTGGCATAAATCTTATTTCTTGTCCAACTTGTGGTCGAACTAAAGTGGATTTGGAGAGTATTGCGCTGCAGGTTGAAGAAGCGGTTAAGAAAATAGAACCTCTGAGGGAAGCCAAGGGGTTACCACCCATAACGGTAGCTGTTATGGGATGTGTGGTAAATGGACCGGGGGAGGCCAAAGAGGCTGATTTTGGAGTGGCAGGCGGTGATGGAAAAGGGGTTCTGTTTGCAAAAGGTGAAATAGTTAAAACTGTTTCTGAAAGTATGATTGTTGATGAACTGGTGAACTTGATAAGTAATTGTTAATTAGACTAACTTTCGGAGGGAAAGCGTAATGAAAACATATAAAGCAACACATATGGTTAAGATGGAAGATTTGAATCATCACGAAAATTTGTATGCAGGAAGAGGTATAGAGTGGATGGTAGAAGCTGCTTTTATTGCAGCAGCACTTGAACATGGCGAAAGACATGGCCTACTATACAGAAATACCCATCAATTCAGCTTTAGTAAATCGGTAGACCCAGGTGAAATAATAAGCTATTGCAGTACTTTAGTAAGAGTTGGAAGGACGAGTCTTACCATGAGGGTTGCACTCATCTCTGAAGTTACAGATGAAGTAAAAGCAGAAGGCTATGTTACCTTTGTAACAGTAAAACCGCATACTCATGAAAAAGTAGAGCATGGCATAAAACTTGATGTTAGCAATGCTGTGGATGAGCTGGCATGGAGAGAAAAAGCACAGTCTTTTTTCCACAGCCCAGGACAGCCTAGATTTTAAACGTTTGGTTACTTTTCCACACACTTGAAAGAAATTGTATACAATTTTATCCCGGCCCCTATGTGGATAAATCAGAGGCTTGTACAGCTTGGAATTACTGGATTACAAGGGTTATAGGTTTGCTGTAACTGAGTTACCCACAATTTTGGTACGCTTTCGATCTATAACATGAAACAAAACCAGGTGTACAAAGGGCGGGATTCGGTTTATAATATATAAGGTTGCTTTTTAGCACATGATATTATAAAAATAAAATTATGAATGAGGAAAACATTATATAATGATAAATTTGATAGAAGGGATTATAAATTGGACTAAGCTTGGACAACATCCAAGAGACAGTTATAAATTTTCGCTAGGAAGAGCTCAGATGTCACAGGAAAGTGCAACACTTTCATTAGATATCGAGCTCAATTTTGTTATGCCCTTTGAAGATGTAGAGAAAATAAAAGCGGTAGTTATAAATCAGATACAAGGATTAAAAGATGTTAGACTTCATTTTAAGTATAAAAATCTGATTCAAACAACGGATGAAATTATAAAACTCTGTATTGAACATATGATTGATGAGGTTAATGGAGAATATGCAAGGAGTACAAAAACTATTTTTCCAGAAGATTCAGTTGTAAAGGACGGAGTATTGACGGTATATGCATTGGGAGCAGTGGTTGTAAAAGACCTTAATGACAGAGTATCCCAATTGTTCGAACAAATCTTAAAGAGGGACTTCGACATAGAGGTCAAGGTTATTTTTGAGAATCATAAAGATGAGTATCAAAAACTTGCGAAACAGAAAAAAACAATGCAAGAATTAGAAGAAAAACAGGTGCAGGAAGAACAAAAGAAAGCTGCAAGCCTTGCAGCATCAAGACCTGCGGCACCGGCAAATTCAAATAATGGCAGCAGCTTTACTGGAGATAGCAATGCAAATGGCAACAACGGTAATAAATGGCAGAAACGAAGAAAAGAAGAACCAGTTGTAGGAAATAGAATCCTGGGGGATGCAATTAATACTATGCCAGTAAAGCTGTCAAGTGTTTCACAGGATAGCGGTCAAGTAACGGTAGAAGGTATACTTTTTAGAAAAGATAACAGAACAATTAAAAACGAGAAGAAGTTAGTTACTTTACTGATAACAGACCAGTCTACATCACTTTGTGTTAAAGCCTTTACATCTGAAAATAAGTGGAATGAAATTGACGAACACTTAAAGAATGGAGATTTTGTTAAAATCAGAGGTAATGCCGAGTGGGATACATATGAAAACATAGTTGTTGTTATGGCTCGGGATATTGAGAAAGGTCAAATTAAGAAGAGAACAGACACATGTGAAAGAAAGAGAGTTGAACTTCATGCACATTCTAAAATGAGTGCTATGGATGGACTTAATGAAATTAAGGACATGGTCAGAATGCATGAAGGATGGGGGCATAGTGCTATGGCACTTACAGACCATGGTGTAGTGCAAGGATTTCCTGAAGCATCTCATTCTCTAAGTAAGGGTTCAGAGATGAAAATAATATATGGTATGGAGGGATATGTTTTTGACGACAAGGATTGTATAAATCCAGATGGTACGATAGAGTACAAGAAAAAACAAACCAATCATATCATTATTTTAGCCAGTACCCAGGAGGGATTAAAGAACTTATATAAATTAGTATCCATCTCTCACTTGCACTATTTCTACAAAAGACCTAGAATCCCTAAATCAGTTTTAACAGCTCATAGAGAAGGGTTGATTATAGGTGCTGCCTGCGAAGCGGGGGAAGTATTTAGAGCAGTTCTTGAGAAAAAGAGTGAAGAAGAAATAGAATACTTAGTTAATTATTATGATTATCTTGAAATACAGCCTATTATAAATAACCAATTCCTTATTGACAAAGGCGTAGTTAAAGATAAAGAAGGACTTAAAGATTTAAACAGACAGATTATTGCGTTAGGCCAAAAATACAATAAACCTGTAGTAGCAACAACAGATGCCCATTATTCTGAACCAGAGGCAGCGTTGTATAGAAATATACTTATGGCAGGTCAGGGATATAAAGATGGTGGCGGACAAGGTCTGTATTTAAGAACTACACAAGAAATGCTTGAAGAGTTTGAATATCTAGGAAGAGAAATGGCAGAAAAGGTGGTAATTGACAATACAAACATGATTGCAGACAGGATTGATGTTATCAGACCAGTCCCAAAAGAAAAGTATCCACCTAAAATTGAGAATGCTGAAGAAACTTTAAAGACTAAGTGCTATGAACGTGCATGGAGTATTTACGGAAATCCACTGCCAGCAGAGATTCAAGAGAGACTTGATGCTGAACTTGTGCCAATTATTCGTGAAGGTTATGCAGTAATGTATATTGCCGCAGAAATGCTTGTACAGAAGTCTTTAAGTGATGGGTATTTAGTTGGGTCACGAGGATCCGTGGGCTCTTCCTTTGCGGCTACAATGGCGGGTATTACAGAAGTAAATCCGTTGCCGCCACATTACATATGCCCAAATTGTAAATATCTGGAATGGGGTGACAACAAGGAATATGATTGCGGTGTGGACATGGAGGATAAAGACTGCCCTAAGTGTGGTACTCGGTTGAAAAAAGACGGGTTTACCATACCTTTTCAGACTTTCTTGGGATTTGAAGCAGACAAAGAACCGGATATTGACCTTAACTTTGCTGGTGAATATCAGCCTGTTGCCCATAGATATGTTGATGAAATCTTTGGTGCAAAGAATGTATTCAAAGCAGGAACGATTGGTACAGTTGCCACCAAAACAGCATATGGGTTTGTAATGAAGTATTTTGAGGAACGGCAGATTCCTGTCAATAAATACGAAGTAGAACGTCTGGCAGAGTGCTGCACTGGTGTGAGGAGAACTACTGGACAGCATCCCGGCGGGATTATAATTGTTCCAGATGATCATGAAATCTACGAATTCTGCCCTGTTCAGCATCCAGCTAATGATGTGAACTCAGATTTCATCACTACACATTTTGATTATCACTCCATTGATCAAAACCTGTTAAAACTAGATATACTTGGACACGATGTGCCGTCCATGATTAGGCATCTACAGGATATGACTGGTCTGGACCCGTTAACACAAGTGCCACTGTCTGATGCAAGGGTAAATAGTATATTTAATGGAATAGAGGGGCTTGATATCAAGGAACCGGATTATAGATTTGTTCATGGAAGCTATGGAATACCTGAATTTGGAACGAAGTTCACAAGACAGATGCTGGATGATACTCAGCCGACCAGATTTGCAGATTATGTACGAATTTCAGGATTCTCTCATGGCACGGATGTATGGATTAATAATGCCCAGGAATGGATCAAATCGGGGCAGACTACTATTAAAGACGCCATTTCTACCAGAGATGACATAATGAACTATTTAATTTTAAAAGGGCTTCCGAAGAAGAGTGCTTTTACTATAATGGAAAAAGTTAGAAAGGGTAAAGGGGTAACGGACGAAGATGTAGCCTTAATGGAGGAAAATGATGTACCTGAATGGTATATTGAATCCTGCAGGAGAATCAAGTATATGTTCCCAAGAGCCCATGCGGTAGCTTATGTAATGATGTCTTATAGAATTGCGTATTTTAAGGTTTACTATCCGGTAGAATTCTATGCAACATATTTTACGACTAAAGTGAGTGAATTCGATGCGGATACAATTTTAAAGGGGTCAGCAGCCGTTCTAGAAAAAATGGATGGGATTCTGGCTAAAGGTAAAAATGCTACGAAGAAAGAAGAGGATGAAGTGATTGTTCTGGAAGTAGCATATGAAATGTATTCCCGAGGTTATGAATTTATGGAGGCACAGCTGGGTATATCCCATGCAACAAAATTCTACGCAAAAGACGGAAAGGTTTTACTACCATTCGTCGCTTTAGGGGGAGTAGGAGAAAATGCTGCTAAAGCTATCGTAGAAGAATATGAAATACAGCCATTTGAGACCATAGAAGAAATCAGGGAGCGTGCTAAAGCCAATAAAACAGCTATAGAGGCTCTACGTAACCATGGTGTGTTAAAAGGACTTCCTGAATCAGACCAATTGTGTTTGTTTTAATTATGTGATGCAGTAATGTTATGTGAAAATATGATATTACTGCATTTTTGTTGATATTCACAAAGAACGGGTGGAAATTTGTAAGATTATCTGATAAACTTAATGCAATGCACATTTAGAAATGTAGAATAGTAGGAAATGTAGGAGGAAGTAAAAATGTTGCAAACGAAAATTTGGAGTAAAGAAGAGACTTTTGAACGGGAACAGTTTAGAGAAATACAGTTACAAAGATTGAAAGCCACTGTAGAGCGTGTTTATAATAAGGTTCCGCATTATAAGGCTAAATTTGATGAAAGGGGTATTCTTCCAAGTGATATAAAAACTCTTGATGATTTAAAGAAGCTACCTTTTACAGTGAAGGGTGATTTTAGAGATACATATCCTTGCGGACTATTTTCAGTACCCAGGAATGAATTGGTCAGATTCCATGCATCTTCAGGAACTACAGGAAAACCAACTGTAGTAGGATATACAAGAAATGATTTAGCCATGTGGAGAGAGATGGTGGCAAGAATTGTTTCTATGGCAGGCGTTACCGCAGGAGATACAGCTCAGATATCTTTTGGCTATGGATTGTTTACAGGGGCATTAGGCCTGAACCAGGGGCTTGAAGAAGTTGGAGCAGCAGTTATCCCTATGTCCAGTGGAAATACTAAAAAACAGATTATGATGATGCAGGATATGGAAACTACAGCACTGATTAGTACACCTTCTTATGCACTTCATATGGCAGAAATAGCAAAAGAAATGGGGATTGACCCTGCAAAGGATCTGCATTTAAAATGGGGATTATTTGGTGGAGAAGGTTCCACTGAAGCCATGAGAAAAGAGCTGAATGATACATGGGGGCTATTTGCTACTGAAAACTATGGTATGAGTGAACTGATTGGTCCTGGAGTTGCAGGAGAATGTCAGGCACTTAGTGGAATGCATATTAACGAGGATCACTTTATGCCAGAGATTATTAATCCTGAAACTGGAGAAGTGTTAGGCGAAGGTGAAGTGGGAGAACTGGTTATTACAACAATAAGTAAAGAAGGTCTGCCTATTATACGGTATAGAACAAAGGATATAACTTCTCTCAGTTATGAAAAGTGCCAGTGTGGAAGAACTACGGTGAGAATGTCAAAAATTCAGGGAAGATCTGATGATATGCTTATACTTGGGGGAGTAAATGTATTTCCATCACAGATAGAAGAAGTGCTGATCAGTACACAGGGAATTGGCCCGCATTATCAAATCAAAGTATTTAAAAAAGGTTATCTTGATAGAATTGAAGTTATTGTTGAATTGTCAGATGCTGATTTCTTGGATTCCTTTGGAAAATTAGAAAGCTTGAATAAAGTAATTAAAAACAGATTAAAAACAGTTCTTGGACTGGATGCTAAAGTAACACTTGTACAGCCTAGAACACTTGAGAGATTTGAAGGAAAAGCTAAAAGAGTTATTGATTTGAGAAAAGAGGGGATAAAGTAAATGGCTATTAAACAATTATCTATTTTAATTCCTAATGAAAAAGGAGCCTTAGCGGAAATAACGGAGACATTTTGTGAAGCAGAAATTGATGTAAGAGCTATATCGGTTTCTGATACTACAGAATATGGCATTTTGAGAACGGTGGTTGACAATCCTGAAAAAGCAGTTAAATATTTGGCAGAAAAAGGTATTGTAGCTAAAAAAAGTAATATATTAACCATAAACCCCGAAGATAAAAGAGGTAGCCTGACTGCTGTTTTTAAACTGCTTGGTGAAAATGATATAAATATCGATTACATTTATTCTTTTGTTGTCAGAAAAAATGAAGACCAATACTTTGTTCTTAAGGTAGATGATATAGCTAAAGCTGAAAATTTACTAGAGGAAAAGGGCGTAGAGGTAATTAAAAGTATTTAACAATAAAATTGTTGACAAATACAAAAAAATAAGTTAAAATTAGTGAAATTAAATAAAAAATATACAAATGCGATGATAGGGTAAAGTAAATTATTGTATTCACCTCCAGAGAGTCGGTGTAGCTGGAAGCCGATGGTGAGACTGTAATTGAAGTTCCCCCTTGAGCTGGCATGCTGAACAAGCTGATTTATCAGACAGTAGGTGTGCACGGGATCTCCCGTAACAGAGATAAGGATGTTTGTCCTGAGTGGCCTTAGCAGGCAATAAGAGTGGTACCGCGGACTTTCCGTCTCTTAGGAGAAGGAAAGTCTTTTTTGTTGTTTTGATTAACAAATAACAGAGGTGCTGACTTTAAAGATAAAAGTAAGATACTAGAATGAAAAGGAGAATTAGAAAAATGATTTGGAATGAAACTGCTGAATGCATGGATGTCGAACAAAGACGTGAGGTACAGAGTCGAAGATTAAGAGATACTGTTGCAAGAGTTTATCAAAATGTTGAATTTTATAGAAAAAAGATGCAGGAACTTGGAGTAGAACCTGGAGATATAAAAACGATTGATGATATAGTAAAACTGCCTTTCACAACAAAAAAAGATTTAAGAAATAATTACCCCTTTGGACTTTGTGCTGCACCTGAAAGTCAATTTGTCAGGCTTCATGCATCTTCAGGAACTACAGGAAAACCTACAGCTGTACCGTATACAAGAAAAGATTTAGACAATTTCTCAGAATGCGTAGCAAGGTCTATCTGCTGTGCAGGTGGAACCAATAAAGACGTAATACAGATTGCATATGGGTATGGGTTGTTTACTGGCGGCCTTGGACTTCATGATGGAGCAACAAAACTTGGGGCAGGTGTTATTCCTATTTCTGGAGGAAACACTAGAAATCAACTTACACTTATGAAAGATTTTAAATCTACTATACTTGCATGTACACCTTCCTATGCCATGTTTTTAGCGGAGTCGCTAGAAGAAGCAGGGATTAAACCTGAGGAGCTTTCTCTTAGAATAGGTATTTTTGGTGCGGAACCATGGAGCAATGAAATGAGAAAGAAAATCGAAGAGGGGCTTGGACTAACGGCATATGATATATATGGACTTAGTGAAATTATGGGACCAGGTGTAGCCATGAGTTGTGATGAGCAGAATGGGCTGCATGTTGCAGAAGATCATTTCTATCCGGAAATATTAAATCCAGATACACTTGAAACGGTAGCAGATGGGACTGTAGGAGAACTTGTTTTTACCCATTTAACAAAGGAAGCTATGCCTCTATTAAGATATAGAACACGTGATTTAAGCAGTATTACTCATGAAGTTTGTGCATGTGGCAGGACAAATGCGAGGATGGGAAAAATATTAGGCAGAAGTGATGATATGCTTATAATCAGGGGAGTAAATGTGTTTCCTTCACAAGTTGAAAGTGTACTTCTTGAAGTACCAGAAGTTTCAGCAAATTATGTAATTATAGTTGACCGCCAGGGAACTATGGATACAATAGAAGTAAAGGTTGAGCTTGACGAAAAGTATATTCCTGACGAAATGGGTGAACTTGAAAGAATTACAAATTCTATTAAGCATAAATTAAATAGCGTACTTCGTATAGGTGTAAAGGTAACTCTTGCTGAGCATAAAACCATTGAAAGAAGTGAAGGAAAGGCCAAGAGAGTAATTGACAGACGTCATATTTAAAAGTGGAGGGCAGTATAGGCATATGAAAATTATAAAACAGGTGACAGTATTTTTGCAGAATGAAGCGGGAAGATTAGAAGAAATGACAGAAATCCTAGGCAAAAATAACATAAACATTTCAGCCATAAGCATAGCTGAAGCGACAGAGTTTGGTATTGCAAGAATGATAGTTGATGATTATCACAAGGCAGTTGATGTACTTAAAGAACGAGATTTCTCTGTAAATTTAGTGGAGGTATTATGTGTTGAAACACCAGATACGCCAGGTGCTTTATATGAAGCACTAAGAAAACTTGCTGCTGCAGGTATAAATGTTTCTTATATGTATGGATATTCGAATCATGGAGTTGCACCTATGATAATGAAGGTAAGTGATTCTCAAAGAGCATTATCTGTTTTGAATATGTAAGGATATTGGACATTATGTTAATAAAAGGCTTGCGTTTGCAAGCCTTTTATGTTATTCTTAAAGAAGTTGTTAATTTTAGACTTATTTTTAGAAGAGTGGGCATTGTCCACTCTTCTACTTTTGTAGTGATACAATTTAAAAAGTAATATTATGAAAGAATATGAAAGGAACGAGATGGCTAAGGTAAAAATAAAAGACTTAGTTGAGGAAATTTTAAATCCATTTTTAAATGAAAACAGTCTGGAACTTTATAATGTAGAATTTGTAAAGGAAGCAAAAGAGTGGTTTTTAAGAGTTTATATTGATAAGGTAGAAGGATCTGAGGAAGAATACATTAGTACAGACGATTGTGAAATGGTAAGCAGATTTTTAAGTGAAAAACTTGATGAATCTGACCCTATAGAACAAAATTACTATCTTGAAATTTCATCACCGGGCATGGATAGGGTATTACTTAAGGAAAAAGACTTTATCCGATATGCAGGGAAACAGGTGGAAGTTAACTTATATCAGGCAATTGACGGGAGAAAGATGCTTACAGGAGAACTTGTGGGCATTATAGATGAAAATCTTGTGATAATTGATGAAAAAATAAATCGTAAAGAAATACCTATGAGCAAAGTAGCTAAAACAAAGTTGGCAGTGATTTTTTAAAAGGAGGTTTTGCAGGAAAATGAACAGAGAATTTATAAAAGCCATTGAAGAGCTTGAAAAGGAAAAGCAAATTTCAAAAGATATCCTTATTGAAGCTATCGAATCTGCATTAGTATCTGCATATAAAAAGAACTATGGAACATCTCAGAATGTAAGAGTAAACATTGATAGAGAAACAGGTGACATAGACGTTTTTATGAAGAAGGACGTTGTAGATGAAGTTTGGGAAGATTTAATAGAGATTTCTTTAGAAGATGCTCTTGAAATAGATCCAAGATATAAAATAGGAGATGCAATTGAATATCAGGTTACACCAAAGGACTTTGGAAGAATTGCAGCACAGACGGCTAAGCAGGTGGTTGTTCAAAGAATCAGAGAAGCTGAACGTGGAATGATTTTTGATGATTATATTAATAGACAGGGTGAAATTATTACAGGACAGATTCATAGAATAAGTAATGATACCATTTTTATTAATATGGGTAAGACTGAAGGAATTCTTGCAGCAACAGAACAAGTACCAGGTGAAACTTATGAAATCAATGGAAGAGTTAAAGTTTTCATTATGGATGTTAAAAAGACTACTAAGGGACCTCAGGTTTATCTTTCAAGATCACATCCGGGACTGGTAAAGAGATTATTTGAATTGGAAGTACCAGAAATACAAGATGGAGTTGTTGAAATAAAAAGTATTTCAAGAGAAGCAGGATCTAGAACTAAAATGGCTGTGTATGCGTTAGATGATAATGTTGATCCAGTAGGAGCATGTGTAGGCCCAAGAGGAAGCCGTGTTCAAGTCATAGTGGATGAATTATTTGGAGAAAAAATTGACATTATAAATTGGAGTGAAGATCCTGAAAAATTAATCAGTAGTGCTTTAAGTCCAGCAAAGGTAGAAAGAGTTATTGTTGATGAAGAGGGAAAGACTGCAGTTGCTATCGTACCAGATTATCAATTATCCCTTGCAATTGGCAAAGAAGGACAGAATGTTAGACTTGCAGCGAAACTTTGTGGCTGGAAGATAGATATTAAGAGCCATTCTCAGTATTTTTCAGATGATGTTGAAATTGTCGAATATGATGAGCCTGAAGTAATGCAGGACGAATACGAGGATGAAGAATAAAGAGTGGGGTGAATGCCTTGAAAACTAAAAAAATACCTATGAGACGATGTGTTGGATGTATGGAGTCTAAGCCAAAGGGGCAGTTGCTTAGAATTGCTGGTTTTGAGGGAGAAGTTTCCATTGATTTGACAGGAAAAGCAAAAGGGAGAGGCGTTTATTTATGCCCAGATACTCAGTGCTTTGAAAAAGCACAAAAGAGAAGAGCAATCGGTAGAAACCTGGAAATGGAACTAAATGCTGAACAACTAGAGAAGTTGTTTGAGGAATTGAAAAAATATGAGAAAAAAGATTGATAGTTATTTAGGGTTTGCTAAGCGCTCAAGAAATTTAATTATGGGTTATAATACATGCCTTTTGTCTATGAGTAAAAAAAAGTTAAAACTTTTAATTCTGGCAAGTGATGTTTCTGAGAATACTATGAAAAAGCTTGTCAATGCAGCAATTGAATGGAAAGTTGTATATCGTATATATGGCACTTGTGATGAATTATCACAGGCTTGTGGAACTACAGGAAGGGGAGTTTTTGGCATAACTGATCAAAATTTTGCAAACGTAATTTTAAAGGAGATTGATGAAGATCAGTCTATATAGAAGGAGGTGTTCTAATGACAATAAAAATCCACGAACTAGCGAAAGAATTGAACATGAACAGTAAGGAATTACTGGAAAGAATCAATGCAATGGGGATTGAAGCAAAAAGTCATATGAGCGGACTATCTGATATTGATGCAATTTCAGTAAAAAATACAATAAATAGGGGTAAGACAAGTGCTGAAACAAAGATTGTTAAAGCGGCTCCTAAAAAGATAGAAAAAGAAGAAGTAGAGGAAGAGCCAAGAGTAGTAGTTAAGGCAGCAGCAAAACTTACAGTAAGCCCTGCAGCTAAAAATACCAAGGCACAACCAGCTAAGAGTCAGGAAAAAAATATTGCAGTACAAAAGCCACCTGTAGGTAAGCCAGTTCCAAAGGATACGGAAGCAGCTAGATCCAAACCACCTATAGGCAAGCCAGTGGTTCCTAAAGAATTTGAGGATAAGGAAGCAAAACATCCAGCAGAACCAATTAAGGCTCCAGAGGTGAAACATAATGAGGTAAAAGTAGAAAAAATGCAGGAAACAATCAAAGTAGAACCAGTACAGGAAGGTCCTCAAAGACTAAAGATTATTAAGAAATTCGATCCTGAAGCTGACAGAATTGAAAAAGAAAAAGCTGAGGAAAAAAGAAAAGCTGAAGCTGAAAGAAGAGAACAGGCAAGAGCCGAAGGAAATAGACAGAGCGGACAGAGAAATGATTATCAGAGAAGAGACAATAGAAATGATAATCAGGGACAAAGAAGAGATAATAGAAATGATAATGGACGAGGAAATTATCAGAGAAATAATGATGGCAGACCAGCGGGTGACAGACCAGCAAGGCCAGCAGGCGACAGACCAGCAAGACCAGCGGGTGACAGACCAGCAAGACCAGCGGGTGACAGACCAGCAAGACCAGCAGGCGACAGACCAGCAAGACCAGCAGGTGACAGACCATATTATAACAAAGATAAGGACAATGACTCAAGAGATAACAGAGGCGGAGATAGAAAGCCATTCCAGAAAAACGACAGACCACATGATAAAAGCGGGGATATTCCAGCACCTATCGTTTCAAAGCCTACAATAAAGAGAGAAGACAAAGAAAAAGACAAAGAAAGAGATAAGTTTGCAAAGCTAGAAAAAGGTGGCAAACCAAAACCAGCTGCAAAACCAACAAGGTCTCTTGAAAAAGCACCTAAACCTAAGAAACATCAGCAGAAGCCAAGGATAGTTGAGGAACCAGAAGTAAGTATGGAAGAACTTCCAGTTGGAACAAAAGTTATAAATGTGCCAATTACTGTAGCGGGATTCTGTGAGCAGCTTGAAATATCAACTTCAATCGTAATCATGAAGCTTATGAAACTGGGCATCATGGCAAATATAAATCAAAATGTTGACGAAGACACGGTTATGGTATTGGCTGAGGAGCTTGGCATAAATGTAGTAATTGGTAAGGTTGAAGAAGAAGTGGTTGAAGAAGGTCTTGAGACATTTGAGGATAAGGCGGAAGATTTAAAACCAAGACCACCGATTGTCACTGTTATGGGCCACGTTGACCATGGTAAGACATCACTTCTTGATGCAATTAGAAAAACTAATGTTACAGCATCTGAATCAGGTGGTATTACTCAGCATATTGGTGCATCCGAAGTTATGATTAATGGTCAGAAAATTGTATTTCTTGATACACCAGGGCATGAAGCATTTACGGCTATGAGAGCCAGAGGTGCGCATGGTGCAGATATAGCAATCCTAGTAGTTGCTGCTGATGATAGTGTTAAACCACAAACAGTTGAATCCATCAGCCATGCAAAGGCAGCAGGAGTTCCTATTATTGTTGCAATTAATAAGATTGATAAGCCAGGTGCAAACCCAGACAAAGTTATGCAGGATTTGACAGAATATGGAATACTTGTAGAAACTTGGGGTGGAGATACTATTGCAGTTCCTGTTTCAGCTAAATCGGGAGATGGAATTGTGAACTTACTTGAGATGGTATTACTTCAGGCTGAAGTTATGGAACTTAAGGCAAATCCAAATAGACTTGCTATGGGTTCTGTTATTGAAGCAAGACTTGATAAAGCCAAAGGCCCAGTTGCAACACTACTTGTTACAAATGGAACGCTACAATCAGGGATGAGTGTAGTTGCTGGTACTTCCAGTGGTAGAATCAGACTGATGACTAACTATAAGGGTGACACTATAAGGAAAGCTGGTCCAGCTACTGCAGTTGAAATTTTAGGGCTGACTGATGTTCCTGAAGCGGGCGACGTATTTAATGCAGTAAAAGAAGATAAAGATGCTAGAGAAATTGCAGAAACAAGGAAATCTAAGCTTAGAGAAGAAGTACTTGCTAGAAATGCCAGTACAACACTTGAACAATTATTCTCACAGATTCAGGAAGGTGAAACGAAAGAACTTAACCTAATTATCAAGGGTGACGTTCAGGGTTCTGTTGGAGCGTTAGAATCTTCACTTGAAAAGCTTAAAAATGAAAATGTAAGAGTTAGAATTATACACTCTGGAGTAGGTACTATAACGGAATCAGATGTTATGCTAGCGGGTACTTCAGGAGCGGTAATTATTGGATTTAATGTAAGACCAAGTACCGCTGTTTCTACTATGGCAGATAGAGAAGGCATTGAAATTAGAACCTATAGAGTAATTTATAATGTTATAGACGATGTTGAAGCTGCTATGAAGGGTATGCTTGACCCTGAATTTAAAGAAGAAGTTTTGGGTAAAGTAGAAGTAAGAACTACGTTTAAAGTACCTGGAGTAGGTACGATTGCCGGAGCTTATGTACTTGAAGGTAAAGTTATTAGAAATGCTGAGATACGTTTAGTTCGTGATGGTATTGTTTATCACGAAGGCAAGATTTCATCTCTTAAGAGATTTAAGGATGATGCAAAAGAAGTACAACATGGCTTTGAATGTGGTATTGGCTTTGAAAACTACAATGACCTTAAGGAAGGTGACATTATTGAATGCTTCCATATGGTAGAGGTAGAAAGAAAATAGGAAGGTAATTGATAGATGGGCAAAGGGTATAGACAAGGCCGTCTCGGTGAAGAAATCAAGAAACTAATTGGAGAATTGCTTCTTAGAGAAATTAAAGACCCAAGATTATCAGGATTAGTTAGCATATCTGCTGTGGAGGTTACCTCTGACGGCAGTTATGCTACTGTATATGTTACGGTACTTGGCAGCAGCAATGATGAAGAAACAGCTCAGAAAGAGAAGGAAGATGTCCTTGCTGCTTTTAAAAGTGCAAAAGGCTTGATAAAAAGGGAAATTGGTAGAAGTATAAAATTGAGGCATGTTCCAGATCTGATTTTTAAGATGGACACATCATTGGAATACGGAAGACATATTTCAAAAATAATTGGAAGTTTAGGAATAGAAAACTATAAAAGTGAAGAAGAACCGGATGGAGAAGATGAATAAAAACAAGAATACATTAAAAGAGATAGCAGAGATTTTAATGGCTTCAAAGAGTGTGTTGCTGTTCACCCATATAAATATGGACGGCGACACTCTAGGCTCTTCTGTAGCACTCTGTATAGCGCTCAGAAAACTTGGCAAACAGGCGCATATTCTTATTGAAGATGATATTGCTGCCTTTTTGCAATTTTTGGACAAGGATTATTGTACCTATGACAATCATGTAATTGAAAATCCTGATATTTGTTTATGTATTGATTGTGGTGATGCAGACCGGTTTAAGGAAAGAAAACAGAAATTCTTTGAAGGTAAGCAAAAGGGATGCATAGATCATCATGTTACAACAGAACCTTTTGCTGATTTTAATTATATTGATCCGACGGCGTCTGCTACAGGCGAAATCGTATATGAATTACTTAAAGAAATGCCGATACAAATTGATAAAGAAATTGGATCGGCTATTTTTGCTGCAATTACTACAGATACAGGAAATTTCCAGTATTCTAATACAACTAAAAAAACACACTTAATTGCAGCAGAATTATGTGATTATGGTGTTGATTACAATGAAATAAGTGTTGAATTATATCAAAATAATAGATTAGAAAAACTCTTGTTACAAACAAAGGCTTTGCAGGAATTAATTGTATTTGCAAAAGGGCAGGCTGCTATCTGTGGAGTTACACAGAAAATGTTTGAAGAAACTCAGGGTAAAATGGAAGAAACTGAGGGAATGATAGAGACTTTACGAAATATTTCAGGGATTGAAGTTTCTATATTTGTTAAAGAAATTGAACCAAATAAGTGTAAGGTCAGCATGCGTTCAAAGAAGTTTGTAAATGTTGCTGAGATGAGCCAGAAACTTAATGGAGGCGGACATGCAAGAGCGGCTGGATGCACTATATATCAAAGTTTTGAAGAGACTAAGAAAACAATGATTAAGTTAGTTGAAGAGTATCTGAAAGGTTAGCTGATGATTAAGCAGGGAATTATTAATATTAACAAGCCAAAGGGCTTTACTTCCCATGATTGTGTTAATGTTATAAGAAGTTTGACGGGAATAAAGCGAATTGGACATACAGGGACTCTTGACCCCATGGCAGAGGGTGTTTTACCAGTTTGCATAGGTAGTGCTGCTAGGATTACTGAATATCTGGATTTGGATTTTAAAAAATATACATGTGAAATTTTATTAGGGCTGGAAACAGACACCCTTGATATATGGGGAAAGACGGTTAAAGAAGATATTAAAAAGACAGAGCAGCTTATAGAAAATGGAAAGATTTCAGAGAGTGTTATAAAATCTGTTTTAGCAAGATTTACTGGTACAATTACACAGATTCCTCCTAAATATTCAGCACTTAAGGTAAATGGGCGTAAACTCTATGAATATGCCAGGGCTGGAGAAATAGTTGAAATTGCTTCAAGACAGGTGTATATTAAAGATATAAAATTGCTACAGATTTCTTTGAATGAAAGAAAGTTTAGTTTTGAGGTGACCTGTTCTAAAGGAACCTATATAAGGTCTATGTGCAGAGATATAGGTGAGGTTTTGGAATGTGGGGCATCCATGAGTGTGCTTACGAGAACTGCAAGCGGAGAGTTTGCTATAGAAAATTCTGTAAGTATGGAAGAATTGAAAGCTTTAAGACAAGGTGAAGATATAAGGAGCCTTGAGACAGGAAGAATAGTAAAATATGCAAGAGCATTACCAAACGAAATTAATAATCACATTACAGATGTAGATTTCCCTTTAGTTAATTTTGGGAAGATAATTTTGAATGAAGATAGAGTTAAGTGGTTTTGTGATGGTGGATATGTTAGCGATAAACAGGTCCTGATAGAGAAAGATCCCAAATTTAAGAATGAACAGCCACACATTAAGATTAGAGATGAATTTAGGTATGCATACAATGCTTATATGCGCAGAGATGAGCAGGACATATTTCTTGGAGTGGCTTTTTTTAACGAAGAGACTAAGGAATTTAAAGCAGACAAAGTTTTTGGCAGAGGGTAGAAAATGATAATTTTTAATAGTTTAGACGAGATTAAGAACGTAGAAAATACTGTTGTTGCTTTGGGAAATTTTGATGGAGTTCATAAGGGGCATCAAGCACTTATTACAAGAACTGTAAAGACGGCTGAGGCAGCAAATTTAAGAAGTGCAGTCTTTACTTTTTCAAATCATCCTAAGAATGTTAATTCGGGGGAACTGATAGTCAAAAATATATTATATTTTGATGAAAAAGCAAAGATAATTGAAAATCTGGGTGTAGACTATTTATTTAATATTCCTTTTGATGAATATATACGTTTAATGAAACCCATTGATTTTATAGACAACATTTTGATTGGAAAATTTAAAATGAAGCAGGCCTACTGTGGTTTTAATTATAAGTTTGGTTACAAAGCGGAAGGTACACCAGAGATTTTAATGCATGAGGGAATCAAAAAAGGATTTGGTATTCATGTATTAGAGCCTTTTCAGATAGATGGAAATTTGGTAAGCAGTACGTTTATAAGAAGTCTAATAGCAGAGGGAAAAGTAGATCAGTGCATGAAGTATATGGGAAGAAATTATTCAATAGGTGGTGAAGTTGTTATAGGAAATAAAATTGGTAGAACAATTGGATTTCCAACATCAAACCTCATAATAGATGAAAATATGGTTACTCCGCCTAATGGGGTATATGTTACTTCTTGTACATATAACGGTGTAAGATATCCAAGTGTAACCAATGTAGGTGTGAAACCAACAATTGGGGATTATAAAAAGAATGTGGAAACACATATTTTTAATTTTAATAAAGAGCTTTATGGTAAAACTATCAGAGTTGAATTTTTAGAAAAAACAAGAGATGAAAGAAAGTTCAAAAATGTAGCGGAATTATCTAAGCAGATTACAAGCGATTGTATTATGGCAAAGGATTATCATAGAAGAACTAAGTAGTGGTGAAGACATATGATAAAAAGTGGGATTAAAGGTACAATAGCTTTTGGGGTTATAGTGATATTATTTATCACTATTTTGCCATGCTTTGAACCTTCATTTTTTTCGAAGCTTATAAAAGACAATGCTTGGATGATGCTGGGCATACTAACTATCTTTTTTGCCATAGCACTAATTGTGATTGTAGCAAGTAATAGACGCCTTAAAGCAGTTTTATATATAGATAGCAGTACTGGAAAGGCTTCTTTAGCTAAGTTTAAGATTGATGCCAGAGCATTGCTTGATACCGCAAAACCTGAGGAATATATGCTTGTGAGCATTGATGTTAATAATTTTAAGTATATTAATGATATATATGGCTATGATGCAGGAAATGAAGTGTTAAAAGTTCTTGCGGGGCATATAGAATTGATACTGCCTGATGAAGTCATGCTGACTGCTAGAAGATCGGCTGATAATTTTGTTTTTATTAGCAAGACCAGCAATAAAGAAAAAATATTTGAGTCTTTGTCAGATGATCGGCCCTTAAAGAAAGATGTACAAGATATATTGGGACCAGATTATAATTTAACCTTAAGTACAGGGGTTTATGTCATTCAACAACCATTAAAAGGCATATCTGTAATGTTGGATTATGCCAATATCGCAAAGAAAACTATAAAAGGCAGAGTTGGAAATCCTATCGCTGAATATACAACTGAGATGGACAAGCATATGGAGCTTAAAAAGAAAATTACTGTTGGCATGGAAGCAGGATTGCAGCATGGAGAATTTATAACCTGTATGCAGCCAAAATTTTCTTTACAAGATGAGGTACTTATAGGTGCTGAAGTTTTAGTAAGATGGAAGCATCCTGATATGGGTATGCTATCTCCACTATTGTTTATTTCATTATTTGAAGAAAATGGTTTTATTGAAAAGCTGGATATGTATATATTTGAAGCCACCTGTAAAATGATGCAGAAATGGGAAAAATCACGAGTGGTAAGAATTCCTAGAATATCTGTTAATATTTCGAGAGTTACTTTAGGTAAGGATAATTTAGTCAAAGAACTTAAAGAAATTACTGAAAAATATCAGGTAGAAACAAATTGTCTGGAAATTGAAATAACAGAAGGAACTTTGGAACGCGGTACTGAAAGAATTATACATATTATTAATGAACTAAAATCTGTGGGATTTTATGTATCAATAGATGATTTTGGCAGCGGATATTCTTCATTGAGCATTTTGAAAGATATGCCAGCAGATATAATTAAAATAGATAAAGAATTTTTATCAGAGACTTTTGATAGTCAGAAGGGTAAAAAAATTATAAATAGCATTATAAGAATGTCTAAAGAGTTAAATCTTGAGACTGTTGCAGAGGGAATTGAAACAAAAGAACAGGCAGAGACATTGAAAAACATGGGATGCGATGTTGCCCAAGGCTTTTACTTTGCTAGACCTATGAAGCCTGAAGACTTTGAAGATATACTTATTAAGGGAATTTAAAAACCACTAGACAAATAACATACAGTTATGTTATGATTAGTTGTCAATGTATATATGCCTTTGGCCTAGTTTCTCGAAACTCCGACGAAAACTCAGCAAAGGTGAATGAAGAAAAGGAGAATTTAAAATGATTGATCAGACTAAAAAAGCGGAAATTATTAAAGATTATCAGTTAAAAGAAGGAGATACTGGATCCCCTGAAGTTCAGGTTGCAGTTCTTACTTTTAGAATTAACGATTTAAATGAACATTTAAAGATTCATAAGAAGGACCATCACTCAAGAAGAGGTCTTTTAAAGATGGTTGGACAGAGAAGAAATCTTCTTAATTACCTAAAGAATAAGGATATTGAAAGATATAGAAATCTTATTGCACGTTTAGGATTAAGAAAGTAATTAAGGAATACAAGCGGGGCATAAAAGCTCCGCTTTTATTTATATAATGCATAATAAGGTGCAGATTGGCAAAAATAGAGCAAAGGTTAACAGGAGGTAGTTGTTAATAATGGCAAGATTTGAAGATTATAGAACGTTTAGAACTGCAATTGGTGGAAGATTGTTGCAGGTAGAAATCGGTAAGGTATGTGAGCAGGCAAATGGACAGGCTATGGTAAAGTATGGAGACACAGTAGTAAATGTTACTGCGACTGCTTCAAAGGAACCAAGGCAAGATATTGACTTTTTTCCACTTAGTGTAGATTATGAAGAAAAAATGTATGCGGCAGGAAAGATTCCTGGCGGTTTTATTAAAAGAGAAGGACGACCAAGTGAAAAGGCAATCTTAAGTTCAAGACTTATAGACAGACCTATTAGACCACTTTTTCCAAAGGGGTATTATAATGATGTAGTAGTTATTGCTACTGTTATGTGTGTTGATCCTGACTGTTCACCTGAAATCGTAGGGATGTTAGGGTCATCAATTGCGCTTTCCGTTTCAGACATTCCTTGGGAAGGTCCTACAGCATCAGTTTTAATCGGTATGATTGATGGTGAATTTATTGTAAATCCTACACTTGAACAGAGAGAAAAATCAGAAATGCATTTAGTTGTTTCTGGTACAAAGGATGCAATTATGATGGTTGAAGCTGGAGCTAAGGAAGTTCCAGAAGAAACCATGTTAGATGCTATCATGTTTGCTCATGAAGAAATTAAAAAATTGGTTGAATTTATTGAGGAAATTATTGCAGAGGTAGGTAAGCCTAAGAAGCAGACTGAACTTTATAAGGTTTCAGAAGAAATTAATCAGGCTGTAAGAGCATTTGCAGTAGATAAAATGAAAGCTGCAATTAAGACGGTAGACAAGCTTGAAAGACTTGATAAAATGGATGCGGTTGAAGTTGAAACAAAGGAACACTTTGCAGAGATTTATCCTGAAAATGGTAAAGACATTTCAGCTGTTCTTTACAACATTACAAAGGAAACTGTACGTGCAATGATTTTAGATGAAGGTATCAGACCGGATAATAGAAAGACTACAGAAATAAGACCTATTTGGTGCGAAACTGGTATTTTACCAAGAACACATGGTACAGGCTTATTTAAAAGAGGACAAACTCAGGTACTTTCAGTTTGTACTTTAGCTCCTGCATCAGAGTCACAGACAATTGACGGCATTACAGAAGATACAGAAAAGAGATATATGCATCACTATAACTTCCCATCATATTCAGTAGGGGAAGCAAGAACTTCAAGAGGTCCAGGAAGAAGAGAAATTGGACATGGGGCTTTAGCAGAAAGAGCTTTAATCCCAGTTCTTCCAAGTGTAGAGGAATTCCCTTATGCGATTAGAGTGGTATCAGAAGTTCTATCTTCAAACGGTTCTACTTCTATGGGATCAACTTGTGGTTCATGCCTTGCTTTGATGGATGCAGGTGTTCCTCTTAAGAGACCTGTTTCAGGCATTGCAATGGGACTTATTGAAAGAGTTGAAGAAGATGGAAGCAGCAAGATTGCTATTCTTTCTGATATTCAGGGTATGGAAGACTTCCTTGGTGACATGGACTTTAAGGTAACTGGTACTGAAGTAGGAGTTACCGCTATTCAGATGGACATTAAGGTTCACGGACTTTCAAGACAAATTTTACAAGATGCTTTAAAGCAGGCTCATGACGGAAGAATGCACATCATGAAGGAAATGCTTGATGAAATTCCTGCACCAAGAACAGAGATGTCAGCTTATGCTCCAAGAGCAATTACTTTAAATATTGATCCAGATAAGACTAGAATTGTAATTGGACCTGGTGGAAAGATGATCAACAAGATTATTGATGAAACAGGTGTTAAGATTGATATTTCAGATGATAAGCCTGGATTAATTAGCATTTACAGTCCAAATATGGAAGGGGCAGAAGCTGCTAAGAAGCAGATTGAACTTCTTACTAAGGATGTAGAAGCTGGAGAAACTTATGAAGGTAAGGTTACTAGAATTATGAATTTTGGTGCATTTATTGAGATTTTACCAGGTAAGGAAGGGCTTCTTCATATTTCTAAAATGGCAAAAGAGAGAGTTGAGAAGGTTGAGGATGTTATGAATATCGGTGATGTTGTAACGGTAAAGGTTACTGAAATTGATAGCCAGAATAGAATTAATCTTTCTAGAAAAGAACTTTTGTAAGAACATTTAAATTTATTTAAAGATAAAGGCAGAGAGTCTGAGGATTCTCTGCCTTTTTGACATAAATTTTTCTTTGCAGTATAATTATTCTTATATTTTTATGAAAAAGAGGTAAAAGCATGGAACTAAGTCTCGACATAATTTGGATAGTAATTTGTGGCTGTTTTGTATTTTTTATGCAAGCAGGATTAACATGCTTAGAAGTAGGGTTTATTCAGAGTAAAAATATTATATTTGTTTCAATTGAGAATCTGCTGACATTTATGGTTACTACTATTTGTTTTTGTTTAGTAGGTTTTCCACTTATGTTTGGCAAAACTTTTCATGGGATAATTGGTATAAGCCTTTGGGGACTTAAAGGTATTACTTCCCAAAATGATTTAGGCTTTGCTTTTGTTTTTATAGAGTTAATGTTTGCAGCTGTTGCAGTAACAATTTTCGCAGGAGCAATGTCTGAAAGAACAAAGATTGTACCATTACAAATTGCTGCTTTTGTAAGTAGTATATTAATATATCCTATTTTTGGACATTGGGTATGGGGGGGCAATTTCTTAAATCAAAGTCCGTGGCTGCAGAAGCTTGGGTTTATAGATTGCGCTGGAGCTTCTGTAGTACATGTCACAGCAGGTTTTATAGCTCTGGCAGGGATAACTGTGGTAGGAGGCCGTAAAAAGGCTACTTCAGGAAGATCTAATATTCCTATTGCAACTTTAGGCGTATTTATACTATGGTTTGGATGGATGGGGTTTAATGGTGGAAGCACATTCAGATTTTCAGAAGAAGTCGGAATAGCGGTTTTAAATACAAATTTGTCCGCAGCAGCAGGCATGGCAGGGGCACTCATTTTAAACTTTTTAATGAAAAAAAATGGAGGATATCTGGTCTCATTGTTTAATGGAGTACTTGGTGGGCTAGTGGCAATTACTGCAGGAGCTTTTTACTGTACGCCAGTAGCAGCAATTGAAATAGGATTTATAACCGGAATAATAGTAGATTCCTCAAGATATTTGCTTGAAAGATGGAAGCTGGATGATGCTGTAAATGCCATTCCGGCTCATTTGGTGGGAGGAATTGCAGGTTGTTTACTATTACCATTTTTTATTGAAGAGCAGTATTTAAATTTGCCTGACAGAATTTCTCAATTTGGGGTTCAGGTTATTGGAATTCTGGCAAATTTTATATGGGTTTTCGGGCTTTCCTATATCTTGTTTATTATAATAGATAAAACCATTGGACTCCGAGTTACTACAGAGGAAGAGGAAAAAGGATTAAATATTGTTGAATTTGAAGATTACTATTCATGGGAAAAGTATATTGAAATATCAGGATTTGAGGCTGAAATCAAAGAAAAGAATAGTTTACTGAGAAAGCAGGCAAGGCTTCTTGTAGTTACAGAAGAGCAGGAAAGAGAAAAGCTGGCGAGAGACTTACACGATGGGGTAGGACAAAGCTTAGCAGCTTTAAAACTTATGCTAGGGCTTGCAAAAAAGCAAGTAGAAGATAAAAAGGATGAAAGACTTTCTACCAATATGGAGAAAGCTTTACATCTTGCAGAAACATCGTTAATGGAAATGCGTGAGGTGTTAAATAATTTAAGTCCTAAAATTCTTGAGAAGAAAGGCTTAACGGGAGCTATTAAAGCATTAACCCAAAAAGTAAATGAATTAGAGAAAATTTCTTGTAAACTGACAATTAAAGACGAGTTACCGTCAGTTGATGATACAATAGCGTTGAATATATACAGGGTTCTACAAGAAGCACTAACAAATGTAATAAAGCACGCAAAAGCCCAAAATGTATTTATTACAATTTCATATGATGAGGTGAAAAAGGTATATGTGTTTAAAGTTGCTGATGATGGCATAGGGTTTCACATAAATAAAAATGAATTGGGATTGGGTATTTTATCTATGGGTGATAGAGTAAAAATGCTGGGAGGTAATTTTCAAGTAACAAGCAGACTTGAGGGTGGAACAACAGTGATTATGGAGGTACCTGTTAACGATGGGAAATAAAATAAAAATATTTTTGGCAGATGATCATAAAATGCTGAGAGAATCTTTAGATATACTTTTGTCACAAGAAACAGATATAGAAGTGGTTGGACAGGCAGATGATGGAATCGAAGTAGAACAACTTTGTATGCAGAAAAATCCAGATGTTCTGTTATTAGATATATCAATGCCCAGAAAAAGTGGATTGGATGTATGTAAAAATCTGAACTATTCATTTCCAGATTTAAAAATTATTTTTCTAACCATGCATAAGAATGAGGAAATGCTTGCGGAAGCATTTAATAGTGGTGCAAAGGGATATGTACTTAAGGAAAATGCTTTTGAAGAGCTGATTACTGCTGTACGAAAGGTTATGGAGGGGGAAATATATGTATCATCTGTGCTTGCTCCTATCATGCTGAATGGATTTCTACAAAATGAAAAATCAAATAAAGAATTATCAGGTCGTGAACGTGAAGTACTTAAACTCATTGCAGAAGGTTTTAGTAATAAAGAGATAGCTGATTTCCTTATGATTTCAATTAAGACGGTAGAAACTCATAGGGCAAACATTATGAGAAAACATAACTTTAAAAATATCACAGAGTTAGTTTTATATGCAGCACGAAATCATATAATTGAACTTTAAGGTTTTTCCCTAATAAATTTAAGGGTTTTACAGTATTTAAACAGCAGACTAATTTTTATACACTTTACTTATTGGATTTATTATTTTATTTGTATTAGTGAAGGGAAGTGTAAAAATTGATTAACTCAGGAGATACAGCATTTATAATCTTATGTGCTGCTTTGGTATGTTTGATGACCCCTGGACTGGCGTTTTTTTATGGAGGTCTGGTATCAAGGAAAAATGTTTTAACTATCATGATGCAGAGTTTTGTATCTATGGGAGTAGTTACTATTATTTGGTTTGTATTTGGATTTTCATTAGCATTCGGACCAGATGTTCATGGAATCATTGGCGGGTTTAAATATATTTGCCTCCAAGGCGTGGGGATGAATCCAAATCCGGATTATGGTCCAACCATTCCGTTCTTGACTTTCTTTAGTTATCAGCAAATGTTTGCTATCATTACTCCAGCTCTTATAACCGGAGCTTTTGCAGATCGAGTGAATTTTAAAAGTTACTTAGTTTTTTTAGTGGCCTGGAGTATTTTAATTTATATCCCATTAGCACACTGGGTATGGGGCGGTGGGTTCTTACAGCAGATGGGTGTAGTTGACTTTGCAGGCGGTATTACCGTACATGCAAGTGCTGGGCTTGCTGCTTTAGCCTCAGTCTTCTTTGTGGGGAAAAGAAAACTTATCAGCAAAAATGATCAGGAACCTCACAATATTACACATGTTGCATTAGGGACAGCCCTTTTATGGTTTGGATGGTTTGGATTTAATGCAGGTGGTGGACTTGCTGCTGATGGTCTGGCATCAACTGCATTTATCAATACAGATATAAGTGCTTCAGTTGCGATGGTTACTTGGCTTGTTATTTCATGGATTAAAGAAAAGAATCCAAGTTTTGTAGGGATTTTGACTGGTGCAGTAGCAGGTCTTGCAACCATTACTCCTGCAGCTGGATTTATAAAACCATGGGCAGCAGCAATATTGGGGCTCGTGGCAGGTGTAGTATGCTATTATGCAGTACAGTTCAGAAAAAAAGTAGAATGGGATGATGCCTTAGACGTATGGGGTGTACATGGAGTTGGTGGAATAATGGGAAGCATTCTGGTTGGTGTATTTGCAGTGGATTCTGTAGATGGGGTTAATGGTTTGCTATATGGAGATATTCATCAATTCGGAATACAGTTATTTGCAACAATTTTTGCTTCTGTCTATGCGTTTGTTGTAACTTATCTGATATTAAAAGTTGTAAACTTCTTTATGCCTGTTCGTGTTAGTGAAGAAGAAGAAGAAAAAGGACTTGATATTTGTATTCATAAAGAAGAAGCATATCATATTTAACATTGCTAAAAAAGAATAAAGAACATAATAAAACAGACTGCGTTGTAGTCTGTTTTTATTTTTATAATATAAAAGTCCTTTAAAAGGGTCGCAGTTTAGTTGAAACTACGCCTTTTTTTATTATATATTGAGACCATATTAATTGTCAAATTAAAAAAATTAATGACGAAAAAGAAAAATTTGGTATATTTGTATAGTGATATAATAAAAATATGGGTATTTATCCCATATGTTTTGTTATATTATGATTTATTAGCCGTCAACTTTAACGTCACATTTTGAAAGGAGTATCAATTATCATGGCACGAAGAGGAGAAAATGTTTATAAACGCAAAGATGGACGATGGGAAGGACGTATATTAAAACCGGATGGAAAATATCATTACATCTATGCCAAAACCTATAAGGAAGTAAAGGAGAAAAAGAGTAAGTATCAGGAAAAAGAAAATTCCTGTACGATGGAAACGAACCATTTGATTAAGAATTCATCTAGCTTGTTTGAATCCTGGCTGAAGAGTGGAATTGCTGACAGAGTAAAGCCGTCTACTTATGAAAACTACTATTGCTGTATGCAAAAATATGTGATTCCCTTTTTTCAGCAGTCCGGCAATGAACAGATTACAGATATTTCGATTTCACAATTTGTAAAATCTATAAAAGAAAATAATTGTTTTTCTGAATCTTATAAACGAAAAATTCTTTCTATATTTAAAATGGTTTTGGGGGAAGTTTTGAAAGATTCAATGGAACATTCTTTGATAATCGGAAATATTAAGCTGCCTAAGAGTGAAAGTGAAGCTGTACAGATTTTTACTATTATGGAGCAGCGTATGGTTGAAAATACTGCTCTTTATTGGAGCGATAAGCGAGCATTGGGAATATTATTATGCTTTTATACCGGAATAAGACTAGGTGAGCTTTGCGGATTAAAGTGGAGTGACATTGACTTGGAAGCAGGAACTATGTCTATTATGAGAACTGTATCACGCATAAAAAATTTCCAACACAGTCAAAGTAAAACTACGCTGTTTGTTGGCAAACCAAAAAGCCGCAAATCAATGCGGAAAATTCCGTTACCTGAGTTCTTAATTAACTTAGCACAGCAAAATAAACACCACTCGTTAAATGAAAATAGTTATGTTTTTTCTGGAGCTAATGTACCAATGGATCCTCGAACTTATCAAAAAATATATAAACGAATATTGGTGAAGGCCGGTGTAAAAGATCGTAAATTTCATGCAATTCGACACACTTTTGCCACGAGAGCTTTGGAGTTAGGCATTGATATTAAAACCCTAAGTGAGATACTGGGACATTCTAATGTTTCTATTACACTAAACATTTATGCTCATTCTCTTATGGAACAGAAAAAATTAGCTATAGACAGGCTAAATACTATGCACATCAATCATATGAAGATTGATTCATTAACCGTCAATTATTCCGTCAAATCTATTTAAAAGATGCAAATATCAGTAGTTATGCACAATGTGTCGTAGTTTCAACTAAACTGCGAATTAACTTTGTAATATCTTGAGTATTAGCTTCCCAAACAAGATTGTTTTTTATACATAATTTATGATTTATACCAATTTGTGAAACGAATTGGTATAAGATCAGATTCTAAAAATCAAACATTCTAATTTCCAACTTTTTATATAATAAGCCATCAAATTTCACTTAGAAAAATATTAAAGTATCAGGGATGTTGTTACAGCAAAGTTGTGATTTATGCCGCTAACAGTTTTTATAAGAAAGGATATAGAAGGATGAAGAAATGGTTTGAAAACATTAAAATCGCACAAAAATTAAGAACAGGATTTTTATTTATTGCTTTTTTAGGTGTTTTAGTTGGCGCAATTGGTATTATTAACATTATGAACATGGTAAATCATCAGCAGAGTACCTATAATCAATGCACTTTAGGAATACAATATTCTATAAATGCAGAAGCTAATTTTCTAAAGGTAAGAACAGCAATTAGGGATTTATATATTAATTATGATACGGATAAAGAAAAATACTGCAAAGAAATTTTAAAGCAGTTAGAAATAGCTGATACAAATATGCAGAATTATAGTAAAACAATATCGGATAACCAGGATCAAGAAAATTTTAATCATGCAAATACTGCATATGAAAGCTATAAAGAAGCAGTTAACCAAGTATTAGAAGCTGCAAATGCAGGAAAAACGCAGAAAGATATACTGTCATTGATTAAGGGATCTGTAGAAGAGTCTCAAAAGGCGGATGAAGCCTTTGAGATGATTACAAAATATAATGATTCTTTGGCGTTAGAGAAACTTATGAAGGATAAATATTCGGCATGGGCTACAATCTTTATAATGTCAGGTACAGTAGTCATCGCATTTATTATAGCTTTGCTTCTAGGAAGATACATCTCTGGAACAATTAGTATACCTATGCAGAAATTTGCTGCATTTGCTGAGATTCTTGCAGAAGGAGACATCAATGTTGATAAAGTGATTGATGAAAAGGATAAGCTTCTACATTTAAGAAGAGATGAAGTAGGCATATTAGCGGGTTCCTTTGACAGGGTAATTGCAAGCACGATTCAGCAGGCACAAATAACTAAAGCAATCTCAGAAGGAGATTTAACTGTAGTTGTACCGATTAAATCGGATAACGACGTACTTGGTAAAGCGTTGTTTACTTTGGTGGAAAGATTTAATAATCTTGTGACTTCTATTGTTTCATCAGCAAATCAGGTGGACTCAGGGGCAGGGCTCGTATCAGGTTCCAGTGTTTCTCTTTCACAGGGCGCAACTGAACAAGCCAGTTCTGTGGAGGAATTGACTGCATCTTTAGAAGAAATCACATCTCAGACAATGCAAAATGCTAAAAATGCACAAACTACTGATGAACTTGCCAAAACCATTAAAGAAGATGCAGAATTAGGCAACAAACAAATGGCAGGGATGCTTCATGCTATGGATGAGATTAACAATTCTTCAGATAATATTGGTAAAATTATTAAGGTGATTGAAGATATTGCTTTCCAGACAAATATTCTAGCGCTCAATGCAGCGGTCGAAGCTGCCAGAGCTGGACAACATGGCATGGGGTTCGCTGTTGTGGCAGATGAAGTAAGAAATCTTGCTGGACAATCCGCCAAAGCAGCAAAAGAAACTGCAGAACTAATTCAAAATTCCATTAAAAAAGTTGAAGATGGGACTCTGACTGCCAATGAAACGGCTGGCGCATTAAATAAAATTGTAGTAGGAATTACAAAAGTGTCAGAACTGATTGATAACATTGCCTTAGCTTCAAATGAGCAGGCGGCGGCATTGGAACAGATTAATCAGGGAATCATGCAGGTTTCACAAGTGGTCCAGAGCACTGCGGCTGCTTCAGAAGAAAGTGCAGCAGCAAGTGAAGAACTTTCCGGGCAGGCAGACCTGTTAAAAGAAAGTGTCAGTGTGTTTAAATTAAATAAATAGCAGCAATGGACTAACCGTGAGGTTTAGGTATTAAGATTTTTACATCTATTTTGCTTTGCGTTTTCTATTATGGTATAATAAATAGACTAATAAATACAAAAATATAAAGCATAAAGGACAGGTGAAAATTGGGAGCTGTTAAAGTTAAGGAAATTAATTTAGAGAGAGGGAAGCCGACAGTAGATGTAGCTTTGCGAAAACTTGTAGATGAACTGACTACCGCTAAAAGGATGGGATTCAGAGCATTAATAGTTGTCCATGGCTATGGATCTTCAGGTGTAGGAGGAGCTATTAAAGCAGCGCTGAAAGGCAAACTGAAAGAGGGAAGTCTCCGAGGAATAATCAGAGCTTTTGTGGGTGGAGAAGAATGGATAAACTGCAAGAGCAGTTTTATAGAGGTATGTCCTCAACTGAAAGATTTCAATAATTATGTAGAAGGCAATAGGGGATTGACTGTTATCCTTTTAAAGTCTTAATAACAGGACAAAAGAGGTTGTCTCAAAATATAGATTTATAGGCATAAGGAAAAATCAAGATGCCATTAAATTATTTTGAGAAAGCCTCTTTTTATGTGAAGGTTTTATGAAAAAAATGTAGAGTTGTTGAATGCTAACTAAATTTATGGTATAGTAATCAAGTTAAATTAATGAACTTGGAGATAAAAATGGATAAGATGAATCAATATATTGAAAAAATAAAACAGTTTGTGATGGAATTTAAGAATAAATATGGAGTTATAGGATGTGCAGCGGTGTTTTTAGTAGCTGTAAAATTTATTATCTTTTATAATTTAATGTCAGTAAAATCAAATTTTATACTTATATGTATTATTTCCTGGGCAATAACATATTTCTTGTTTAATTCATTCAAAAATAAATACATTCCTTCAGTTATTTATTTAGTATTAGCTATTCTAATGTTTGCTGATGTAACTTATTGCAGCTTCTTTAATAAATATCTTTCAGTGGCATTAATGGGATCAGCAGGTATGCTGGGAGATGTTACAGCTAGTATAAAGCAGATTATGAGGCCTATTAATTTCTTTATGCTTATAGATGCTGTAGTAATACTAATAACAATCCTGTTATTAGATACAAACCAACGTGGAATATCATGGCATAAAATAGTAAAACGAAAGAAGATAGACCAGGCGTTTGAAGAAATAGAAAATGAAGATGAAAATAAACCAGCAAGAGATATTTTGGCAGAATTGGATGCTATGGCGTTAGAACAATCTCAAGAAGAGAGCACAGGAGAATTGCAAGAAAATAAAGAGTTTATGGACACAGTAGATATTATAGAACAAAAATTTGAAGACCAGCGTATTGAAGATAAACTATATCAGGGAAGAGTCAGTAGAAAAAGGACAGAAAGAAAAAGAAAAAGGGAAAAGCTTAAGCGTTTGAGATCCCATAGGACTCAAGTGATTCCTATATGCATAATAGCCGTACTGATAGCAACAAGTTCTTTTTCACCTTTTATTCAATCCATTGCTAGACAGGAGTTTTTTACATATCACGTAGGAGATTTGGTTACAGAAGCATTTGGCTTATCTGGACAGAAACATATTATGGAATTTGCAGATAACTATAAAACTGAGAAAAATGGCCCACTATTTGGTGTAGCTAAGGGAAAAAACTTAGTGGTAATACAAATAGAATCTTATCAAAACTTTCTTATAGGGATGAAATATAATGGACAAGAGGTGACTCCGTTTTTAAATAGTTTGGTTAAGGATAAGTCTGTTTATTTTGACAATTATTATCAGCAGGTAGGAACCGGAAATACTTCTGATGCTGAGTTTGCAACAAATAATTCTATTATGGGGTCAATAGAGGCATTTACATATCAGCTTTATGAAAAGAACTACTTTAGGGGCTTGCCAGTACTGTTAAAAGAGCAGGGGTATGAAACTGCAGTTCTTCACGCTCATGAAAATAGAGATTTCTGGAATAGAGATGACATTTACCCTCAGTTGGGTTTTGATCATTATTATGGTGGATTGATAGGTGATACTGCTCGTCCAGGTGGTAACTTTAAAATGACAGAATGGATGGGCTGGGGGTTAACAGATTCAGAGTTTTATCCTCAGGCTATGCAATATATTAAAAAACTGCAGGAACCATTCTACAGTTTTGTTATAACTCTTTCGAACCATCATCCTTATGAAATGCTGGACAAGTACCAATTTATAGATCTTGCACCAGAGGATAAGGGTACTTTAGTAGGGAATTATCTTAATAGTGCGGCTTATACCGACTATGCACTTTCTATTTTATTTGATGAATTTAAAAAAGCAGGACTATATGAAGATACTGTCTTTGCTCTTTATGGAGACCACATGGGCCTTCCAGCATCAGATGAAACCAATAAAGTCATGGGAAAGCTTCTAGGACACGATTATGACTGGGATGATCGAATGAATATTCCTTTAATTATACATGTTCCTAGTGCAGATGAAAACATTACTACGACTATACACAATACCGGAGGGCAGATTGATTTTCTTCCAACCATATCTTATGTTTTAGGATTAGATAGTTTAGATACGATTTATTTAGGCCATAATTTGTTTACTTACGATAAAGGAGTGGTTGCAGAACATGCGTACATGCCTTATGGATCTTTCTTTACGAATGGGTATGGCTTTGAAATGTCACGAGATGGAGTATTTAAAGACGGCAGAGCATGGGATTTAAATACAAGAAAAGAGGTTGATGTGGATCAATTTTATGATTATTATATGAGGTCCAGGGGAATATCAGATACATCTGTTTACATTTTGCAAAACGATATCCTTAGAAAAGTATATCAAGATGGAAAGAGTAAAGAAGAGGTTTTCTAGCGATCTATAGTATAAAGATAAATAGCAAAACGTAGGGATTGATAAAATTATAACAAGGAATTGTGTTTTAATCTTTAGCGCGGATGATAAGAAGTTGCCCTTTCTCTACAGAGACTTCACACTCTGAGGTTAAAAATTCATTGCTGATGCCTAGAGGAAAAGAATTGCGAAGAAGAGCATTTGTAAGTTCCCATTTGAGATTTTTTGTAGTTACATTCATGCAATTTTCAGAGTAACTTAGTAAAGAAATTTTTTCACCTGGAGTGCCGGATATTATAATTGAATCGTCCATTATAAGCATGACGTGATTTTGACAATCACTCATGCTTATTTTTTTTCCTTTTAGGTGGTTTGCATTCCAAAACTCAATTGCCCAGGACATGCTTTGAAGGTTGGATATAGTATGGTCTAATCTGCCACCCATGCCTCCCACAAGACATATATCATTGAAACCTTTTTCCACAGCATATTTAACGCATAACATGGTATCCGTATCATCTTTTTCTACGGGATAGGTTATGGTTTGGATTTCCTGAGGCAGAGGACCTTTAAAGGAATCAAAGTCACCAAGAAGCAGATTAGGAGTTATTTTTTCTTGTGTTGCAAATTTATAGCCTCCATCGGCACAAATGATATAATCGTTTTGAGTTATATTTATGTTGTCTTTGATACTGCCATTAATAAACGCTGTAATTATAAAACACTTATTCATTTATTTACCTCTTTTTATTTAATATTATACATAATAAAATAATTGTAGAAATTTGTCGTAAACAACCAAATTTTCAGATAACTATATGGCTGATTTTCAAAAACAAGTATAACATATTGGAGAATTGTATGATACAGCTATTTCTTTGCGGTTACTTTTTGATCAGTAATATGTTTGACCAAAAATACATTTTATAAACAGAATATATAAGATAATTTGCTTGAAAATAAACGATTTACAAGATATACTATAGCTAATATTGAGAAAAAATTAACATGCAATAACATGCAATTAAAGTAAGAGGTGTAATATTGTGGAGAAAAAAATTAGGGAAGTACTAGAAGAAAAAGTTAATCCTGTGTTAGCAGAACATTATGGAGGAGCAGTTCTCTCAAAATATGAAGATCACATCGTTTGGGTTAAATTAACAGGTTCATGCTGCTCTTGTCCATCTGCACAAATGACCATAGAAGATGTTGTAAAACGAATTGTTATGGAAGAATGTGATGATGTTAGAGACGTTAAACTGGACACAGCTGTAAGTGATGACATATTAGATATGGCTAGAAAAATTTTAAACAAAGAGCTTTAATTTTCTAAGTGATTAAGATTTATTTATAGAGTCTTGATTATATATCATTTATATCATTATTTTAAAGAGGGAGTGATTATTTTATGTTAATGACAGGAGCTCAGTATATTGAGAGTTTAAGAAAGTTAAATACC
>NZ_DAMBYD010000013.1:0-111956 GCF_032051575.1 Aminipila sp. | reverse complement strand
TACGTATCAAGTGTTTTATTATTTCACTTGTCTACCTAGAAGGGAGCATATCAGTGCGGCAGCCTCTTCGCCTTTAATCTATTGTGCAAAATCTTGCAAGATACAAATAGAATTAACTTTTTTATTTTCAGTATTAATCTCAAAATTAACGATATATTTGCCAGCTTTATATTCAAGAATTAAAGGCTCATCAGGATATAGCTCGCTATACGGTGAATCGTATAAGTCATTTTGACTCCCTAGTATTTCCACTACTTGTTCTAGGTCCATACCAATTTCGACCCCATATATTTCATTGCTACCAGTATAATAAATCCCTGTTACTTGATTGTCGTTTACAAAAAAATAGGTATCACCATATTTTATTAATATTGCTCCCATGAAAGAATCGGTATATTCTTCAGGCTCCCCCCATTGAGTTATAATTTTATCATACTTAGTTCCGATTCCAAATTCAACACCATTCATTTTGCCCTCATATAATAATTCTAAGGCGGGCATATATGATTCTTTACTTGGATGTATATTTTCATTATTTATGCCATTTTTAGTATTTTGGTTATTTACACAAAAAAGTATAAAAATAATGAAAATAATGATTATGGAAATAAAAATCCATTTTTTTTTCATCTTGGTCTCCTTATCATAATAAACATTCCCACCCAGAAGTAAATAATTTGTTTTACTTTAAGACATAGTACCTTTTTTAAAAGGACTTGTCAATGTGAACCCTTTTACTTGACAAAGCAGAAGTAAAATAGTAATATGTGTAAAACCTACTAGAATACTATGAAATTATAAGAACAAGGGTAGATGGTTAATTTCTGAAAAAAGGGAAAAATAACAGAACCTGTAAAAGGAAAGGAAAGGTGTTTAGATGACACTTCAGCAAATGAAATATGCTATAGAAATAGCAGATAAAGGCTCAATAAATCTTGCGGCAAAGTCATTATTCATTTCACAGCCAAGTTTATCAGGAACAATAAAAGAACTTGAGGATGAAATTGGAATAGAAATTTTTATGCGTACAAACAGAGGCATAACCATAACAGCTGAAGGAAGTGAATTCTTAGGTTATGCAAGACAGGTAGTAGAACAATATCAGTTAATGGAAGAGCAATACATTGAAAAGAAAGTCAGAAAAAAATATTTTAGTGTATCTACCCAGCATTATTCCTTTGCAGTAAAAGCTTTTGTGGAAATGGTTAAACAATTTGGAATGGATGAGTATGAATTTGCAGTTCATGAGACCAAAACCTACGATGTAATAGATGACGTGAAAACCTTTAAAAGTGATCTGGGGATTCTTTATCTAGATGAATTTAATGAAAAGGTAATTACAAAGATTCTAAATGAAAACGCCTTGGAATTTATAGAATTGTTTTCCTGTGATACATATGTGTATTTATGGAAGGGGCACCCATTAGCGGATAAAAAAATAATTAGCATGGATGAGTTGGAGGAATATCCTTGTTTATCATTTGAACAGGGGAAAAATAATTCCTTTTATTTTGCTGAAGAGGTTTTAAGTACCTATGTATACAAAAGAATTATTAAAGCCAACGACAGAGCAACCATGCTGAATCTTATGGTTGGATTAAATGGATATACCTTGTGTTCAGGCATTATCTGTGAGGAGTTAAATGGAAGTGATTATCAGGCAGTGAAACTGGACTCAGATGAAGTGATGCGTATAGGATATATTAAGCATAAGAGGATACCATTAGGTTTAGAAGGAAGAAAATATGTTGATGAATTAATTAAATATAAAGAATTGGTGTTATAGGTTGAACTTATAACAGGATATCGTTTTCACGTATTAACACCTATTTTTTAGATGTGATAATATAGGTATTGTCAGAAAGACACGAAATTAAATTGAAAGGAGCAATTAAAATGCGTACTGATAACTTTGTAAATAACAAAATGATGAATAATGAAACGATATGTTGCTGTTGTTATATGCAGATGCATATGACTATGGGTGTATTAAGTGCGCAAAAAACTGCTGGAGACTAATATATTTTCTGATGTGAAGATGTGAAATAGTTAGTAGATGCGTATGAAAAGGTGCATCTGCTATTTTTTTACCCGAAAATGAAGATAACATGGAAAGGAGGATTAAAAACATGATTACATTTCAAAATATTAGTAAGACTTTTGAGTCGGGTGGCAAAACAGTTAAAGCAGTAAAAAATGTAAATCTGAATATAGAGAAAGGCAAGATATGTGGAATTATTGGTTTTTCGGGAGCTGGCAAATCAACGCTGGTAAGATGCATTAACTTATTAGAAAGACCTAACGAAGGGAGAGTGTTTTTAGGAGAAACGGAATTGACCGCATTGACAGAAAAACAGCTGCGTAAAGAGCGAAAGAAAATTGGGATGATCTTTCAGCAGTTTAATTTATTTTCTTCAAGAACTGTGCATCAGAATGTAGCATATCCCCTAAAGTATCAGGGTATTAAGAGAAAAGAGATAAATAAAAAGGTCGACGAGCTACTTCATTTAGTTGGCTTGGAAGACAAATCTAAGATGTATCCTTCGCAGTTGTCAGGGGGGCAGAAACAAAGAGTTGCAATCGCAAGAGCACTTGCAAATAATCCAGAGATTTTACTTAGTGATGAGTCTACAAGTGCATTAGATCCGCAGACAACAAAGTCTATATTAAGACTGCTAAAGCAATTAAATGAAACGCTTGGAATCACCATTGTGGTAATCACCCATGAGATGCAGGTTGTAAAAGAAATATGTGACAAGGTAGTTGTTATGGAAAACGGAGAAATTGTTGAAGAGGGTGATGTATTCCAAGTATTTTCCAATCCGCAAAAGGCAATAACAAGGGATTTTGTAGACAGCACGTCTAACCTATCGAAGATACATGAACTGATGGAGAGTAATGTTTCCATTACTAAATTAAATAAAGGCGAGTGCATACTGAAATTTAAATATTTGAAAAGAAGTTCATCAGAGGCCTTAGTTTCACAGATTTCAAGGAAGTTTAACTTAAATGTAAACATTATTTTTGGAAATATTGAACTGATCGGAGAAAGTCCCATAGGAGGATTGGTATCCATTGTAAAGGGGAAGGATGAAGACATTGAGGCCGCCATTAATTATTTAAAAGAAAAGAATGTTGGAGTGGAGGTGATTCTAGATGCAAGAGCTTCTTAATACATATTTTCCTAATGTAATTACAAAGCTTCCTGATTTTTATGAAAGCATAGAAGAAACGGTACAAATGGTTGTGAGATCCGGGTGGATATCCTTTGTTATTGGACTTGTTCTGGGAATTTTGCTCACAGTTACTAAAAGAGGAGGCGTAATACAGAATCAAATTGTTTTTCAAATTCTGGATAAAGTAATTAACTTTTTTAGATCCATCCCATTCATTATCCTATTGGCAGGATTAATTCCGCTCACAAGGCTGATAGCAGGAACGGCAATAGGGGTTGAAGGTGCAATTGTTCCGCTAGTGTTTGGAACCGTACCCTTTTTCGCAAGGCAGATTGAATCAGCACTGGCAGAATTGAATCCAGGGTTACTTGAAGCCGCCCAATCCATGGGTGACGGACCAATAAAGATAATTATTAGCGTTTATTTGAAAGAAAGTATTCCAGGGATAGTCAGAGCTACTACCATTACCGCCATAAGTTTAATTGGACTAACGGCTATGGCTGGTGCAGTTGGAGCCGGAGGACTTGGTGATTTTGCTATAAGGTTTGGCTATCAGAGAAATCAGGTAGATGTAACCTATGCTTCGGTTTTAGTATTAGTTTTGTTAGTTAGCGCTATACAGATTGCTGGAAACATCATAGCTAAAAAAAGTACACACTAATAAAGGAGGAAAAATTATGGCATTAAAACCCAGAAAAGTAGTTATTGTCGGAGCAGGTCATGTAGGATCACACGCAGGATATGCATTAGCATCACAAGGGTTGGCAGAACAGATTGTATATATTGACGTGGATAAAGAGAAAGCTATAGCCCAGGCATTAGATATATTTGATGCTACGGTATATCTCCCACATCGTGTGCTGGTTACAGCAGGAAATTATATGGATGCCGCTGATGCGGATTTGTTAATAATTGCTGCTGGTCCACTGCCAGATATCAGTAAAGGGCAGACCAGAATGGATACGCTGGGACAGACAGTTGAGATACTGAAGGACGTAATTGAAGGAATTAAATCCTCAGGATTCCATGGGATCATAGTAAGTATATCAAACCCCGCAGATGTTGTGGCACATTATGTGCAAAACCAATTGGGGTATTTAAAAGAAAAAATTATTTCTACAAGTACTACCTTGGATTCAGCAAGACTTAGAAGGGCTATTGCGCAGGAAATAGGAATGGATCAAAAGTCTGTATATGCTTATGCATTAGGTGAACATGGCGAGAGTCAGATGGTTGCATGGTCAACCGTGACAATTGCAGGAAAACCAATACTGGAATTGATTAAGGAAAAGCCAGATAAGTATGGAAAACTTAATCTGTGTGCAATTGCTGAGGAAGGGAAAGCTGGAGGATGGCACATCCTTGGAGGAAAAGGTTCAACGGAATTTGGAATAGGAGCAGCTATTGCGGAGGTAACAAGGGCAATATTTGCAGATGAAAAAAGAGTTCTCCCTGTTTCAGTATTGTTAGATGGAGAGTATGGACAGCATGATGTTTATGCGTCCGTTCCATCAGTTCTTGGAATAAATGGCGTAGAAGAGATTATAGAACTTAATATGACCAGAGAAGAAAAAGAAAAGTTTAATCAATCGTGTAAGACTATGAGAGAAAATTATGAGCTTGCACTGAATTTATAAAATATTAATGAATTAAAGGAGATTCTAAAGATGAAAAAAAGAACAATTTTAGCACTTGTTTTGGTGATAGCATTAGCATTTGTATCAACAGCATGTGGAAACAAAAATGACAAAAGTGGCAATAGTGATAAAAAGGTTGTTAAGGTTGGTGTAGTAGGAGAAGCAAATGAAATGTGGGATCCAGTTATTAAAGAACTTGGAAAAGAGGGGGTTAAAATAGAGCTTGTGAGTTTTACGGACTATACAACCCCAAACCAGGCACTTGATAATGGTGAGATTGACTTGAATGCATTTCAGCATTATGCATATTTAAATGATGAAATTAAAAATAACGGTTATAAAATCGTAGCTATTGGAGATACGTTTATATCGGCTATGAATATTTATTCAAATAAAGTCTCCGATGTAAGTGAAATTGGGCAAAAATCAAAAATTGCAGTGCCTAATGATGCAACCAATGAAGGAAGAGCATTAAAAATTCTGGAAGCTGCAGGATTAATCAAATTAGATAAAAGTGCAGGTGACAGTCCTGAAGTATCGGATATTACAGAAAATCCTCTTAGTCTAGAACTAGTAGAGGCAGATGCGGCAAATGTATATTCTTTACTTCCTGATGTTGCAGCAGCGGTAATTAACTGCAATTATGCACTTGATAACGGACTAAATCCAGCTAAGGATTCCATTTTTCAGGATAATGTAACATACTATTCGGGAAATAGTTATGTGAATCTGATTGCGGCAAGAACAGCAGATAAAGATAATGAAATTTATAAAAAAATAGTTGATGCGTATCAGTCAGATGCGGTAAAAGAAATTTATGCCACAACCTTTAAAGGGTCTTATTTAGCAGCGTGGGAGGAATAGATTATGAAATTGAGCAAAGAATTGTATCCAGAAGCTGAGAAATATAGAGAGTGGGTAAATAATCAACTGACAATTGGTAAAGAACTTCTCTATTTAACCCAAGCGGATGTCAGAAATATTCAAATTACCCATGAAGAAATATTGGATTTAACCGAGAAAGCCTTGGTGGCATATAGCAAGAAAAATGTAGATATGCCTGCTAAAATAGGTATTCATCCATTACATGAAACTTTTTACCATGCAATGCCCGCATATGCCCCTGAAGCATTTGCAGCAGGAATTAAATGGGGCTCCTGCTACCCGGGAAATAGCAGAAAATATGGATATCCGCAGGCAGAAGGATTGATTATTTTTAATGATCATTTATCTGGAATACCAATTGCCATTTTAGATTGTATTTATGTAACTGAAATTAGGACAGCAGCGGTTACCTATGCCTCTATCAAAAAATTGGCGAATCCTTATACTAAGACATTTGGAATGATTGGCTGTGGTGTAGAGGGAAGACAGCATGTGAAAAATATTGAACAAGTACTTCCAAAATTAAAAGAAATCTATGTTTACGATATTTTTGAAGAGGCAGTGGATCATTTGATTAAAGATTTGCAGCCAGGGTTAAAAGCAAAGATAATCAAAGCAGCTTCATTAGAAGAATTGGTTAGAAAGTCAGAAGTAATTGCATCAGCAACGGTTATTACAGAACAGCCTGAACCAAAGATAAAGGATGAATGGATAGAAGGCGGAAAAACCATCTTACTGTGTGATTGCCATTCGTTATATGAAGATAAAACGATAAAAAGGGCAGATAAATATTTAGTTGACAGTATAGAGCAGCATGAGCTTTTAAAGGGATATGGATATTATCCGTATGGTTTGCCTGATATATATGCAGAAACAGGAGAGGTTGTTGGTGAAAGCAAAAAAGGCAGAGAAAATAATGCTGAATTAATTGTATGTAATAATGTTGGAATGGCAGTAGAAGATATGTATGTAGTAAGAAGTTTGTTTGATAAGGCATTGACAAATGGTGTAGGCAGAAAACTTCCGCTGTAGGAGGGGAAAAATGCAGGAATTAAGTAATAGAACATCGGCTTTTACAGATTCGGTGATTAGAAGAATGACAAGAATTTCAGATCAATATGGAGCAGTAAATCTTTCACAAGGATTTCCGGATTTTGATCCTCCAAAAGAAATACTTACAAGGTTAGCTGAAGTATCAATGGAGGGCCCACACCAGTATGCCACCACATGGGGAGCACAGAATTTTAGAGAAGCATTAGCACATAAACAGGAGCATTTCTCAGGGATGAAAATCAATCCTAATACAGAAATTGTGGTTACCTGTGGAAGTACAGAAGCTATGATGGCAGCCATGATGGCAATAACTAATCCTGGAGATAAGGTTATTATCTTTTCACCCTTTTATGAAAATTATGGGGCAGATACCATTCTTAGTGGGGCAGAACCAATATATGTACCATTAATACCACCTGAATTCAATTTTGATGCCAATGTTTTGGAAGCCGCCTTCAAGCAAGGTGCAAAGGCATTGATTTTATGTAATCCATCTAATCCATGTGGTAAGGTTTTTACCCGTAAAGAATTACAAATCATTGCAGATTTGGCGATTAAATATGATGCATATGTAATTACTGATGAAGTGTATGAACACATTGTGTATGAACCGTATGAGCATATTTATATGGCAACTCTTCCTGGTATGAGAGAACGTACAATAACTTGCAGTTCGTTATCAAAAACCTATTCCATTACAGGATGGCGTTTGGGTTATGTTATTGCACTGGAGAGGATCATTGACCGTGTTAAGAAGGTGCATGACTTTCTTACGGTGGGGGCAGCAGCTCCTCTGATGGAGGCAGCAGCGGTTGGGCTTGATTTTGGAGATAACTATTACAAAGAATTGCAGAATCATTATACGCATATGCGCAATTTGTTTCTGAAGGGGCTTGATGACATCGGACTCAAGTATATCACGCCTCAGGGGGCATACTATGTCATGGTGGATGTAAGTGAGTTTAGATGTAAAAATGATATTGAATTCTGTGAATGGCTTGCAAAGGAAGTAAAAGTCGGAGCTGTACCTGGTTCAACATTTTTTAAAGAAAATGTAAATCACCTTATCCGATTGCACTTTGCAAAGAGAGATGAAACCTTGCAGCTAGCACTGGACAATTTATCTGAAATACATATAAAGGCCAAAAAAAGATAGCTTTTATAAAAAAATAAAAATATATATTGACAATCTAAAGATATAAGCATATTATAATAACATAGTAATCAGATAGGAATTATATAAAATATGAAAAGGAGGAAAACAAAATGAAAAGACTTTGGAATTGTTGTTGCTGTTGTAAAGAACTTAATAACATAAAGTTGATTCAGAAAGTTGACCTTCATAAAAAATATATGTGTTTAACATGTTGAAATAACAGCAATACAGTTCCCATTAAATAAAATTAGTTAAACACATCATATGAAAATGCTTTCGAAAATCGAAAGCATTTTTTTTTGTGCATGAAGGTAGATAGAAAGTCATAAAGGAGGGAAAATAAAATGAAATATTATGAATCTATGCAGGAACTTATAGGTAATACACCACTTGTTAAGTTAAGTTATATTAACCAAAAAAAGCACGTAAACATATTTGCTAAGTTAGAACTCTTTAATCCAGGGGGAAGTGTTAAGGACAGAATTGGGAAATATATGATTAAGGATGCTGAAGAATCAGGACGTTTGAAAACGGGATATACCATTGTAGAAGCAACTGCGGGGAATACTGGGCTTGGAATTGCAATGGCAGCATTGAATAAAGGATATAAAATTATCTTTGTCGTCCCTACAAAGTTCTCCATCGAAAAACAGAAATTGATGAAAGCACTTGGAGCAGAGATTGTAAATACACCTAGAGAAAAAGGAATGCTAGGTGCAGTTGAAAAGGCAGAAGAGATAAAAGCACAGATTTCTAATTCTATATCTTTTGAGCAGTTTAAGAATATGAGTAATCCTTTGGCACATTACGAAACAACAGGGCCAGAAATATATAATGCTCTTGAAGGTAACATTGATTATGTAGTACTTGGAGCAGGCAGTGGTGGCACATATAATGGGATATTAAAATATCTAAAAGAAAAAAAACCTGAAATTAAGGGGGTTCTGGCAGATCCTGTTGGTTCGACAATAGGTGGAGGTGAACATGGAGACTATAATATTGAGGGAATTGGAAATGATTTTATTCCTGAGACAATGGATATGAAGCTTGTTGATGATGTAATTAAGGTAAATGATGAAGAAGCCTTTGATACAGCAAGAAAACTTACGGCAACTGAAGGTATTTTTGCAGGTTCATCTTCGGGAGCATCAATGTCGGCGGCATTAAAGCTGGCAGAGAAGATTGATAAGGGAAATATTGTAGTAGTATTGCCAGACAGAGGTGACAGGTATTTCAGTGCAGGATTATATGATTAATCAGATGGAGACTCTAAATGGTGATATAAGTTCAACCTATAACAGGATGCATGTTATATGTATTAACACTTTGGAATTACATGAGATATAATTTAATCATATTCAGAAAGGGTGCGTAGCCACAAGATTTTCTAAGTACAAAATACATAATGAAACGGTACGGGAGGAAAAACTATGTTAGTTAAAATAAATCGGGGACATATTGTAATTGAGGAAAAGCGAATGTGTTGCCCAGTAAGTAATGAATGATGAATAAATGTAATTCCCTATATAAAATAGAATAGAAAAGTGAGGTAAATATTATGAGCAAATTAACAAGAGAAAAAAGAAATTTTAGATTTGAGACATTACAGTTACACGTAGGACAAGAACAGGCTGATTCAGTTACAGATGCAAGAGCAGTTCCAATTTACCAGACATCATCCTATGTTTTTCATAACAGTGACCATGCAGCAGCAAGATTTGGACTTACGGATGCAGGAAACATTTATGGAAGACTTACTAACCCTACTCAAAATGTGTTTGAACAGAGAATTGCAGCATTGGAAGGTGGTATTGCAGCACTTGCAGTTGCATCTGGAGCGGCAGCTATCACTTATGCATTGGAAAACCTGGCACAGGTAGGAGACCATATTGTAGCAGCAAAGAACATCTATGGTGGAACATTTAATTTCTTAGAGCATACATTCCCAACATTGGGCGTTACAACAACATTTGTAGATATCTTCAATTATGAAGAGGTTAAGAGTGCAATTCAAGACAACACAAAAGCAATATTAATTGAAACACTTGGAAATCCAAATTCAGACGTTGTGGACATTGAAAAAATTGCAACTATTGCACATGCACATAAGATCCCTTTGATTGTAGACAGCACATTTGCCACTCCTTACCTTGTGAGACCTATTGAATATGGTGCCGATATTGTGGTTCATTCGGCAACAAAATTCATTGGTGGACACGGCACAACAATTGGTGGTGTAATTATAGACAGTGGCAAGTTTGACTGGGAAGCAAGCGGAAAATTTGCTTCACTGACAGAGCCAAATCCAAGTTATCATGGAATCAGCTTTACAAAGGCAGTTGGCGCTGCTGCATATATTACAAAGATTCGCGCGATTCTTTTAAGGGACACAGGTGCAACACTTTCACCATTCCATGCATTTTTCTTCCTTCAGGGACTTGAAACCTTGTCACTAAGAGTTGAGAGACACGTTGAAAATGCATTGAAGGTTGTAGAATATCTTAATAATCACCCTCAGGTTGAGAAGATTCATCATCCTTCCGTGACAGATGATGCAGAACAGAAAGCATTATATGCCAAGTATTTTCCAAATGGGGGCGGATCTATCTTTACATTTGAGATTAAGGGCGATGCACAGAAGGCGAAAGACTTTATTGATCAGCTGGAGTTGTTCTCACTTCTAGCTAATGTTGCAGATGTTAAGTCACTTGTTATACACCCAGCATCAACAACTCATTCTCAGATGACAGCAGAAGAACTTCTTGGTTCAGGAATTAAACCTAATACCATTCGTCTATCAATTGGGACGGAGAATATTAATGATATTATTGAGGATTTAGAAGAAGCTTTTAAAACCGTACAGTAAAAAAAATAGTAGGTGGATTAAAAAAACCTGTGGAATAGATACTAGAAATAAGTGCTTAGTCCGCAGGGTTATTTTTCATTAATATAATCCTATATCAAACCACATAAAGAATTTTCATTCCAGGTAATTTTTTATCTAGCTGTTCACGCAAAAAAGCTTCCCCGTCTACTCTAAGCAAGTCACGATAACAGTATTTGCCTCGTCCACGTCCAGTCATGATATTTTTATCATATAGTGTGACCGCACCTGGAAATGCTTCAGTATTAATAGCATTCTGAACAAAGCTGTAAGTCATAAATATAATTTCTAAAAAAGCTGTTTCCTTAACCTTAAGACTTAGCTTATCTGCAAGTTGATCAATCAAATCTGAATAATACTGTTTCCAGTCAGGAATAAGAATAACAGGCGCAAGTAAAAGACCAATGGGGTATCCGGCATCACACATAGAATTAATAGCAAGGATTCGGTTTTCTAAAGAAGAGGTTCCCAGCTCTATGCGGCGGATAATTTCTGGTGGATTCACACTCATCCGAAATATTGTTCTGCCTTGATGATCCAGTTTAAGCAACGGCTCTACCATATCAAACTTGGTAGGGAATGTTAAATACCCTTTTCCTTCTTTTGCAAAGCGTTCAATTGTCCACACAAGGTTATCTGTAATTGTATTTTCAAGGATAAGATCGCTGTTACTGCCAATTTCAAAGGTCAATGATCGCTCAGACAAGTTGGATGTTTTTATTAGCTTATCCAGCATCTGTTCCCTATTAACAAATAGCCGTAGATAGGAACACTTGTTATAGTTACAGACTAAATAGCAATACAGGCACATGGCACTACATCCAGATGAGGTATAGGGGACTAGATAATCAGATACCTTGTGATTTGCTACATATTTATGGGTTTTACGTACCCCTATAATTAAGTGGCGCTTAAGAGTGGTAAATTCTTTGTTTTCAGCTTTACGAAGTTGGGGTATGTTATTATGACTATCTATAGGAATCCATGGAATGCTGGAATATTTATTTTGTAGCATTTGCCCTAAAGGATAAGTAAGTGAATTTGGTTCGTAGTAGACTTCATCAAATATTGTATTCATAATATAACCCCGCTTAAGAATCCTCAAAGAGGATTTTTTCTATTAATTTATTTTTGTATGTAAAGGCATATTAATGTATAATAGTAATTATGTCCCAAATAAATTTTTAAATTCCTTTATAATGAATGGGATAGGAGAAGCTTATGAATAGAATTGTTGTAATTTATCAGTCTCATTATGGTACGACCAAAAAGTATGCAGAATGGATTGCGGAAGAACTAAATGCAGACCTATATGAGAAAGAAGAAATCAAACAGAAAAAAATCTTAAATAACTATGAAATTATTATTTTTGGCGGTGCTCTCTATGCGGGGGGCATTAAAGGGATATCCATTATCAAAGATAATTTTAATCTGTTAAAAGATAAGAAACTGATTGTATTTACCTGTGGACTTGCTGATCCAAAAGATCAGGAAAATCTTAAGGGCTTACGTAAAAGCATTGATAAAGCTTTTACTGCTGAGGAGCAAAAAAACATTGAGTTTTTTCATCTGCGTGGGGGGATAGATTATAGAAAACTTAACACTGTTCATAAAATTATGATGGCTATGTTAAAGCATCAATTAATGAAAAAAGACCCAGCATTACTAAATGAGGAAGATAAACAGATGCTAGAAACTTATGGCAAAAGGGTTGATTTTACAGATAAGGCAGCCACTGAGCCGATTATAGCACAAATAAAAAACAGAGACTGATATTTTATTTAACAGAAGGGAAAGAGAAAATGAGTAGAAAAATTTTGAGCTTATTACTTTGTATTTCAATGGTAATAACAATGGTACAGGGGGTTACCATAAATGCATTGGCAGATACAGCAAAATCAAATGAAACAGAACCAATTTTAGCGTATGTGCCTCTAGACAACAGACCAGTAAATGTGGATCGAGTCATTTATGAAGCAGAGTCGGCAGGATTTAATGTTATGATGCCCAATGAAGATTTATATGCTACCAGACTGGATGGACAGCCTCTTAACTCAAATGGAACAGCATATGGCGATAGTGGAAAATTACTAGAATGGATACTGGAGATGGATAAGAAAACTGATTACTTTGTAATTTCTCTTGACCAGCTTCTTTCGGGAGGACTAGTAAATTCTCGAACACTCTACAATACCAAGTGTTATGAAGAGAATAAGATGATAGATGCTATTATCAAACTTTCACAGAATAACCATGTTTATATAGTTGATACAGTTACCCGCCTGGCATCTTGCACTGTGGGTTATCAAGGGGCGACAATAGAAACTTATAATTATCTGCGTCAATATAATCTTACACCTAGGTATGTACTGACGGACAAAAATCTAACTATAAAAAATATTGTGTCAGATTATAAAAGAGATGAAAATGGCAGAAAAATTACTGTAGATCCAAAGTATGCTACAGAGGTAAGCAATTCTCTAAAAACCCGTGAAAGAAAACTAAGTCTAATAGACTACATGCTATCAGTGGATCCTTCTGGGAAAATAAAATATTTCATTGGTATTGATGATTCCAATCCTCAAAATACCATACAGACCAATGAGGTTAACTTTATTCAGAAAAAATTGGGCAATCGAGGACTAATTTATTCTGGGGCAGATGAGTTGGGAATGATGGCTGTACTAAATCTAATGATTGATTATTATGGATATAACGTGAATGCATCAGCTGTATATTTTGGAAATACGGAAGGCTCTGGATCTGGTTCAGTTTATGATATGGAGACGGTAAAAGAGAATGTTGAAAAACATCTAAAAAGTATTGGGGTAAATCTGGTAGATAAAGAAAAAGCCGATATGGAAATAGTGGTTTTAACTTCTCCATCTACGGCAACTTTAAATTCAAAGTACATAAACAAGATGATTGATTATATAAATAACAATATTTCCAAGGGAATTCCAACTATAGTGATTAATTCAGCCCCAAGCGCATATAGCGGCAACCTTGAATACAGAATGATTAGAGAATGTGAAATGAGCATGCTGCTTTCTTACAGCAGCTGGGGAACAGTAGGTAATTCCATAGGAATATCACTTTGCAACGGCATTTCTCGTTACTTATATTTACATAGTAGAGATAATAGCAGTGATAAAGCCGATATTGCATTTTTAAAAGGACTAATTTTTTCCTATGAAAAGGATATCAGTTATATCCGAGGGGGAGGAAAAACTTTATTCAATGACTATCTAACTTCAAAGGGATGGTCTACCAGCAATTTTTATCAAAGTGATGAACAGATAAAAACAATAAATGCATATTTAGAAAATATGCTGAAAACTTCAGAGTATAATGTCACAGTAAATGACATCATTGATAATCTTACAGATTGTAGGTATTTTAAAGGCCTTGGGGGAGAATGCGGTATTATCGGTAAAATTAATCTGAATCATTATTCAGCACCTTTCTTTAGAACGTATGAAATTAGATTTGATATAGGTGTAAAATTAAGCGATGTAACATTAAAAGGCTTTAAAGATTCTATGAATATTAATATGCCATATACCCCATCTGAAGGGCAATTGACATACTCACTTAACCTTTATTATCTGGATCAATCCGGAAAGCTTCAGAAGATGCCTTGTACTTATGATAAAGATACAGGTTCTGTAAAGTTTGCTACTAATATGCTGCCTAATTTCTTTACAAATACACTGAGTATGGAGGCAGGCAAGGCAAATTCACTATTTGTTGATGTGCCTTCAACTGCATGGTATTTTGATTATGTAATGTATGCATATGAAAAGGGAATAATGAATGGCACCAGCAGCAATACCTTCCAGCCAAAGACTCCTATGACTCGTGCAATGCTGGTGTATACGCTTTACAAAATGGCAGGAACGCCAGCGGTAACGGGTGATTATGAAATACCAGCAGATGTAGGGAATAGCTGGTATAAGTCAGCGGTGGAATGGGCTTTATCAAATGGAATTGTTTTAAAGAATAGTAATGAAAAATTTGCACCTAATGATTCGGTAACCCGTGAACAACTGACTGACATGTTATGGAAATATGCAAAATACAAAGAAATGGATGTGACGAAAGGTAAATACCCTGGAATTTACAATTATGCTGATGTTTTTGCAATTTCGCCTGAACTACGGGATGGGTTTGACTGGGCATGCAGCGTAGGTATCATAACAGGAACCAGTAACGGTACTAAGGTTTCACCTAATACTGTAGCAACCCGTGCAGAAGTTGCAGCAGTATTGAAGCGTTTTACAGAGTTAGAATAGAGCGCCAGAGGAAGAAAAATTGTTATATGAACGGTTTACAAGCAAGTTGCTAAACCAGAAAAATGTGAGATTATCAACTCTGTTTCCAAGAGATATAAATAGGGTTATGCCATAAAAGGTTAAGAGGGATTTAATCCCTCTTTTTTTATTTTTATTATTGACTTTTTCCATAATTTGTTTTAGTATTGACAAGAACAGTTCGAAAGCGAACTGTTCTAAAATTTCATAGGAAGGTGTAGAAATGAAAAAACATAAAAAAATTACTGTGGCAGTGGTATTGGCTATTTTATTTATAGGTTTATTGGTGTTTATGGGCGTAAAAAATTCAAGTGCTGGTCAGTCCATTAATAATCAGGATGTATATTCTAATCAGGAGTCAGGTGGACCCTCGTATATTATGGCTGGAAAAGTTGAAGCAATGGAAAGTGCAGATGTATCAATAAAAAGTTCAGGAAAAATCGCTGAGTTGAATGTGGACGTTGGATCTTTTGTAAAAAAAGGAGACGTACTGGCAAGAATTGATATGCAAGAGGTACCTGCACAAGTAAATCAGGCACAATCTGCTATAGATATAGCAAGTGTAAATTTAAAAAATGCGCAGAGTAGCTACGATAGAACATTGCAGCTATATCAGGCGGGAGCTGTGGCAAAAGAGGCTCTTGAGAATGCGGAGAAACAACTAAATACGGTAAAGGCACAGATAAAGCAGGCGCAGTCTGGATTAGATGTAGTAAATGCAACTTCTTCAAATGGAGTAATCGTCTCACCTGTTTCAGGAACTGTGACTGCTAAAAATATAAACTTAGGAGAAGTAGCAACGGCAGGATCAACCTTAATGAGCATAGTAAATTCAGATAAGACGTATATAAGTGCATATTTGCCTGCAAGATTATCAGGAGAAGTTCAGCAGGGGCAGAAAGTAATTATACGGATATCAGAAATTCCAGATAAGACTTTTAATGGTGAAATTTCTTTGGTTGACCCTGTAGTAGATGCTCAAAATAAAAACATTCTGGTTAGGGTGAATATGCTAGAGAATGATTCAGCTGTTAAGGTTGGTATGTTTGCAGAAATAGCAGTAAAGAAATAAGGCTGGTGATACAAAATGGAATCAAAAAGAAAAGTATTAATGTTATCTGTAGTTGCTGTGATGCTGGTTGTTTTAAGTAGCATCGGCGCTTATTACTGGTATGAAAGTAATTATTATGTAACCACAGAAGATGCAAAGGTTGCAGGGGATATTGTAAAGGTTTCCCCACAAATGACAGGGAAGTTATTGGAACTTGATGTAGAAGAGGGACAAAGTTTAGAGAAAGATCAAATCATTGGACGTCAAGAAATGGGGACCTTATCTGACACCAATTTAGAGCAGTCTGTAATAAGAGCTCCCATTTCCGGATTTGTTTTAAAAAAGCAGGTTACACCGGGAGAACTGGTATCAACCGGGCAAACCCTTATTATGATGGTAGACCCTGCTAAACTTTACATAAATGCCAATATAGAGGAAAATGACCTTGCAAAGCTTAAAATTGGGCAAAGGGTAGAAATTACGGTGGATGAATTTGATGGTCATAAAATGTATGGAAAAATCCAATCCGTAGGAAAAGCCGCAAATTCAGCCTTTTCTCTTTTATCTGGATCAACCAGTGGTACATTTACGAAAGTAGTGCAGAGAGTGCCAGTAAAAATAGTATTTGAAGATAAACAAAATTGTAACGGATTATTACTTGGAACAAATGCAGTAGTAAAGATTCATATTAGATAAGAGGTGGGTTCAAGTGAATAAACATGATGACGTTTATAAGTGGCTTGCGCTGTTTGTAGTTTTAATTGGAACCTTTATGAGCGTTTTAAGCAGCAGCCTGATTAATCTTGCCCTGCCTAAAATGATGTCTGTTTTTGGAGTAACTTTGTCGGATATAACCTGGGTGGTTACGGCTTACTCTCTTGCTATGGGTGCTGTAGTGCCTCTAACTGGATTTTTAAGTGATACCATTGGAATAAAGAAGCTATATGTCATAGCACTTTCTATGTTCACTCTGGGATCTGCACTATCTGGTATGGCATGGAGCAACAGTGCAATGATAGTTTTCCGTGTGATACAGGCAATAGGAGGGGGCCTTATGAGTCCTGTAGGAATGTCTATTGTTTATGCTATTTTTCCAGTTGAAGAGAGAGGAAAAGCTTTAGGAATTTGGGGAGTAGCTGCTATGGCCGCTCCGGCACTGGGTCCTACTTTAGGTGGATATATTCTCTCGAATTTAGACTGGAGGCTTTTGTTTTATATAAACGTGCCTATAGGTATATTTGGAATTATTTTTGCATGCTTTTTACTTAGAGAGACGGATAAGAAACCCTATGAGGGAAATTTCGATATTATAGGATTTATTACTTCTGTTGTGGGAATTGTATGTACTTTATATGTAGTAGGAAAGTGGTCTACTATAAATTGGAAGGAAATTCATTTTCCTATTTTACTTACTATTGGGATTTTTAGTTTAATTCTATTTGTCATAAATGAACTCACCCACACAAATCCATTATTGGATTTAAGGGTATTAAAACTTTATGATTATGGACTAAGCCAGATTATTAGCTGTGTCTTGGTTATGGCATTGATGGGAGGAAGTTATATACTTCCATTATATCTTCAAAATGTAAAAGGCTTATCGGCTATGCAATGCGGCATTATTATGCTGCCATCAGCTATTTCTGCTGCTATAACCATGCCTATCAGTGGTGCTATATTCGACAAGTTTGGAGCAAAAGTAGTAACAATACCAGGTCTTTTCATATTATTGTGGGGTTCTTACCATCTTACTTACTTAAGTTCAGATACATCAAACTTAACGATTATGACAATTTCCTTTATAAGAGGAATTGGATTGGGGCTTGCTATGATGCCAATTAATGCGGTAGGAATGAATGCTGTACCGCTTCATTTAACAGGAAAAGCATCTGCACTTACCAATACGCTTAGAAACATATTCAGCTCAATAAGTGTAACCATTGTAGCAACATTAATGACTACTAAAATGAATAATAACTATTCTAGATTAGCAGAGAACGTGACCTTGTCAAATCAAGCTGTTGCTGATACAATAAAACAAGTACAAGGAATATATATGTCTTCTGGTATGACATCAGCAGATTCGCAAATGTCTGCCATATCTGCTATTGCGGGAGTTATACAAAAACAAGCTTATCTTGATGCCATTAACTATACCATTGCTTTTACAGCTGTAACAGTACTAGTTGCCATTGCTTTGGTATTTATGATGAAAGCGCAAGGTCAAAAAGAAATTTTTAAATGTTAGGAGAATAGGTGTGGGAACAAATAATAACTCAGAACAATCATTGATTAGCTATTCTGAAACTATTATGAGGCTTTTAAGAACGACAAAAAAAGAGTTAAGTGAGTATTCATTTGAAAAAGCAAAACAATTTGGATGCACAGGACCACAGCTATTTTTAATTCTTATTCTTTATAAAAACCCAGGAATTAACCTTCAAGAGTTAAGTGAAAGATTGGCATTATCAAAAAGTACCGTTTCTGGTATAGTTGACCGGCTTGTAAGCCAGGGGGATGTTACACGTGAGATTCCTTTAGAGGACCGTAGGAGCGTACGACTTTTTCTATCAACGGATTTTTTAGAAAAATGTGACTTGATTGAGATTAAAAAACAAGTTCTCACAGATTTGTTTAACGGCGCTTCAGAACAGGAATTAAAAACTATTATTGAGGGTTTGGAAAAATTGCATGAGATGGTTATGAAGAATAAAATAAAATAAAGCATACAATTCACTAAAATTAAAATCCCCTTATTACTTGAACTAACCCCCAAAAGTTAGACAAAAATCTAACCGATAGGAGGGGAGTTCGTAATAAGGGGATTTTCTAATATTTGATTATATAGTTTTGTTCAGCAATTCTCTCACTTGGGACTCCTTTTCAAACAGTGCGCAGCCGCCAATATGTTCACTGCCAACTAATTTATGGTCCTGCAAGCGATGAAAAAATGGTGAATCTAAGGCTTCAAGAAGAGAATGATTTTGCAAGTTACAATCAGAATAAGGGGAGAATGGGCAGGCTTCTGCATCACCATAACAGTTAATATGAAAAAACCCACGGCCGGCAGCAAGGCAGCCGCCCATTTTATTTTCATCCCCTGGAAAGGATAGAAATAAAATGGAAGGAAAATCATCACGAAGCTGATTTTGTGATTGCTCTAAACAAAGTCTTTCACCCGCAGAAAATGCAAGATTTTGTGTGCTGGGGTCTACGGGTACATATTCAATAAATAGAATGGCATAGCAGCCCAGTTCCTGTAAGGTTTCAATGAATTTGTTATCGGTTACTTCGCTTAAGTTTTCTGTTGTAACCGTAACCGATACACCGAAAAGAATCCTGTTCTGTTTTAGCATTTCCATTACATTTAATATTTTTTCATATAACCCTTGACCTCTACGTGCATTTGTAGACTCTTGTGAACCCTCTATGCTGATTATAGGGAAAAGATTCCTATGTTGATTCAATAATTTTATGTATTTTTTATCTATGAGAGTACCATTTGTGAAAATAGGAAAAATTATTTCGGGTACTTGGGAGGCGGCTTCTATTATTTCATATCTCATTAGAGGTTCGCCTCCAGCTAAAAGATTAAACATAATTCCTAAATTTTTAGCCTGCTCAAAAATATTTAACCATTCATCTGCGGAAAGCATAGGAACGTTATTATCATCATGGCAGTTCCCGTTACCTCGCGCATAACAGCCTGTACAAAAAAGATTGCAGGAATGTGTTATACTGGAAATTAAGAAAGCAGGTATATGTTTACCCTGCTGCTCATAATTATTTCTGTATTGTGCAGCAGTTTTACTGTAAGCAAGAGTTTTTAGAAGAAAGGCTGTTTCTTTAGGATTTGAAAAAGTATTACTTACAACATCAGATATAATTTTATGTATAGAACGGCTAAAATAGCCATTTAATTGGTTATTATTCATTTTCTTCTCTCCTTATATGAAGGCAAGTATCTATTTATAATACAATATTTTACATGTTTAATTTATCGCAAATACTTTATTATGTCAATGGTTGTTACCATTAAAGGCATTGTTTGTAAATATATGTTATGTTATAATATTAGTTTAGAGCGTAGATTCTAGGATAAATATCTACAAATAAGCATTATATTATAGGAGATTTAGAAATATGACCATTTCAATTATAGATTTAGCAAAGCAGGCAGAAGAATTATTAAATACCTCTGAAATCTGCCGAGCGGAAGCGACGCGTGTTAAGGTGCTCCGTGATAAACTGGAGTCACAGGACATAACCGTTTCTGTAATAGGCCAGTTTAAAAGAGGAAAAAGTACTCTTGTAAATGCAATCTTAGAAGAAAAACTTTTGCCTGTAGGAATCGTTCCGGTAACCTCTGTGGTGACTAGAATAGAATACGGTGAAAAGTCAGTGGCAGTACATTTTGACAATGGAATTATTAAACCCATTGATTTCCAAGAACTTTCAGAATATATAAATGAGCAGGAAAATCCTGGGAATAAGCTTTGTGTGTCGTCGGTTACTATACACACAAAAGCACCTTTCTTAAAAGAAGGTCTTACTTTTGTAGATACTCCAGGTGTAGGATCTGCACATAAACATAATTCAGATGCTGCATATGCATTTGTAAAGGAAAGCGATGCTGTTATTTTTATGCTTTCAGTGGATAGTCCTATCAATGAAATAGAAATTGACTTCCTACGAAATGCCAAGGAGTATGCTGCTAAATTTTATTTTACTGTAAATAAAATCGATAATGTGGAGGAAGACGAACTGTCAGCATATCTGGAGTATTGCCGTAAACTACTTTGCAGCTTAATGGATGTGGAAGATATCATGTTGTTCCCTGTAAGTGCCAAGTATGGGGATGGTTTAGTAGAATTAAAAAATAAGATTCAAGGTGATTGTAAAACATCAGTAAAAGAAATCCTCGAAGACTCTGTAGGAATGAAACTAAAGGACATAATCAGCTGTGCTATGTCCAGGTTAGATTTATATTGGAATGCATTAAAAATGCCAATTGGAAGATTGGATAACAGCTTTAACCAAATGAAAAAATGCCTTGCAGAGATAGAGAGGAAGAGTACTGATATTGCTTCTGAACTAGATAAAGAAACAAACAATGAGAAATATTTTGTTGTATCCAATATGCTTGAAGTTGAATTAAATGAAATGAAGCAGAAATTATCTTTATCTGTATCTGAGCTTTTTGGCATGGAGTATCATTATGAACTTACAGAACTTAATGTAGCGGAGAATTATAAGTTTGATAACTCGCAGGGTAATATAGGGAATCTTAAAGAGAAATTCTTAAAGGAGGCAAAACAGCTTTGCGATGAACTAGACCGTACTTTAAACTTAATTCTTATGTATAGAGAAAAAAATTCAATTACAGTGGCAAGAAGGATAGATGATTTAAATAAATTAAATCGGCAGCTAAGAAAGCTAAAAACTTTATTATAACGGAATATTATCAAAAACTTAATAATTAAGGAAATCGTAATAATTAGTAAATATTAGCTTAAGAATTGAACGATATATTAAAATAAAAGGCTATGGGATTCTACTTTTAGTAAAGATTTTTATAGGGGGGAAACTAACAGAAATGAATATACTCGAGAAAGTCAAGCATTATGCGTGTGCACAGCCACTTGTAAATGCAATGAAATCAGGTGAAGAGGAGATAACTTATCAGGAATTAGATTTAGCATCGGATTATCTGGCAACGTATCTAGACAACACTTGTGGAGAAAACAAATCACCAATAGCAGTTTATGGGCACAAATCAGTATATATGCTTATTTGTATGTTAGCTTGTGTAAAATCAGGACGCGCTTACTGCCCAATTGATGTTTCAGTTCCTGATTTACGTACACAATTGATACTAAATAAAATGGATTCACCAATTACATTAGCTGTTGAAAAACTGCAATGTCAGTATAATAGGGTGATTAATATAGAAGAGATAAAAAATATTATTGAGCTTCAGACGAGAGGGATTTCTCCTGATAAATGGGTAAAAAATGATGAGGTATTTTACATTATCTTTACGTCTGGGAGTACAGGGGAGCCAAAAGGGGTACAAATTACTGCCAATTGTTTGAATAATTATTTGGATTGGTCGGTAGGCCTTGGCAGCTCACGAGAGAAAAAGCGTGGAAAGTGTTTTTTAAACCAGGCACCATTCTCTTTTGATTTGTCAGTGATGGATTTATATACTTGTTTAGCCAGCGGTGGAACTTTGTGGGCATTATCAAAGACAGTGCAAAGTGATTATTGTCTTTTAATGGAATCTCTAAGAGATTCACAGGCTGGAATATGGGTTTCTACCCCATCTTTTGCAGAAATTTGTTTAACTGACAAGCAGTTTGATGGAGCATTGATGCCAGAACTTGACACTTTCTTATTTTGCGGGGAAACGCTTACCAATGATACGGTAACTAAACTGCGAAAAAGATTTCCTCAATCCAAAATTATCAATACCTATGGACCAACAGAATCAACAGTTGCGGTGACCAGTGTTGACATTACAGAGGAATTATGTGCATCAGTAAGTCCTTTACCAGTGGGAAGTCCAAGACCTGGAACTATTATACAAATCAGGGATAAAGAGGGGGGAGACGTTCCTGATGGCGAGAAAGGTGAAATTGTTATTTTGGGGGATACGGTAAGTAGTGGGTATTATAAATCTCCTGAATTGACCAAAAAGGCTTTTTTTGAAGTAAATGAAGAGGGGCATATAGTAAGGGGATATCGTACAGGAGATGAAGGATTTTTAAATAACGGAATGCTGCATTATAGTGGAAGAATAGATTTACAAATAAAACTGCATGGTTATCGTATTGAAATTGAGGATATTGAAAATAATCTTTTAAAATTAAAAGGAATTGAAAAAGCGGTGGTTATACCTAATATAAAAGAGGGCAAGACTAAGAGCTTATCCGCTTATATAATATATAACGGTGAAATAACTGAGCCTTTTGACACTGCGCTGGCATTGAAAAGGCAGCTAAAACAATTCATCCCCGATTACATGATACCCAAAAAATTTGTATTTTTAAATGAATTCCCTATAAATAATAATGGCAAAATCGATAGAAAACTTTTGGGAGGACTATCAAAGTGACACTATATGGGGGATATTTGTTTTACATATGTTTAGTGGTAGCATTGATTCCAGCAATTACACTTGGAATTATGCAAAAACCATTAAAACATTATACATTATGTATATCATTGATATTTATCTGTCTGGTTTTAGCAAGTGATATACACCAGCTATTATGTTTTACGGGATTCTTCTTAGCAGAACTGATGGTTGTAAAAGGATATTTATTTATAAGAAATAAGTATGGACGAAATGCAAAACTTTATTATGCAGCTGTTTGTTTAAGTATTTTACCACTTGTTCTTAATAAATGCTGTTCCTTATTTGAATTAAATGTTTTCGGAATTTTAGGGATTTCTTATTTAACTTTTAAAACAGTACAAATGATTATAGAAATTTATGATGGAGTTATTTCAGATGTTCCGATTTTAGAGTTTTCCGGTTTTATACTGTTTTTTCCAGCTTTGAGCTGCGGACCTATTGATAGAAGCAGAAGATTCCATGAGGATTGGACAAAGGTATATGAGCGAGAGGAATATTTAGATTTAGTCGGTACCGGTATATTTAAGATTTTATTAGGGCTTATATATAAATTAATTTTAGCAGTACAATTTTATAAAATAATGGGGTTCTTTGATGGACAGCAGTGGTATTTTGCTGTTGGATATGCCTATATGTATGGATTTTATTTATTCTTCGACTTTGCAGGATATAGTTTGATGGCTGTAGGAACCAGCTATATTTTGGGAATACAGACACCAGATAACTTTAGAAAACCTTTCATAGCAAAGGATATGAGGGATTTCTGGGATCGATGGCACATTACTTTGTCTTATTGGTTTAGAGATTTTATATTTTCACGTTTTATTATGAAATGCGTAAAGAAAAAATGGTTTGATTCTAGGCTCCAAAGGGCCTCTGCAGGATTTATAGTAAATATGTTTATTATGGGTATGTGGCATGGATTAACGCTGTCATATCTCTTATATGGACTGTATCATGGTGTACTTTTAGCCATTACAGAAATATATCAGAAAAAATCAAAGTTATATAAAAAGAATAAAGATAAGAAAGGCTATCAGATTTTATCTTGGTTTATTACATTGCAGCTTGTTATGTTTGGATTCCTGATCTTTTCCGGAAGATTTGTGGAAATTTTAAATTTAGGAGGACATTAGAATGAAAGAAAGAATTTTAGATATGTTAGCGGAAATTTGTGAAGATGATATTGTAAAAGAAGACTTAAATATTGATTTATTGAAAACTGATTTGCTAGATTCTTTGGCATTTGCAGAACTATTGGCACTAATAGAGGAAGAGTTTGGAATTATTTTATCTCCATCCGAATTCCAAAGGTCAGATTTAAATACACCTGCTAAAATTATAGAAATAATAGAAACAAGGGGATAAAACAGTGAAAAAAGTAAAGGCCTTTATCGTTGCGTTAATTTTGTTTGGCTTTACGGTAGGTGGTTTTCATATGTATAGTATGCAAGCTTTATCTTTAGATAATAATGCTTTTAGTACATGGTCAAATAAGGTAAAATTCAATTCTCCAGATGCAATTAAAGCTAATTTAAATGAAAGTTCCATAGTTGTATTTGGGTCTTCTGAATTTCAGCATGGGCAGAAAACTATATATCACCCTAAAGCCATGTTTAAGGATTTTGAATTTAATCCTATGCTGATTGGAGCAGGGTATTATCAAAGTCTGGAGCATGCTATTACGCTTGCATCTATAGGTGAAAGCATTCAGTCTAAAAAGGTTGTACTATTACTTTCGCCTACATGGTTTAGAAAGAAAGGAGTTGTTGATACAGCTTTTGCATCTCGATTTTCTGAAAGTAGTTACCTTGGAATGTTAAAAAATGATAATTTATCACCTGAAACAAAGGATTATATAAAAGAGAGAACGAATAAGCTGCTGCAGGTTGATCAAGGGACACTCAATCGTGTTAATATATATAATCGTGTATTGATGGGTGAACGCACTTCTCTTATGGATGATTTAAGTTACAATGTGTATAAACAGTTTCTAATGGAAAAAGAACGCCAAGGAGTTATTTTACAAGCTAAGCTGGCAAACTTGAAGGCAAATCAAAATCAAGGGAACCAAGACCGAAGTATTGACTGGAAAAATTATATGGTTAAGGCAGAGGAGCAAGGTGAAAAAAATAATACAAATCCTTTTTATATGACACCAAGGGGATATATGAAAGTAGAATATAGGTTAAAGAGTGGAGTATGTCCAAAGAAAAAACCTGTAAAAAATTGCTATGCAAACTCTATTGAATATGATGATTTCAGATGTTTTTTAGATATTTGCAAGCAGATGGACATAGAACCCTTAATTGTGGCACTTCCTGTCAATGGATACTGGTTTGATTATACAGGGTTCCCAGCTGATACCAGAACAAAATACTATGATAATATACGAACAATTACTCAAGAGTATGGAGTAAAATTAGTAGATTTATCCGATGAGGAATATACTAAATATTTCTTCGAAGATAGCATACATCTTGGAGGGAAAGGATGGGTAACAGTCAATGAAGTTCTTTACAACTATTATAATGAAGATAAAGAGCAGCCAGCTAAGTAAGTCGATTGGCTGGGTACTAGTTTTTTATACTTTAATGATGATTATATACCTATATCTTATGAATGCAAATTTATCTACTGCACCAAGATATGTGTATTCTCAATTTTAATAATAAATAAAAAAAGAAGCCGATTGTATACAACGGCTTCTTTTTTTATGCAATTTTATTCGGTTTCATATGGCCAGTCTTTGATGCCACCAAAATCAAATAGATTGGAGTATCCTAACTTAACTAGTTTTGAAGCAGCTTCTTTACTACGGTTGCCACTTCTGCAATAAATTAAAATAGCAGAATCTGAAGTTAATCCAAGCCCAGAAACCGTTTCTTCATTAATGGTTTCATTAGGTATAAGAATTGAATCAGGAATATGCTTTTGATCATATTCTTCTTGTGTACGTACATCTAAGATAACCACATGGGGATTTTCATCCATAATTGCTTTGGCTTCATCAGCACTTATTGTAGTATATCCCTTATCCTCATCTTTCGATTCAGTAGAATCTGTTTGATAAATATTACCGCAGGTTTCATTAAATTGCATATCCTCTAATTCCTCATTGCCATTTTTACAGCCAGCATTTAAAGTAGATAGTAAAATTAATATAATGAACAAAGCAAATTTTTTCATATATGTAATACTCCTATATAAATTTTTCCTTATGGTTAGATTGATAATAGCATAATAAAAATAATAGAGCAAGTAAAGTTGTAATTCCTTTAGTTGTCTACATTTTAATCAAAAAGAGGCAAGTGGTCTTTGTAAAACCATGCTCCTAATAAGGCGGCAATAGGGATAATCAATACACAGCCCATGCCGCTTAGGGAAATTGATATAAATTCCTGGCAGAATTGTTTTGAGTTTATCATTTCGACGAAAGTAAAATCATTTACAAACTGTATAAAAAGGGTAAGATATTCTGCTATATAAATAAAAAACAAAGTATTTATGGTTGAACTTAATATATCTCTTCCGATTCCTACGCCCGACTGAAATAGTTTTCCCTTTGACAAATCTGGATTATTTTGATGAACGGCATAAAGGGCTGATGTGACTGCAAGTCCAGTATCTATAACTGCACCTATAAAAACCATTAGTACAACCGAGATTTGAATATATACCATATTTCTATTGATGTTTCTCGAATATCCGTTGGAGTCCTGTATAGAAAGCTGATCTAAAGGAAACCCTTGAATGTTCGAGATATAAGTAATCCGGAATATCACCAAGAAAAGTAAGGCAATAACAATTATGACAGAAAAAAAAGCTAGTTTAGTTTTTATATTAACTTCATTTTGATAAAAAAGGGTTATAAGGCTGATAATAATACAGGATATAATGGTTGAAATAACTGGATTTAAGCCAATATTTATAGCAAAGATAGTACATAAAAGTATAACGGCATTGAATCCTAAAGTGATTAGTGATTTTGCAGTTCGATCACCACCAATTAAAAGAATTAATGCGATAAGCACTAAAACTAAAACAATTAACATTTGGGAATTCTCCTTCCGTATGATAAGTAAACAGCTAATATAGAAAAAGGTATAGCAGCAACTATACCGATGCTTCCGGTTAAAAATCTGGCCACTTCAAAAAATACATTGTAACGAATAACAGTGGCAAATCCAATTTCATTTTGCATGGAAATGACGAATAGAGGAATACAGGAAGACACATTAGTAAAAAAAACTACGTTGATCATAGCGCCTGATATATCATCACTTAATTCCCTGCAAGATGAAATTAAAGCTTCTCTGGTTATATTGATATCTTTTTTTATAAGCTCTGAGGCACAGGAGGTAATGGTTACAGAAATATCTATAATTACCCCAACACAACCCATTAGAATTTCGGAAAGAAAAAGCAAATCTGCATCGGAGCGTTCATAAGGATGGATTAGGTATTCTAAAAATTCATAGTCAATATCAGAGGTAAATCTCATAACAATATAGGCTAACAGAGTTACAAATGCTATGGATGCTAAAGTTGCACAGAGGGCAATAAAAGTAATTTTGTTCTTCCCATTTATAAGAAATAATACAATACATGAGAAAAGTATAGATATTACGGAGGAAAGAAGGAAAATATTAATACCCCAAGTGTTTAAGAGAAGCATTATATAAAGTAGTGAAACATTTACAGCAAGGCATATTATCGTGAAAATGCCTTGTAGACCGCCTACAAAAATAAGTAAATCCACAAGAATTAGAATAACCCCGGCTACATAATAATCTCGTTTCACTTCAGTAATGGTAGCAGTCAGTTTATGATTGTTTTCTGCAAGTTTTTCTATAAAAAGTGAAGTACCAACTGCGTATTTATTGTCGTATACTAAAGATTCAGCATAGGTATTTTGAAGAGTTACCAATTGGCCTTTATACGTTCCATTTTTTATTTCAGCTGTAATATCCTGTCTATAATAATCTTCGGTATTCCCTAAAGAGGAGTCCTTGCTGTATAAAAAGCTATCTTTTACAGAGGTTACTTTTGCAATAGTTGAATCGTATAAGCTGTAATTATTATATACCAAGAAAAAAAGCAATAAGCTTATTAAGATTATTGCTGAAGCTTTTATTATGGTAAGCTTTCTTATTTTAATTTCGTTATTAACATTAATCATTTTGTTAAATCCCTTTATTATATATTGTAAAAAGTATATATCATTATATATCTCTCAGGTTGAGATGTCAAAAATACATGAATTCTTGGCAGATGATTTGATTATCAAACTGCCAATATGTGCAAATACAAATTCTCAATTTTGTAATTTGCACTTTTTTATTGAAATAAAAAATTATATAAGGTAAAATGCATACGGAAGTTTTATAAAAGTGTTTTAGAAAAGTGGAGAGATTATGGAAAACAGGATGCTAATGAAAGGCAAAAATCGTAACAACATATATAAATTAATTTATGAGTCAGAAGGTATATCTAAGCAGGAGATTACCAGGATTTTGAATTTGAGTCTGCCTACAGTAAGCCAGAATTTAACAGAACTAAAAGAACGAGGTTTAATTGCTGAGGATGGAACTTTTGAATCAACAGGAGGAAGAAAAGCAAGAGTTATCTGTAGTGTTGATGACTTTAAGGTTGCTTTAGGATTAGATATAACAAGAAATCATGTGAGTTTAGTTTTAGTAGATTTAAAAGGAGCTATCTTGCATAGCAACAGGATAAGATATGAGTTTAAAAATGAAGACAGCTTTTATGAAGGACTGGGTAAAATTATTGACAATTTTGTAGAAGAAAGCAATATAAAACCAGAGAAAATATTGGGACTTGGTGTATCTTTACCTGCAATTATTGGGGAGGATGGTAAGAGTATTATATACTTAACGATACTGCCTGCTCCAGAAGATTTATACAATCGAATGTCAAAATATATTAAATATAAATTAGAGTTTTTTAATGATGCAAATTCAGGGGGATTTGCAGAATTTTGGCGAAGAGATTCTCAAGAGCCGATTGTATATGTTTCATTAAGTAACAGCGTTGGAGGCGCTATTATGTATTCGCAAAGTGCATATAGTGGAATGAATCAGCGAAGTGGAGAATTTGGACATATAACCTTAGTTCCTGAAGGCAAAGCTTGTTATTGTGGGCAGAAGGGATGTGCTGATGCATATTGCAATGCAAAGATTCTATCCGATTTAACAGAGGGAAATCTTATTGAATTCTTTAGTAAGGTAGAAGATCATGACCCAGTTTGTTTAAAGACTTTTGATGAGTATTTATATTATCTGTCACAACTAGTATGCAATTTAAGAATGACATTTGACTGCGACGTAGTATTAGGTGGATATGTGGGAAGCCATATGGAAAAACATGTAGAAAAACTTACTGAACTGGTAAATAACCGAAATCCGTTTGAGAAAAGTGGAAATTATGTAAAAGTATGTAATTATAAGTTTGAAGCATCAGCAGTGGGGGCTGCACTACATTACTTAGATGATTATATTATGAGTATATAAAAAATAAATAATGTCTATAATATTTGAAAATTTAGTTTAAAAGATTGACATGAAAAACGGTAGAGTGTATACTTTTTTTAAAACTTATGTAAAGTAGATATACAAAAGTATTTGACATATCCGTCGAAGATTGTAAGAAAGGAGAGTTTTGCCATGGGCGATGAAATTAAGTTAAGAGTTTCACAAATTGAAAAAACTTTTCCAGGAGTTAAAGCTCTTGATAAAATAGATTTTTCTGTTCGAAAAGGTACAGTTCATGCTCTTTGTGGAGAGAATGGAGCTGGAAAATCTACACTTATGAAAATCATAAACGGTATTTATAAGCCTGATGCAGGGCAGATTTTTATTGATGAACAGCCTGTGCAAGTTAAGGACCCTATACAGGCACAGAGCTTGGGGATTGCAATGATTGCTCAAGAACTTAATTATGTACCTGAGATGTCAGTCGAAGAAAATTTATTTTTGGGAAGGCTTCCAGTAAATAAATTCGGTAAGGTTAAATGGAAGGAAGTACGCCAAAGAACTTTAAAGTTCCTTAAGGACGAAGGACTAAATTATAAACCAGATCAGAAACTTAAAACTTTAACTGTTTCTGATATACAGATGCTTGAAATAATTAAAGCTATTTCTAACGATGCACAAGTAATCGTAATGGATGAACCAACATCTGCCATTACGCAGAAGGAAGTAGAATTACTGTTTAAGAAAATTGATATTTTAAAAGAAAAAGGTGTAAGTATAATTTACATATCCCATAAACTAGATGAAGTTTTTCAAATTGCGGATGATATAACAGTATTTAGAGATGGAACTGTTGTAAAGAGTATGAGGGCAGAGCAAACTGATATAAATGAGGTGATTGCTCTTATGGTCGGAAGAAAGATGGACAATGTTTATCCTAAGAAAAATCTAACAATAGGTGAGACGCTTTTGGAAGTTAAGGGCTTATGCAGTGATAATCTTTATGAAAATGTATCTTTCCAATTAAATCGTGGTGAAATCATAGGCTTCGCTGGGTTAGTGGGAGCTGGTAGAACAGAAGTGATGAGATCATTATTTGGCTTGGACAGCATGTCCTCTGGTGAGATTTTTATATCTGGGAAAAAAGTTACCATTAAAAATGTAGCCAGCAGTATTAAAAATGGAATGATTATGCTTTCAGAGGATAGAAGAAGGTATGGGATTGTTCCAGTCAGAAGTGTTATGGAGAATGCCAGTTTGTCTTCACTAGAGCAGTTTGTATATGGTGGCTATACTCATAGAAAAAAAGAAAAAGAACAAGTGGGAAATTATTTTAATAAAATGAATGTTAAAACCCCTACCTTAGAAACAACCATTCAGTCTTTATCCGGTGGTAATCAGCAAAAAGTACTTTTAGCAAAATGGATGCTTAGAAATCCAGATATACTGATTCTAGATGAACCAACGAGAGGTATTGATGTAGGTGCAAAGTTTGAAATATATAAACTTATGACTGAGATGGCTGAAAATGGCAAAGGCGTTATAATGGTATCTTCTGAATTACCTGAACTGATTGGTATGTGTGATCGTATATACGTTATGTGTCAGGGCAGGGTTGAGGGAGAACTTCAAAAGGAGCAGTTCTCGCAGGAAGCAATCATGAAATTTGCTACAGGAACATGTTAAGGGAGGAAGCAAAATAATGAGACTAAAGGACAGTGCGAGCCAGATAATGCAGAAATATTCAATATTTTTTGTATTGCTGGTTATGATATTAATTTCGATGACTATGAATGATAATTTTTTCAGCCCAGGGAATCTTACCAATATAGGTAGACAGCTGGCTGTTGCAACCATATTGGCTTATGGTGAGATGTTACTTATTATAAGCGGTATGTTGGACTTGTCTGCGGGTGCTGTTTTAGCACTTTCTGGAGTGTTGTCAGTAAGCTTTTATAAAACTACAGGATCGCTGTTGGGCGCATTTCTGGTAGCCATAGTGGTAGCCGTAGCTTGTAATATTGTTAACGCTTTTTTTGTGGCAAATTGTAAGATGCCAGCATTTATTGTTACTTTGGCAATGACTATGGCCGCCAGAGGGCTGGCTCTGATGTATACCCAAGGACAGAATATTCTTCAAATTGGTGATTATAAAGTGTTTGGACAAGGAAAACTTACAGATGTTCCATTTTTAGAAAAAATGACATTTTTAGATAGCGTACCAATTCCAATAGTTTTTTTAATATTAATTACTATAATTATCTGGTATGTATTAAATCATACTAAGTTTGGACGCTCACTTTACGCTATAGGAGGCAATGAAGAGGCAGCTATTGCGTCAGGTATCAACGTAATTTCATCAAAATATAAAGCCTTTATCATAAATGGAATTCTGGTTGGTATAGCAGGAATCTTATTTATGTCTCGTGTTAATGCGGGTCTTCCCAACGGTGCCGTTGGGTATGAAATGGAAGGGCTTACAGCTGCCATCGTAGGTGGAACAAGTTTCTCTGGTGGTGTTGGGACTACGCTGGGAACATTAGTGGGTTCTTTCATTATTGGATGTTTAAACAACATTATGAACTTGCAAAGCGTAGATTCATATGTTCAACAGGTTGTAAAGGGTGGTATCATTGTGGCGGCAGTATTATATGACCTTAAGTTTAAGAATAAAAAGAGTGTAAAGGTTATTCTTGGAAATAAAGAAAAGAAAAACACAGAGAAAATGAATTAATTTTTTATGGTTCCAATTTTATTTATTAAGTATAAATGTAAAACAGAAAGGAAAAGAGCATTATGAAAAAGAAAATTTTATCCATTCTATTAGTTTTAACCCTTTTGCTTGCTACACTTGTTGGCTGTGGAAACACTGATTCTAAACCTAAAACGGACGATAAGGAAGGCAAAACTTACAAAGTAGCTTATATCGCAAGAGCTCAGTCTGACTCTTTTGCAGCTTGGCTTGCCAATGAAATGAAGGCAGCAGCAAAAGAGTACAAAGATATTGATCTTGAAGTTTTTGATGGACAGGCTGATGATGAAAAGGAAAATGCTGCAATCGAAAATGCTATAGCCAATGGTTTTGATGCAATTATTGTACAGCCTAACAATGGCGAAGCTCAGAGACCTTATGTAGAACAGATTGTTGATGCTGGTATCATTGCTATTACTACAAATGCACGTATTGATAACATCAAAGGCGCTTCTTCTGTTGACGCTGATCCTTATGTACAGGCAAAGGTTAATGCTGAAGCTGCTATCAAACAGGTACCTAAGAATGGCAGAGTTGTAGTTCTTAAGGGCCCTTCAGGTAACTTCCATGCTGACCAGAGACTAAAAGCTTGGAAAGAAGTATTCTTTGCAGCAAGACCTGATGTAAAGATTGTCGGCGAAGATTTCGCAAACTGGAATAAAGATGAAGCTATGCAGCTAATGGAAGACTGGGTTACATCTCAGGGTAAGATTGATGCTATTATTTCAATGAATGATAACATGGCAGCAGGTGCTTTAGAAGTTGTTAAAGATAATCCTGATTATGCAAACATCTTATCTTATGGTGTAGATGGTACTGCAGAAGCTTGTCTTCTTATTGAACAGGGTAAAATGACTTCAACTTGCTTACAGTCAGCTATTGACCTTGCTAAGCTTAATATGGAAACTGTTCATAAGCTATTAACTGGTGAAGAAACTCAGATTGATACAGACATTGATGCACCACTTATCACAAAGGATAATGCAAGCGAATATGTAAAGATCTACAGAGACAGAGGTCTAATCACTGAATAATTAATTACTAATATTAAAGGTGCCTTGAGACTAAATTAAGGCATCTTTATTAAATTGAAGTCCTGCCCACATCTGTGATGTGGTCCTGCAGGGCTCATATAGATACTAGCCTGTTCTAATTACGGAGTAATTAGGTGACAGACTTATGCAAAAGTTTCACAAATTTCTAATTTGTAGAAACTTACTGCAATTTCAGCAGCTTTAGCTGCTAGAAATTTTTCAGTTATAAGAGCAAAGAAAGGATAGGTCGTATGAAAAATAGAGCAGCTTATATGACAGAATTAAATAAAATGGAGATTCGTGAAATTCCTGTACCTGAAACTGGGGAACAGGATGTTCTAGTAAAACTTGAATATGTGGGAATTTGTGGGTCCGATGTCCATTATTTCCATGATGGCAGATGTGGAGACTTTGTGGTAGATGGTGAATTTATGCTTGGTCATGAATGCGCAGGTACTGTAGTTAAGGTGGGCAGTGGTGTGACTAAGTTAGCTGTGGGCGATAAAGTTGCACTGGAACCAGGTATTACTTGTGGACAGTGTGAATTTTGTAAGTCAGGAAGATACAATCTTTGTCCTGATGTACAATTTTTAGCAACGCCACCAGTTCAGGGCTGTTATGAAAACTACATTGCATTCCCAGAAAACATGTGTTTTAAATTGCCTAAAAACATTTCAACCAAAGAAGGTGCGTTAGTAGAGCCTTTATCAGTGGGTATGCATGCTGCATCACAGGGACAAATTAGTCTGGGTGACCATGTGATAATTCTTGGAGCTGGGTGCATTGGTCTTGTTACATTACTTGCATGCAAAGCATATGGCGCAACAGACATTACAGTAGTGGATGTTATTCCTAAGCGACTAGAATATGCAAAGAAACTCGGAGCTACTAGGGTCTTAAATGGCAAAGATGTTGATGTAATTGCTGAAATAGAAAAATTAACTAACGGTATGGGATTAGAAAAAGTAATTGAAACAGCAGGGTCACCGGTTACTATAGCACAGACACCTTATTTAGTAAAAAATGGTGGAACCATTGTATTAGTTGGGTTAGCAGCACAGCCTGAAATTAACTTTAACTTTGGTAAGATTATGGCCAAAGAAGCGAAGATTGAATCTGTATTCAGGTATCGTAACGTTTATCCAAAAGCTATAGCAGCTATAGCAGACGGCATTATTGATGTATCAGGTATCGTAACGCATGAGTTTGATTTTGATGATATTCAGGAAGCATTTGAATGTGCTATAAATGATAAAGATAATGTAGTAAAAGCAGTAATTAAGATTACGGAGTAAAAATTATGGAATACTTATTGGGAATAGATATAGGAACTTCAGGGACAAAAACCGTTTTATTTGATGTAGATGCAAATACCATAAGCTCTAAAACTGGCGAATACCCTCTTTATCAAGAGCAAAATGGCTGGGCAGAACAAAAACCAGATGATTGGTGGGAAGCCACAGTAGCAGGAATTAAATCGGTCATAAGAGAATCAAAGGTTGATCCTAGAGAAATAAAGGGAATAGGTCTTTCTGGCCAGATGCATGGCTTGGTTATGTTAGACTCCAAGGGGAATCCACTTCGAAAATCTATCATCTGGTGTGATCAGAGAACTGGAAACGAAGTGGAAGATATGAATCGAATTTTGACTCCAGAAAAACTGATAGACATTACGGCAAATCCTGCATTGACAGGATTTACGGCAGCAAAGATTCTATGGGTTAAGAAAAATGAACCCGAAATATATAGTCAGTGTGCTCACATTCTATTGCCTAAAGACTATATACGATATAAACTTACTGGTGAGTTTGCAACAGAAGTTTCAGATGCATCAGGAATGCAGCTTATGGATGTATCAAAGCGAAACTGGTCAGATGAAGTTTTAGACGCCTTGGGTATAAACAGAGAACTACTTGGAAAAATGTATGAATCACCTGATATAACGGGTGAAGTTCATAAAGAGGCAGCAGCAGAGACAGGACTTGCGGCAGGTACTATAGTAGTTGGAGGTGCTGGGGACAATCCAGCTGCGGCTATTGGTACGGGAATCGTATCTGAAGGCAGTGCCTTTACAACTATAGGTACTTCTGGTGTTGTATATGCCATTTCAGATAAGGTGGCTATCGATAAAAAAGGACGTGTACACACTTTATGCGCTTCAGTTCCAGGAAAATGGACTGTAATGAGTTGTACTCAGGGAGCAGGACTTTCACTTCAATGGCTAAGAAACAATGTATGCAGCAGCGAGGTAGCAGAAGCAAAAGAAAAGGCCATTGATCCTTATGAAATCATGACTGAGATGGCGGCACAAACACCTATTGGAGCTGACAGGCTTATATATCTGCCATATTTAATGGGTGAACGTTCACCTCACCCAGATCCGGATTGCCGTGGTACATTTTTTGGCCTTTCAGCAATTCATGAAAGAAAGCACTTAATTAGAGCTGTCCTTGAAGGTGTTGCATACTCTCAGTTGGAGTGCGTGGATGTTTTCAGAGAAATGGGTGTAAATATAAATAAAATGATGATTTGTGGCGGTGGAGCAAGGAGTGATTTCTGGCGACAAATGTTTGCTGACATGTATCAGTGCCCAGTAAGCACTATAAAGGCTGAACAGGGCGGTGCTTTAGGTGCTGCTATACTAGCTGGAGTTGGTGCAGGTGTATATAAAGACTTAGAAGAAACTTGTAAAAAATTTATAATAAAGAAATCTATACATGAGCCAGTGAAAGCAAATAGTGCTGAATATCAGAAATACTACAAATTATATAAAGAACTATATATAACACTATTTGACAGTTATAAAAAATTAGCTGAATTATAAACTGCTCACAATAATATAAAAGAGTCTGTCTCAAAAATGAGACAGCTCTTTTTTTATTTAATAGAAAATATCGTTGGATTTTCCTATTAAATAAAATAAGAAAGTGCACCTTCATTCGCAAAGCTCATTTCGCTGTCCGTTTTTCCAATACAGCTAAAGCTGTGGAAAAAAGGCATTGGGCGGAAGCCTCTTTGCCCATAAAGGAGGGTGTTCAGCGAATAAAATGAGAGCCGAAGAGAACCAAGGGGGTCCCTAACGGAGTGGCGAAGCCACATTTTTCATTGGATTGTATTGACATTTAATACATTGACACCATGAATTATTTACAGTAAAATGTATGTGTAAAGTTGGTTAAACGTTTAACTAATATAAAAAGAAGGATATGGACATGAAAAAAAGCATTACAATAAAAGAAATTGCAGCAGAAGCAAAGGTTTCCATAGCTACAGTTTCTATGGTATTAAATAAAAAAGATAAGAAAATTAGTGAGGCTACGAGAGAAAAAATCTTGTATATTGCACAAAAATATAATTATACACCAAATACGATGGCAAGAAGCCTGATTACTAAACAGACTCGTACAATTGGATTAGTAATTCCCGATATAGTGAATCCATTTTTCCCTGAAATAGCAAGGGGCGTGGAGGATAAGGCCAGTGAATTTGGTTATAGCGTTATATATTGTAACACAGATGATAAGATTAAAAGAGAAGATAAGTATATTAAGGTTTTGACAGAAAAAATGGTTGATGGTATTATTTTTGCCCATTCTTCAGACAGACAGATGGGATTTGACAGCTTAGATAAGTGTAAGGTTCCCATCATCTTAATAGACCGAGATTATGATAATAGAAATGTTATAGGCAGAGTAATCGTTGAGAATAAAGAAGGGGCATATATGGCAACTTCTTATTTACTGAACAGAGGATATAAAAATATTGCGTACATCGCAGGTTCTATAACTACGGCCACTGCAATAGGCAGGCTTGAAGGATATAATCGGGCTCTTGCAGACCGAAATATAACCGTAAAAAATAGCTTTATAAAAGTTGGAGAATACAAGATGCAGTGGGGTATAGAAGCTGTTGAGCAGCTTCTTAATGAAAATGAACCGATTGATGGTATTTTCTGCGGTAATGATTTAATTGCTATTGGTGCGATCAAGAAATTAAAAGAGCGTGGATTAAATGTTCCTGGGGATGTAGGAATTGTAGGATTTGATGACATATATCTAGCCAGCTTGGTCGAGCCGCCTCTTACTACAATAAAACAACCGAATTATGAGATGGGATATAAGGCTGCAGAATTACTTATTAAGAACATAGAAAAAATGAGACTGGACAGAATAAAATATGAAAATAAAGAAGATTTAGTTCAAGAAAATACCTTATTACTTCCGACTGAATTAATTGTTCGTAAGTCAACTAAATAATTTTCGAAGAGGTGTAATAGATGAAAAAAAGTATGTTAATTAACTCTGAAATATCTTATAGTATCTCAAAGTTAGGACACAAGGACAGGATTGTTATTGGAGATGCGGGACTACCTATTCCAGATGGTGTAAAACGTATAGATCTAGCGTTATCGGAAGGGATTCCGTCGTTTGTGGAAGTTTTAAAAGCTGTTTTATCAGAACAAAAGATTGAAAAGATTATTTTGGCAGAAGAAATAAAGATGGTTAGTGCTAAACTTCACGATGAAATTTTATTGATATGTAAAGAAGCAGAGAGTGAAATTGAAATAGAGTATATACCCCATGAAGTTTTTAAAAATAACACAGAAAATTGTAAATGTGCCATAAGAACAGGAGAATTTACGCCCTTTGCAAATATTATTTTAATTTCAGGGGTAGTTTTCTAAGGAGGATTCAAATGCATAAAAAGATTGTAACCATGAGCAAGATAACCAAGGCATTTTCTGGGGTTACTGTGTTAAATATGGTTGACTTTAATATATATGAAGGAAGAATTATGGCACTGCTCGGAGAAAATGGTGCAGGAAAGTCTACTTTGATGAAAATTCTCACTGGAGTATATGAAAGAACATCTGGAGAAGTTTACTTAGATGGTGACCCCGTAGAATTTAAAAATACAAAAGAATCACAAGAAAAGGGCATAGGCATTATACATCAGGAACTGAATTTGATTGGACATTTATCCATTGGAGAAAATATTTTTTTAGGGCGGGAACCTATAAACAAGCTTGGAAAAATAGATTGGAAGCGGTTATACAGCGAATCTGAGAAATGGATTTCTATGTTAGGTTTAAATGAGAGTCCTAAGCAAATTGTAAACAACATTAGTGTAGGAAAACAACAGTTAGTTGAAATAGCAAAAGCCTTATCCTTAAAAGCCAAAATTATTATCATGGATGAGCCTACAGGCGCATTAACAATTTCAGAAACAGAAAAGCTATTTAGTGTTATCCAGAAACTAAAAGAGCAAAACCATAGTATTGTTTATATTTCACATAGATTAGAAGAAATCTTTAGAATTTGCGATGATATAACAGTACTTCGTGATGGAGCACTTATAGGAGAAGTTCCTATATCAGATGTAAATGAAGACAAGCTTATAGAAATGATGGTGGGAAGAAAATTGGAAGAACAATATCCTAAAGTTGACTCTGAAATTGGAGATGTTATTTTTGAGGTAAAAGGACTTACAAATCAGTTTGTGAAAGAAGCTTCGTTTAATCTTAAAAAAGGTGAGACCTTAGGAATTGCAGGGCTTATGGGTTCTAGCAGAACGGAGTTAGCCAGAACGATCTATGGAATCTATAAAATGGACAAAGGTGAAATCTGCATAAATGGGAATAAGGTCCGTATAAACAATCCTAAAGATGCAATTAAAGCAGGAATTACTTATGTATCTGAAGACAGAAAAGCCAATGGCATTGTTTTAGGTATGAGTATAAGAGAAAATATTACACTAACCTATTTGAAAAATATTAGTGGAAAATTTGGACATATTTATAAAGCTAAAGAAGAAGAAATCTCTAAAGAGTATATTAAAAATTTATCCATTAAAACCAGTGGAACAAAACAATTGGTTAAATATTTAAGTGGTGGAAACCAGCAAAAAGTTTCTATTGCGAAAAATTTATTTGCTGAGCCTAGTATTCTTATTCTGGATGAGCCTACAAGAGGTGTAGATGTAGGAGCCAAAAAAGAAATTTATGATTTAATTAATAAATTTAAGAAAGCGGGTATGAGCATAATAATGATTTCCTCTGAAATTCCAGAAGTTTTAGGAATGAGTGACAGAGTTTTAGTTATGCATGAAGGCAGAGTAAGTGGTATTTTAGATAAAGAAAACGCTAATCAGGAGAGTATTATGAGTTTAGCTGTAGGGAAGGGTGTGTAATAAAATTGAAATGGACGTCTAATAATAGTGTGAAGGGCATTATCCAGAAAAATAAACCGTTAGTTGTTTTAGTTATATTATGTATTATTATGGCATGTTTAAGTGATAATTTTTTTACTTGGAGGAATATTCTTACAGTACTTAGGCAAACATCTATTAATGCAGTAATTGCAACAGGGATGACATTCGCCATTTTAATTGGTGGTATTGATCTTTCAGTTGGCTCCGTACTAGCCATATGTGGTGCTGTCATGGCGAATCTGATTGCTTCTGGTATGGACCTTATATTAGCTATACTTATTACTCTGCTTCTAGGCTTGGCAATTGGTATTGTAAATGGCTTATTAATTAGCAAGGGGCGGTTACAACCTTTTATTGCTACATTAGGAACTATGACGTTATTTAGGGGATTTACTCTTGTGTATACACAAGGCAAGCCTATTGGAACAAGTGGTGGGACAGGCAGTCTCATATTTGGGAAAATTGGATCAGGATATATATTCGGTCTGCCAATTCCTGTTTATATTATGATTATTGTATTTGTAATTGCCTATTATATTTTGAGACATTTAAGGACAGGAAGGTACGTTTATGCCCTTGGATCCAATGAAGAAGCAACTATTTATTCTGGAGTAAAAACGGATAAAGTGAAGCTTTTTGTATATGGAGCTTCCGGATTGCTTGCTGCTCTTGCTGGTATTATTGTGACTGCAAGACTTGGAACAGCCTCTCCCACTGCAGGAGAGGGATACGAACTGGATGCCATAGCGGCTGTAGTACTTGGAGGAACAAGTATGTCAGGCGGGGTTGGAACAATTGGCGGTACTGCCATAGGAGCTTTGATTATTGGTATATTAAACAATGCGCTAAACTTATTACAAGTACCTTCCTACTATCAGAACGTTGCCAAGGGGGCAGTTATTCTATTTGCTGTTCTTTTGGACAGAAAGCAGAAATCAGCCAGATAACTATGCTATTTAATCGATGGGCGATTAAATATATATTGTTTTAATTGTTATTTTAGGAGGACGAAAAATGAAGAAGATTTTAGTGGTTTTACTAGTGCTTGTTTTAGCATTAGGGATGTTCGGATGTGGCGGCAAAGCGGCAGCTCCAGAAGATAAGGGGGAAACAACAGCAACGATAGGTCTGATTGTATCAACTTTAGACAACCCTTTCTTTGTAGATCTTAGAGACGGTGCACAGGCTAAGGCAGATGAAATGGGAGCTAAACTAATTGTTCTTGATTCACAAAACGATTCTGCAACAGAGATTTCAAACATGGAAGACTTAATTACACAGAAGGTAGACCTAATCTTAATCAATCCTACAAATTCAAAAGCAGCGGGCAATGCTGTGGCTGCTGCTAATGAAGCAAAGATACCCGTAATCACACTGGACAGATCGGCTGATACAGGCGAAGTTGTCTGCCACATTGCTTCTGATAACGTTGCAGGCGGCAAGCTTGCAGGTGATTTTATCATTAAGCAGCTTGATGGAAAAGGCAAAGTAGTAGAACTTGAAGGCATTCCAGGAAACTCTGCAGCAATTGACAGAGGTAAAGGCTTTAATGAAGCTATTGCTAAAAGTGATATCGAAGTAGTTGCAAAACAGACTGCTAATTTTAACAGAGCGGAAGGCTTATCGGTAATGGAAAATATTTTACAGGCACAACCAGAAATTGATGCAGTATTTGCACACAATGATGAAATGGCATTAGGTGCTTTAGAAGCAATTAAGGCATCAGGCAGAGATATTCTAATTGTGGGATTCGATGCTAATGATGATGCAGTTGCTGCAGTTAAGGCTGGTGACATGGCTGCTACTGTTCAACAGCTTCCTAAAGAAATTGGTGCGGCAGGTATTGAAGCTGCAATGAAGGTTATTGGCGGCGAAAAAGTAGAAAAGTCAATTCCGGTAGATCTTTCTCTAGTAACAGAATAAGTACAAAAGGCATAACTTAATAAAAGTGACTTAAAAGCCATTGGAGGTCTAATCTGATGGCTTTTTGCGTTTATTATAGTAAAAAGCTGGACTGATAGGAATACACTGTAGTATAATAAACTTTAATGTGATTTTATATAATAGATAGAGGAGATGTTATAAAAGTGAAAGATAAGTTTAAACAAAACGTTCAAGATATAGTTGAAGACATTACAGCTAATTATTTGACAGAAGAACTATTTTTAGCAAAGGAATCAGTTACATTACCTGATAGAAGTGTGATTATCAATTTGCTAAAAGAGCTTAGAACCATTATGTTCCCTGGATATTTTGGCACAGACAGGCTTGATTGCACGATAGCTCCTTATTTTATTGGGCAGAAACTTGCAACTGTTTTTGATGGCCTTTCTACTCAGATAGAACGAGGTCTTTCCTATATGAATAATGGAAAAAGTCAGGAAATTACAGAACAGGCTGAAACAATTACCGTTGAGTTCCTTAAAGAATTATCAAAGATTCAGAAGGTACTTTTAACCGATATACAGGCAGCTTATGATGGGGATCCTGCTGCAGGAAGTAAGGAACAAATCATATTCTCTTACCCTGGACTATATGCAATTTATGTATATCGTATGGCACATGAATTATATATTAGAAATGTACCTTTTATTCCAAGAATCATGACAGAATACGCACATAGCCGTACTGGTATTGATATTAATGCGGGAGCAACGATTGGAAAGTATTTCTTTATTGATCATGGTACAGGGGTTGTAATTGGAGAAACTACGATTATTGGAGATAATGTTAAACTTTTCCAAGGAGTTACAATCGGTGCTTTATCTACAAGGGGAGGTCAGGCGTTGGCTGGAGTTAAGCGTCACCCTACTATCGAAGATAACGTAACCATTTATTCTGGAGCTTCCATTTTAGGCGGGAAAACCATTATTGGTCATGATTGTGTTATTGGTGGTAATGCTTTTATTACTAAATCTATAACCCCTCATACCAAGGTAAGCATTAAAAATCCAGAACTATGTATTAGTGGAGATGGGTTTGATGCATAGATGATTTTATGTAGAAAATAAAAATAAGCCTGATTCAGCAGTGTAAAAGTCACTGCACAAGAATCAGGCTTTATTGTTATGTTTAATCAAAGATTTCCATTGGGATTTCACTATCAGCATCGATGGACTTGACGATATGCAAATTTTCCACTTTTGCTAAATCAAATTCTGTTCCATTAGAAAGCTTCTTAGAAGAAAGAATTCTTATCACAGGATCAAGCATACATCCAGGTGTGTTTTTTATAACCAGAGCTATGGAATCATCCGTTAGCTTAACCATAGTTCCCACAGGGTAAACTGATATAGTTTTAAAGAAAGCATTGAGAATATCAGGGTCAAAATGCGTACCTGAATTACTTGCCATAAAATCTAATGTATCTTTAGTCTGCCATGCAGGTCGGTATGAACGTGCAGTTGTTAATGCGTCATAAACGTCTGCTACAGCTAAAATTCTACCGCATAGAGGAATATTCGCACCTACAAGTCCGTTAGGATACCCGCTCCCGTCATACTTTTCATGGTGGCTTGCAATTCCGTCTAAAACAGTTAACGAAATTTTCATAGAAGTTTTCAACTTATTTATAGCATAAGTCGGATGCCTTTTAACAATAGAAAATTCTTCCGTTGTTAAAGAGGATGGCTTATTGATAATGCCTATTGGAACATCTAATTTACCAAAATCATGCATTAGACCTGCAGATGTAAGCTCTTGCAGGGAAACGCGGCTGTAACCAAGTTGTATACCAATAAGAGTTGCTAAGCTTGCAACATTTATACAATGTGAATATGTATAATTGTCAAATGTTTTTATTTCTACCATATTTAATACATACTCATCTTTAGATAGTATGTGATCCATTAGAGAACTGGAAACCTCAATTAACGTATTGGCCATGCTTGAAGTTATTGCGGACTTCGACACAAAATTCCTGCATACATTTTTTAAATCTGATGTTATCTTATGCTTCAAAATGGGGTCAACAAAACCTTGAGCTATTATATCCTCACTATATTTTGTTTTTATGTAAACTCCAGGAACATTTAGTTCTCTTAATCTTCTGATATTACGTATAGTTAGTTTTTGATCGGCAAGCAAAAGCGGGACAACTGCTACATCGTTCATAACAGATTGACCAACTATCATACCTGGCTTAAGCTGATTTGTTTGTACGAAAATCATCTGGAACCTTCCTTGGTAAAAGTCTTGAAGTTAATTATTTCTAAAAAACTTCCTCTAATAATAAAGCTAATGTATATATTACCACAAATTATCAGAATTTGCAAATAGAGATAAATTAATGTATAATATTATAAAAGTAATACATTAAATTTAACTTTTAGTTAGGGTGTAAAAATGAGTAATATAGCGATTAACGTATATAAAAAAGATGAATATAAAATAGGAAATTGGTCCGGTGGAACTACTACTGAATTGGGGATATATCCTAATGACGCCCAATATAGTGAAAGAAAATTTATTTGGAGACTTAGTTCTGCAACCGTGGAAATTGAGGAATCTGAATTTACTCCTTTGCCGGATTATGATCGAGTTTTGATTGTACTGAATGGAGAAGTTGTGTTAGTGCATAAAGAAATTCGTGTAGCAAGACTGGCCCAATATGAGCAGGACAGGTTTAGTGGCGCGTATGAAACAAAAAGCTTTGGTAAAATAACCGATTTTAATTTGATGGTGAAAAAAGGAAACCAGGGGTTTGCAGAAGCAATAACTTTGACCAATGAGCATATGTCTCTGAAAGTAGATAAATTTGATGAATATAAAAAGATGAGTCAGGGATTTTACTGTGCGGAAGGATTTTGTGTAGTTAGTTTTAATAAGCAGAGCTTCATGCTAAATGCAGGAGATCTATTTGTGGTAACTTGTGATTATGATGACACCTACGAAATAGGAATAATGGGCGAGGGAAAGTCTATAAGGACTCATGTGTATTTTAATGAAGAAAAAATTTGTATTGAAGATAATAATCAACAGCAGGATTTAACACAACAAACTGTAAAACCCAAAATTACTTTTGAAGATATAAAATTAGCTGAAATCGTGTGCTGGAGTAATGTTAGGGGCGGTAAATATATATTCAAAAGTTTAAAAGATACGTGGTATGACCAAACAATGCAAAAATGTATGGATAGAATAGAAAGGACATTTCTTACTTCCTTAATTGGTCTGATTGGCATTGGAGTTGTTGGTTTTAATGCCTGGAAACATTTGCAAAGCCAATATATAGCAGCGGCAATAGTCTTATGGATTCTTATAGATTTAGTCCTGATCAATCCGTTAATATATTTAGCAATATTACCAAAGCCAATAAAATCACATATTAAGAGAATTACAGAACTTACGGAGAACGAAAGGGCAGAATATGATCAGAAAAAAGCAGAGAATAAACAGGTAGATAAAATCCTAAAAAAATATGAAATAACAGGCAGAAATAAATATATTGACTAGTAAAAATGAAAAAGGGACCGACGTAGGGCAAGTCCCTTTTTTTATGCTATAGATTATAACATATTAATTACTTTTTCTATATCTTCTTTTGGAGTAGCCCAAGACGTTACGAAACGAATACAATATTCATCGTCCCCAATAGGGCATTCTTTTTCAAAGGAAACTTCTTTTTCCAGTTCTGCAACAAGGGCATTAGGAAATATGGGAAAAATCTGATTGCTAGGGGAGTCGGTAATAAACTTATAACCCTTAGCAGCGATGCCTTCTCTTAAAAGTTTTGCCATATCGTTCGCATGTTGTCCTAACTCAAAATAAAGATTATCATTGAAAAATTCTTCGAATTGTACACCTAGAAGCCTTCCTTTCGCAAGCATAGAACCACTTTGTTTTATAAGCCATCTGAATTCCTTCTTTAATTCTGGATTTGAGAGGATTAAGGCTTCACCAAATAAAGCACCATTTTTTGTTCCGCCAATGTAGAAAGCATCTGTTAACTGTGCAATATCTTCAATGGTCATATCGTTTTCTGGTGAAGTTAAAGCAGAGGCAAGCCTAGCCCCGTCAAGGTATAAGTATAGACCATACTTTTCGCATCTCTTTTTTATTTCTTGTAATTCTGATTTTTTATATATGGTTCCCAACTCTGTAGTATTTGAGATATACACCATTTTAGGCTTTACAAAGTGTTCATCCTCATGGTATCTGACAGCTTCGTCAATTTGGTCAGGATTCAGCTTTGCATCTTTAGTAGGCATTGCAATAATTTTATGACCACGGGCTTCTACAGCACCTGTTTCGTGTACGCATATATGACCTCTTGCTGGGGATATTACAGCTTCGTAAGGTCTGAGAAAAGCTGTTATTGAAGTGAAATTTGTTTGAGTCCCACCTACAAAAAAGTGTACATCAACATCTTTTCTTCCAATTCTTGCTTTTATTTTGTCAGCAGCGTTTAAACAGTGAGGGTCTTCACCATAGCCTACTGTCTGTTCCATATTTGTTTTTACTAGTGCCTCCAGAATCTGAGGATGTGCACCTTCACTATAATCACATCTTAAAAATATCATAGAATAGTCCTCCTAAAAGTTTATCTTGTGGCTTTGTAGTGTTGTAAGCCTAAGCATATTATATATTAAATTACCATAAAAATCTACAAACTGAAAGATAGTGATTTTTAGCCATTGCCCCTCTTACTTAAGGGATAAACAAATGGCAAAGAAAAAATATAAATAAAAGAAAAAAGTATTGGATTTTTCTTTTGAGTTATAGTAGAATAATAAAATAAATATTTATTGTATATAAAGTGCACAAGAACAAAATATTAATAAGGAAGACGGCAGAAATAGGGGTCTTGTATCTCTTTCACTCTAATTAGCTGTTTGACCTTATTTTTTTAGTTTTTGTGCGTTTTTTATGCAGTTTTATTGGAAAAAAGGAGATGATGAAGGAATGAATAAGAAGTACATTTTTGTGACAGGCGGTGTAGTGTCAGGGCTAGGAAAGGGCATTACAGCTGCATCACTAGGGCGGTTACTTAAAGCAAGAGGAATGAAAGTAGCGGCACAAAAATTGGATCCATATATAAATGTAGATCCGGGAACCATGAGTCCCTATCAGCATGGTGAAGTTTTTGTAACAGAGGATGGAGCTGAAACAGATTTAGATTTAGGGCATTATGAAAGATTTATAGATGAAGATTTAAACCAATTTTCTAATTTAACTACAGGTAAGGTATACTGGAATGTTTTAACTAAAGAGCGTAATGGAGAATATTTAGGAAGTACAGTTCAAGTTATCCCCCATATTACAAATGAAATCAAAAGCTTTATATATAACGTAGGAAAATCAAGCCAGGCAGAAGTAATTATAACGGAAATTGGGGGAACTACTGGGGATATTGAGAGCCAGCCATTTTTAGAAGCTATTCGCCAGGTATCATTAGAAGTCGGGAAAGAAAATTGTTTATTCATACATGTAACATTGGTTCCTTATATTAAAAGCTCTGGAGAGCATAAATCAAAACCTACACAGCATTCAGTTAAAGAATTACGTGCGCTGGGGATCTCTCCCGACATAATTGTTATGCGTGCAGATGAACCTATTGACGAAGACATTCGTCAGAAAATCTCATTATTCTGCAATGTAAAGCCAGATTGTGTTATTGAAAACATTACATTACCAGTTTTATATCAAGCACCAACTATGTTAGAAAAAAGCAATTTCTCTTGGATAGTCTGCAGAGAATTAGGACTTAATGCCGGACCTTGTGATATGACTGAATGGAATCAGATGCTTGACAGAATTGAGAAGCGTGATAAAGAAGTTAAGATTGCAATTGTAGGAAAGTATGTAAAGCTGCATGATGCTTATTTATCGGTGGCAGAGGCACTCCGTCATGCAGGCTATGAAAATGGCTGCAGGATAAATATAAAATGGGTAGATTCTGAAGATGTAACTGAGGAAACTTCAAAATCGGTATTAGACGATGTGACTGGAATTTTAGTACCAGGAGGTTTTGGAGACAGAGGAATAGAAGGTAAAATATGTGCGGCTCAATATGCTAGAGAAAATGACATACCTTATTTCGGAATATGCCTTGGTATGCAGATTGCAGTTATAGAATTTGCCAGACATGTGCTTGAAATAAAGGATGCTGATTCAAGTGAATTTTTACCAGATGGGTTGAACTCTGTTATTGACTTTATGCCAGACCAATCAGGAGATATACCTAAGGGTGGAACTATGAGACTAGGAGCGTACCCTTGTAAGATTAAGGGAAATAGTAAAATGGCAGAGGCCTATGGCCAGGAAATGATATATGAAAGACATAGACATCGATATGAATTTAATAACATTTATAGAACCCGATTTTTAGAGGCTGGATTGGAGATCAGCGGGACTTCGCCAGATGAAAGGTTAGTAGAAGCTGTTGAAGTATCAAGTAATAGCTTCCATGTAGGCGTTCAGTATCATCCTGAATTTAAAAGCAGACCCAATAAGGCTCATCCATTATTTAGAGAATTCGTTAAGGCGGCATTAAAAATAAAATAGTGTTGACAAACGAGGACTACAAATGTAAACTAAAACAAAGATTACATTTGTAGTCCTCATTGTTTTTTATTTTTAAGCATCTGACTTACTAACAATTTGTTTCACAAATTGAGTTAGGTCATGAAAGGGGTTTAACATATGAGTAATAGTAATTTCAGCATTAGTGATTCAGAGTGGAAAATAATGAAGGTACTTTGGGAATCACCCAATATCACCCTGAAAGAAATAGCAGGAAGGGTAAATGAATGTGGATGGAGTTATACTACCGTTAGGACTTTAGTGAACAGACTGGCAGATAAGGGGGCAATTGATGCAGACAAATCTGTTGCCAATAATTTTAAATATTATCCGATAGCTGTTGAAGAGGTATGCAAAATTAGAGAAGTAAAAAGTTTTCTGGAAAGAGTGTTTGACGGATCAGCAGGAATGCTAATATCTGCCTTAGCAAAAAACTCAAACTTATCCGAGGAAGAGCAGAAAGAATTAAAAGGGATTATTGATAAAATTGATAAGTAATAAATGTATATTGTAAATAAACTGTGAATAGGCAATGCCAAGTGTTGTGACGCGTTGCTGAATGAATGATGAGGGATGGAATATGGGTATACTGATTAATATGACGGTTACATTTTCAGTGACAGTTATACTGATTTTAATATTAAAAGAAGTGTTTAAAAATAGATTTACACCTAAGTGGCATGTGCTTATTTGGACAGTATTAATTATCCGATTAGCTATTCCCATACTACCTGAAAGTGAAATAAGCATTTTTAACTATATACCAGATATGTCAGCAAAATATGTTCATTTTATAGACCAGAAAACTGAAGAATTAAACAATACGTCAGTGGAGAACATCAGCAATCTGCAAGACCATAAGCTGCAGGATGAGAATATTACCTTAAAAACAGACGGCAGCAACCAGGAAAACTCTATCGCACAAACAATTGATAAAAATCAGGCAAAAAATATTAATTCAATGAAGTATATAGAAAAAATCATATTAGCCCTATACTGGTTGGGAACTTTAGTCATGGCATTTGCTTTATTCCTTTCATATGGCAGGCTACTTAAGAGAATAAGGAAACTGCGTATATGTAGTGATGATGAAATTCTAGAGGTGTTTTCCATTTGCAAAGAAGGACTTGGAGTCAGAAGTCATAAACTCACCTTAAAACAAGGTGCAGAATCCCCTATGCTGGCAGGCGTATTTAAACCGTCTCTCTATATATCAGAGGGGTATAATAATGAAGAATTAAAACATGTATTTTATCACGAACTATGTCATTATAAAAACAAAGATAACATTTGGAATATGGTTTCTTCAGTACTTCTTTGTATGAACTGGTTTAATCCACTAGCGTGGTATGCTTTTAAAATTTTTAGGCGTGATTTAGAGATGTATTGTGATTATATGGTCATAGGTATTGCAGGAGAGAAAAAAGCATATGCAGAGGTGCTTTTAAAAACAGCAACTACTCAAAATTCTTTTATTTTTGCAACAACTTGCTTGGAAAGCGGAGAAAAAGAGGTAAGCCAGCGTATTAAAAAAATTGCATATTTTAAGACTCCTAAATTATGGGTAAGCATGGTTGGATTGCTTTTAGTCGTGTTATTGGGTATTTTCTGTTTAACCAATGCGGTAGATCTTTCTAAAAAGACACAGATAATTGGTGTAAATGGGCCCAATAATGAAGGGGATAATTATATGATGGAAGTCCCTCTATCTTGGGGTAAAGAATATGAAGAGACCGTGCCTGAGGAACCTCCTTATTGTGAAAAGATTTTATTTAAAGATAAAAAAGAAAATGAAGTTGCAGGGCTAAATTATAGAAAGGTTGATTTATCAGAATCTGAATGGATTCCAGAAGACAGTAATGCTTTAACCATGAGAGGACGAGTGGATTATGAATCAAAGGTAAAGCAACTCATAAAACAATCAAGTAGTTTTTCTGAATTAGCAGATAATCACGAAAAAAATGTAAAGATTGAACGGATAAAGTCCAATTCTACAGATATTTGGGCAGCCTATAAAGTAAATTATTTGAGTAACTTAAAGTCAGTAAGAACTGAAATCTATCTTATAGCAGATGATTATGCTCAGATTATTCCTGTCTTATATAAAGTAAGTAATCGTATAACGGATGAAGAATTGATTAAAGTTGCTATGACTTTACAAAAAATCAAGGAGCCTTCTTCATATACACCAGTAGCTGAGGCTGGAATGCAGACGGATACTAAAGCAGGCACTGCTGTTATGGGGGGAGAGTACGATGCAAAAGCATTAATGGAAGATTATTTTGATAACTATGTGAATATTGTAATGCCTCCAAGCAGAGATATTAAAGGATATAAAATAAATAGTTTTGAACAAATCTCACCAGTTATGGATATTCCAGGAATAATTGATATGGGCATGGTTGAAAATGAAACTGCACCTTGGAATATCATTTATCCTACGGCAAAAGTATTTAAAGTAGATTATGAGTTAATACCACAAGATGTAAAAAAATACGATGACTCAGCTGATGGAGGTTATGAAATAACTGCAAATGGCAACAAACATTATATACAAAGTTATGCTGTATTTTATGGCTATTCGGAAGAAGGGAAAACTTATAAAGCTGTTTTTCTTGGATTCTTACCTACTGACTTTTTAACAGAGGGGGGCGTAGATTATTCAGTATTAAAATTAATCAATGACAAGTATGAACGTGAAATTTTACCAAAAGTATTACGTAACGCTAATGTTGAATATGTTGGAGATGCCAGTGCAGTGGGAAAACTCGTAAGGTTGCTGCCATTACACGAATATAGTAATGGTATGGAACTGCAGACTAAAGTAGAACCCTATGGAATTACAGCAAATTATAAAATCGGAAGATCAGAACCATATGATTCGGAAAAAGGTGGTTTATTAAGTGCATGGCCCAAAGTAGATGGTGATTTAACGGGAATTTATAGCCATAGTTCACCGAATGAATTAAATTCCTATATAAAAATACAACTCGAAAAAAATGCCAAATACCTTACTTTAGGAATAGAGAATTCAGAATCAACGAAGATTAAATGCGAAAGTCCATATTTAGAAAAGAATTTTGGTTTTGCTTATAGTGATCCATACGCACATAACAACAGTAAAAAACAATAAAGAAAAAAGCCTTACTAGGACTTAACAGTTTTAGTAAGGCTTATTTTAGTAAATCATCATATGTCATTCCAAGTATTTTTGCAAATGCTTTTAGCTCAATATCAGTGACAAAACGTTCGCCACTTTCAATTCGCTGGATAATATTTTTGTCCATATCTACTCCATTGCGTTGCATTTCATCGGCCAGCATTCGCTGGGAATAACGGGCTGGCTGAGATTCTCTGAAGGCACGGATTTTTTTACCACAGATATTATTTAATCCATCTTTACTTTTGGTATGAAACATTTCTTTCCTCCGTTTATAGTATATCCAGTTTGATAGACAAATACATTGTATGTACAAAAAGTATATGCTATAATTAGAACTATAATGACCTATATTATAAGTCAAAAAGTGATGCTGTTTAATAAAAATCTAGCTCGGATAAGGATAAAGTTTTGTCATGGATATTAAGAACAAGATCGTACTAATATGTAATAACCAATTCTTTATAGATAGAATAACAAGCAGCCTTGAAAAAGACTGCTACATTGTTGAAGCAATGGATACTATATATAATGAGGGGGCGTTAGATAAATATATAGGGAATACTAAATTAGTGGTTTTGGAGGTAAGTAAGTTAGAAAATACCTGCACTGCACTGCCTGAACTTATAAATAAATTCAGAGATGATGAAAATACGGCACTTTTATTAATTTGTAGCAATAAACAGCAGGAACTTGCCGTTAAGGCGGTAAATATGGGCGTAATAGATGTTATATTAATGCCATGTGAGATAGAAATAATACAGACAAGAATTAATAATATACTTAAGATTATTAATTTAAAACGTCAGGTCCTACGGGATCCATTAACTAAAATTTATAATCGAACTGCATTCGAGGAAATGGTGCAGCGTTTGTTAAAACAGAAAATAGATAAAGCTGCGTTTATAATGATAGATTTAGATGATTTCAAATATTTAAATGATACTTTCGGACATGATGTAGGAGATGTTGTACTAATAAAGGTTGCGGATGCTTTGATAGAAGTAGTCGATAGAGATGATGTAATTGGAAGGATGGGAGGGGATGAGTTTGCAATATTTATCCCATATATCTATTCAAAAGAATACTTTATAAATAAGATTAAGGCCATTTTTAATAAACTAAAAATCCAATTTATAGAAAAAGGGAAAAAAGTAACAGTACTTAGTTCAATTGGGATTGCATTTTTTCCTGAACATGGTATTGAATTTAATGAACTATACCGAAATGCTGATACCGCTCAATATCAATCAAAAAATTCTGGTAAAAATAAGATTAAAATTTATAAGAACTAAAAAGAGGTTCTAAAGAGTAAAAAGCCTTACGAAAGATTAAAAGTCCTTCGTAAGGCTTTTTAAAAAATTTTATTTAGATGATTTTGACTGATATTTTTCTTTTGTTGCTAGACCGCCTCTTATATGACGTTCCGCCTTATTTGCATCTAAAACTGTTTTTACTTCAGCGGCAAGCCCTGGATTAATCTCATGCAGCCTTTCCGTTATATCCTTATGTACTGTGCTTTTGCTGACTCTAAATTTCTTAGCAGTCGCTCTAACCGTAGAATTTGTATCAAGAATGTACCTGGCTAGTTCCAGGACCCTTTCTTCTATGTAATCCTTCATATTAAATACTTCACCGCCCCTATCATTTATTGGATTCAATCTAATGAGTTCGATATCACAATATATGCGACAGGATTTAGAAGTATGAGAATTGTTTTGGAAGATTAGTAAAGCAATGGTAAAATAAGGAGAAGATTAATTCAGATAGATAAATAAATCCTTGTATGATAAAATATGATACTATTTGTCTTTAATTAAGAAATCTTAAGGTTATATAAAGGTACAATTAAGAATAAAGAAATATGATTAATTAATAACGAAAGGTATAAATATATCAGAATTTAGGTAATTTATAAGGTAAATTTGAAGGAAAGTACAAAAAATATAAGGAGGCTGATGATATGAGTTACAAAATTCTCGTAGCAGAGGATGATGATTCTATTGTGGATCTTTTAAAACTATATTTAGAAAATGAAGGATATGAGGTCTATGCTGCAAGTGATGGTCTCCAGGCAATGGGAATATTAGAAAATAATAAAATGGATTTAGCGGTATTAGACATAATGATGCCAAAACTTAATGGCTATGAAGTTACAAAACGGATTAGGGATATAAGTAATATTCCTATTTTAATCCTGTCTGCAAAAAATTTGGACAGTGATAAAATAATTGGCCTGGATATAGGTGCGGATGATTATATGACAAAACCTTTTAATCCATTAGAAATAATTGCAAGGGTAAAGGCTGCACTAAGGCGATATTATCAATTAAATGATGGTGCGGGAAAAGAAATTATTTCAAGTACAAAACTTGTTGTCGGTGAATTGGAACTTGATACTGAAAAACTAGAACTAACTAAATCCGGAAAAGAAATTTCTTTAACGCCTACAGAATATAAAATTATAACATTACTTATGAGATCACCTGGCAGGGTCTACACAAAAGCTCAGATTTATGAAACCATTAGTGGTGAGTACTTTGAAAGTGATGATAATACCATGATGGTGCATATTTCAAAACTTCGGGAAAAAATTGAAAGAGATCCTAAAAGTTCCGAATATATAAAAACAATCAGGGGGCTTGGATATAAAATTGAAAAAAGATAAGCGAAAGAGAGGAAGTTTCTTTTCTCTTCTTATAAAAAATTATATTGCATTTACAGTTATAAATGTTATTTTAGTTATATCTGTTTTTGCATTAGGGACGTTAGCTTTAGATGCCCATTTAAAACTACCTAAAGGAGATATAAATTCCCAAATTAAGATACTTGAGAAGGGACAGTACGAACGCATAAAACCATATACACTAGTTGGAGCAAAAGGGTATTTTGAAATTCTAAACAGTGATAATAAAATAATTTATACCAGTGACCGCAGTAGAACTGGAAAAGAATACACAGAAAGAGAATTAGATTGCATTCAGGATTATTCGGGAAATATTTACAGGTATTCATCTCAGTATAAGGATAGAAATGGTAAGCGGCTTACTATAATACATGAAGAGAGCTACGAAGATAATAAAAAAGAATCTAGGTATTTTCAAGTATTTGACCACAATCGTAATCTGATTATGTCTAGTGCAGGTGCACCAAAGAAAAAACATTATACAGTAAGAGAATTTGCGTATTTAACCAATTCATTAGGAGATGGCTTGGATATCAGTAAATACCGTTTTATGGGTGATGATGGCAGAAAGTATACAATTGTTATGAATACATCCTTTTCTGATGAAAGAAGCATGAATGCTTATTCCCATGGATTAATCGTGATCGATATTGGCATTATAGTTTGTTACATTATATCAGTATTAGGCTTTGTACTATGGCTTTCGAGAAAAATAAGAAAACCATTAGACACCTTAAGCAGCGCTATGCTGGCTTTCGCTGAAGGGGATCGAAATCAGGCGGTGGAATATAGCGGATCTGCGGAATTTGTTCAAATTTGTGATAGTTTTAATAACATGTCTGAACAGCTTAGGGAAAGTGAAAAAGCTAAGATGGAGATAGAAAAGCAAAAACAAAAAATGTTGGCAGATATATCTCATGACTTAAAAACACCAATAACAACCATACAGGGATATGCCAAGGCTTTAGCAGATGGTATGATTGCGGCAGAGGAACAAAAAAAATATCTGAATAAGATTTACAATAAAGCTATAGATTTGACAGATTTAATCAATACCTTTTATGAATATAGTAAATTGGAACACCCCGATTATGCTTTTACTTTTGAAAGTACAGAAATATACGAGTTCTTAAGAGAGTACTTAGCAAATAGATATGAGGAAATAAGTGATAAGGGATTTGAATTGGAACTGGATATACCAGAGGAAAGTGCTATTTGTAATGTAGACAAGGTTCAGTTAAAGCGTGCTTTTGACAATATAGTAAACAATTCATTAAAGCATAACATGCAAGGAACGAAAATATTCGTAAATGTTGCAGTATGTAATGAACAAAATGAACAAAACTTTATCAAGATTATTATTGCAGATAACGGAACGGGCATTCCAAAGGAAATCGCAAAGACCATATTTGAGCCTTTTGTTGTGGGCGATGATTCAAGAAATAGCAGACAAGGATCTGGATTGGGATTATCCATAAGTAAAAAGATTATAGAAAGACATGGAGGAAGCATAGCTCTGGAGACAACAGAAGCCAATCGATATAACACCGCATTTAGAATACTTATTCCATTTATAAGACAGTAGAGATCTAATCTGCTGTCTTTTGCATTTTCAAAGAGAAAACCAAAGCTTAATAGTGGGAAACTTAATAAAGCTTAAGGTTACATAAAGGTTTCTTTAAGGTTTTGTAAAGGTTTGTTAAAGATTTGATGGATATAATTGGAATAACAAATGAAAGGAAAGGAAAGTCAAATGAAAAAAGTAATTGCATTCAGTATTATTGCAGCTATTATTTTTAGTTTCCCGAGCATTAGTCTTGCAGCAGAAAAAAAGCCTGCAGATACTAAAAATAAAGAAAAAGTATATGAGATTTCATTGGAAACTATTGATGAAATCATGTTTAACAGTAGCAAATACTTTAAGGATTCCAAAGAACGCACTGAAAGACTTGGTCTAGACCAAAGCAAATATGAAAGAGAAATCAGAAAACTTAAGAATGAAGATTCTGGAGATGGCTGGGGGAATGCAAGTTCTATAAGCTCACTTTACGACCAATTAAGTAAATCAAAATATGATTTACAAATATCAAATATTACTGAAACTGCAGGGCTAAAAAAGCAGGCACTTACAGCAAAAGATGAATATTTAAAATATATGGGAATGAAGTTAGAGCAGGAACTTCTAAAAAGTAAGATAGAGAAGCAGAAACAGCAGGATTCTATCAGTGAGCAAAAATATAAGAGAGGGCTGATATCACTAACTCAATACAAAGAGAGCATGACTAAGGATACGGATTATAGTGATGAACTTTCTGAAGGAGAAAAGAAACTAGAAAAGCAGATAGAGAGTTTTAAAAGTGCTGTTGGTCTAAAGGTTGAGGATAAAGTTCAGTTTAAGGAGTTAAAAGATTTTGACTATGATAAATTAGCAAGAATTTCTTTCGATAAAGATTTGGAAGAAGCTATAAAAAATTCCAAAGAAATACAAGTTCAAGAAATGAAAGTTGAGCATTTACAAAAAGAAATTGTAAAAGACCGTAGGGGTATAAGTGACAGCCAGAAAGAATTAGCAGAACTTAAGGATACTGTAAAAAAGAATTTTAAAAATCAGTATGAATTGTTGGATACTACTGCTAAGAAAGTAAATAAATCAAGCAGAAACTTAAAAGAGGCACAAAGTAATCTTGATATTGCCAAAGCAAAATATGACAGAGGATTAATGTCCAAAAAAGATTTTGAGGAACTAAGGATTAAAAATTTAGAGGTTATTAATCAAGGTAAATCAGCAGAGCTGGAACTGCAGGAAGTGTTTCTAACCTATCAGCTATATAAGGAAGGATATCAGGGCGCAATCGGTAGTAGCGTAAGTTGAATTATAGAAGGAGAGTAATAAATGCGTAGCTTAAAAAACGTAAAAAAGAAAAAAGTTATCAAGGTTGGAATTGTAGTTGTCATAGCTATTGCTGTAATTGTTGCATTTATGCCGAAGCATTCAGGTGAGGATCAACAAATGCCCATTTCCTCATTTTCATTAGAAAAAAAAGATCTTACTGAGAGCATAAGTACCAGTGGGAAAGTTGAAAGCGTAGAAAGCAAAAATGTATCAGCAGTGGCAGAGGGAAAGATTAAAACAGTATATGTTAAATTAGGACAGCAAGTAAAAAAGGGGGACTTACTTGCACAACTTGATACAACAAGCGCTCAGAGAGAAAGGGAAAAGGCACAAAAATCCAATAAATCAGAAACAGATTTAGCATTGCAGGATATGGAATCAAAATACAGAGAATTTGATAATGCTAAATTCCTATTTGAAATGGGAGAGATTTCAAAGGATGATATGATTAAGGCACAAACTGCATATGAAACGGCCTCAAAAGATTATGAAAACAAAAAACAATCGGCGGATATCAGTACATTTCAGCAGCAAATTGCGGATGCAACGCTTAGAGCACCTATATCTGGGACAGTAACTTTAGTCAATGCTACTGAAGGAAATGCCAGCAGCGGAGTTCTATTTACGATTGAAGACACACAAAATTTAAAGGTTACAGCCAATGTAAGCGAGTATGACATAAATCAAGTGAAAAAAGGTCAGAGAGTCATTGTAAAAACAGAAATGACAGATGATTTAGAACTTTCAGGTGAGGTTCGTTCTATTGCGCCTACAGCACAAAAGGAAGAATCTACGGGAAAAACCACAGCTACGGGAAAAGTTCAATTTTCAGTTGAAATTGGTATAAAGGATAGAAATCCAGATATAAAGATTGGTACCAATGCACGAGTTAATATTGTTACAGCGGGAAAAGAAGGGGTTCTCGCAGTACCATTTGATGCACTTGTTAAAAGTAAACAGGGAAGCAATATATATGTGGCTGATAAAAAGGGGAACAGTTATGTAGTCAGAGAAATAAAGGTTAAAACTGGTTTAGAAAATGATCTTTATGTAGAAATCACGGGAAAAGAGGTTAAAGAGGGACTAAGGGTTATCAATAATCCAAAAGACCTGACTGTAGGTCAGGAGGTAAATCTTGGATAATATAAATAAAATAATTGAAATGAAAGATATACATAAAAGCTTTTATGTTGGGACACCGCAGGAATTAAATATTGTTAAGGGCGTTAATTTAACAGTAGACAAAGGGGAGTTCCTGGCTGTAGTAGGAGCATCTGGCTCAGGGAAAAGTACACTGATGAATATAATAGGGGCGTTAGATAAGCAAACCAGCGGTACATATATTTTAGAAGGGTTAGATGTATCTTTAGCTAATGATGACAAATTGGCAGAGATAAGAAATTTAAAGATTGGTTTTGTATTTCAAAATTTTAATCTTATACCAAGATGTTCTGCCTTAAAAAATGTTGAATTGCCAATGCTTTATGCGGGAATGGGCAGGAATGAAAGAATGGAAAGAGCAAAGCAATTGTTGGAACTGGTGGATATGTATGATAGGAGAGAGCATCAGCCGAACGAATTATCAGGGGGACAGAAACAGCGAGTTGCCATAGCAAGGGCTTTGGCTAATAATCCGGCTATATTGCTGGCAGACGAACCAACGGGGGCGTTGGATTCAAAAACAGGAAGAATGGTAATGGATTTGTTTCATAAAATCAATCAAGAGGAAGGCAAAACCATTGTATTCATTACTCACAGCATGGAACTGGCAGAAGAAACAACCAGGCAGATAACAATAAAGGATGGTCTTATATGCTGATTATAGAAAACTTATTCCTTGCGATTGCAGGGTTAAAAACAAATAAAATGCGTTCGCTTTTAACAATGCTTGGAATTATTATAGGAATTTCATCCGTTATCGCAATTGTGTCAGTAGGGGATTCTATATCTGCTTCTATTGAAAAGGATATGAAAGAGATGGGGATGGAAAACATCTCAGTAGATATAAGAAGAAAAACGGATGATACACAAGTATATTATGATGATGATGAAAAACCGCAAGCAGAGGATTTACTTTCATTAAATGATCTCAAAAATTTTCAGGATAAATTTAAGGATAAAATAAAAACCTTAAGTTTTACTCAGGATGGCGGCTCAGGGGAAGTGAGAGTAGGAAAAAAACCGGAAAACGTTTATATTCAGGGGACAAATTCTGGATATAGTGTACAAAAAAAGGTTAAAGTCATAAATGGAAGATACCTGGAGGATAAGGATGTAGAAAGAGCCAGAAAAGTTGCTGTTATTCCAAGAGAACTGGCAGATAATATAGAAAAGCAAGGAGATGAACCCTTGGGAAGTGAAATCAAAGTTTTTGTACAAGATAAATTGACCACTTTTTTAGTAATAGGGATCTATGACAATGGCTCTAAAAATAAAGGGGTCATGGCCGGCGGCTTTGAAGAATTGGCTACTATTTATGTTCCAGCAACCACAGCAGGGGAACTTAAGAATGAAACCAATTTCAGAGGATTTGAGGTTTCTCCTGCTTACGGAGTTAGTGGAGAAAGTTTGTTGAAAGATATTAACAGTTACTTTGGTGATATATACAGCAAAAATAAGAAATGGGAATGCGTAGGCTATAATATGCAGCAGGATATGAATTCTTATACCGACATGCTGAATAAAGTAAAAATGTCAATTGCTGTTATAGCGGGTATATCGCTGCTTGTAGGGGGTATTGGAGTAATGAATATCATGTTGGTATCGGTTACAGAACGTACAAGAGAAATTGGTATTCGGAAGGCTTTGGGTGCAAAAGGAAAGTTTATACGGCTTCAGTTTATAGTGGAGGCCATTATTATCTGCGGAATAGGAGGAATGATAGGCGTAGCATTAGGACTGGGTATAAGTGGCATTGTTGTTAGTGTTATGGGAAATGCACTACAAATTTCTCTGCCTGTCATATTTATTAGCGTAGCATTTTCCATGTCAATAGGAGTGTTTTTTGGATACTATCCAGCTAATAAAGCAGCAAAATTGGATCCTATAGAGGCTTTAAGATATGAATAAGTTAATGAATAAAGCAGTTCTGACAGTTTAAATATTTATAAATTTATCATATTTTCAACACAAAGATGAGTTAAAATGTTAAAATATAGTTTATATGAAATTTTTATTAAACCATTTATGGTGGAAACGGAGACTAATTATTATGAAACTTAAAGACAAAGGAACTCATGAAGGACCAAAGCGATTTTCTATTTCAATTCTTTTATATGTTGTTGCTGCAATTGTAGCACTTCTTGGAATTGCGTTACTAGCAGATGATATTTATATATTTAAATCTACGGTTGCCCAATATGTAATGCAGGGATATTCTGCAGATGATGTTATGAAAAGTCTGATACCTGCACAGTTACTTCCAGGAGTATTTGAAGCCATCGCTTTATATGGCGGCATGACATTTGCGTTAATAGGCATTGGTATAGCCAATAGAAAAATCTCAAAAAACTTAATCACTTTAGATACAGTTACCAATGAAGAGAGTGTAGAAGAAAAGACTCTACCTGAAAATGTTGATGAGTCAGAAAATACGGAAATCGTTAACGAAGAGGCTCAAAATATAGAAGATGAAGAGAAAACAAAGACTGAATTATAGAATGATAGTTTAGTTAATTACAAGATAAAATGAGAGACATTGTAATTTGTTGTCTTTTATGATATAATAAATTAATAGAAGGAATGATTGAAAAATAAAAAATGTTTAATTTTATCATTTCATTCCTACAATTAAATAAATCGCTGAATCCAGAAATGGAATGGGAGAACCAATTTTGGGGTGAATCACAATGTTATTTGTGTAGGGTGTACTTATCGTCCGAATCCGTCAGCTAATCTCGTAAGCGTTAAAAGAGAATACAAACAATATAATATATTACCTTTTATCGAATAACGCTACAGATATTTTCTGTGGCGTTTTTATTTATAGAAAATAGGATTTAAGTATTTCCTACAATAAAAGAAGGAGGGCGTAGTTTGTATAAAGATAAAAAAATAAAAGTTGGGGTAGGTTTCGCCACTGGAAGAAAAAACTTCCACAAGGTATTGAGGAGTTATATAAATAATTGGAGGGAATCTGGCTTGGTCGATAATAATAATATCAGTTTACACATTATTGTTGCGTATGACCTGACTTATAATAAAACACAAAAAAAAGATTACATTAATCTGCATCCAGATCTAGCTGAGAATATTGACGGTTCTATATATATTGGCTGTAGTGATATAGAAGAAGAAATTGAATTTTTAAATGAACAAAATATTATTAATGAGGAAGAAGCACGTAAAATTTTCGGAAAAGGATATGCATCACAACGTAATGCGGTGCTATACAGCGCTATAAAAAACGAAATGGATTATTTGATTTTTTTAGATGATGATGAATATCCGGTAGCAGTGACAAACTCTCAAAACTATGCAGTCTGGGGAGGACAACATGTTCTTTCAACGCATATAAAGCATCTTGAGCAGGCAGATTTAACTCATGGGTATCATTGTGGATATATCTCTCCAATTCCCTTTATCGAATATAACGATACAATGACAGAGATGGATTTTAGATCTTTTATAGAGGCTATCAGTAATGATATTCTAAACTGGGACAATGTTAAGTTAGTGATGGAGAACGGTGGCGTTACGTATGCAGATACCAAAATACTAACTAGCGATATTACTGAAGATGTGGAAGAAATTAACCATGCTAAGTTTATTTCAGGTGCAAATTTAGGAATTAATCTTACAAATCCACAGCGGGTTTTTCCCTTCTATAATCCCATGGGAGCCAGGGGAGAGGATACTTTTCTGAGTACTTGCTTAAGTCAAAGAAAAGTTTTACAAGTACCTTGTTATACCTTTCATGACGGCTTTTCTACTTATAATCACCTGTTAGAAGGGGTGTTACCAATAAAATTGAAGTTTATTAAATCAGATAATGAAAAAGTCATCAAACGTTTTTATAAAGCTTGTATTGGATGGATTCGATATAAACCGTTATTATTATATATAACACAAGAGGAGAGCTACAGTGAAAAAATAAGTGAGATGAGAGAAAGACTTAAGCAGGTATTACCTACGATTTGTACTTATTTCGGAACAACTGAATTCATGAATATACTGGCAAATTTAGAAAAATATAATAAAAATGTAGAAAGAGATTACCAAGACTTTGTTGAGGTACAAAAAATTTGGACAAAGTTGATGGATTATTTCGTAAAAGTAAGATAAATTATCCTATTGGAAACCTCATGGCTAATGTATATATTTTACACTAACCAAGAGGTATAGGAGGATATAGCATGTTATTTAAAAGTAGGTAAGTCAGAGATAGCGGCTATAGTTGAACTATTAGGATCGTTTCTTAAAAATTCCCCGCCATTCTTACCACGCATAACGATCGTACCATCTATAAGCCCTTCTTTTGCCATTAATATTGCATGATTTATAGGCAATATAGTCTTATTTTCAAGCATTACGTCTGTTATTTCACCATCTTCATTTTTTCTTATTTTAATTATTTTGCTAGTATTATCCATCGTTATTTCTCCTCACATACTTTTATTTTGAAATATTTAAATAGCTCAAAACTATTACATATCTCTATTAAGTATTTACAAAAGTAAGGGGAATATTCAGATAATATGGCCTTCTTTCATAATAATGCTCATATTTTCCAATGATATATTTCTAATTTCCTCAAGAGGGTTTCCGTTTAAAACAATCAGATCAGCAAATTTTCCTTCTTCTAATGTACCAGTGATATCTCCAACCTTTAACATATCAGCTCCGGTTTTGGTCGCTGCAACAATTGTATCCATAGGGGAAATGCCTGCTTTTTCTACAAAAGAATACATTTCTCCAATAGCGGTAATACCATATGGTGTTACTGTTGAGCAAAAAGAATCTGAGCCGATAGTTAATCCTATGCCTTTTGATTGTGCTTTTCTTAGGTTCTCGTATACTCGGTTTAATTCTTTTTCCGCTACAGACTCTCCTTCATATTGGTCATGAACTTCAGGAATATATGGAGGGGCATAGGTTTTAAACCATTCATTCAAAAATTGAATAGTAGGGCAAAAATAAATTTTTTTCTCTGCCATAATATCTAAACACTCATCATTTAAGGTCTGTCCGTGAATTATCAGGTGCACACCCGCTTTTACAGAGTCTAATGCACCACTATAACCTTCAGCATGTGACCATACAGGGATTCCTATCATATTGCATTCATCCACAACAGCTTGAATCTCCTCAAAGGTGTAATGCTGATCTAGCTTTTGGTCCCATCTCCAAATACCTCCACCGGTACTCCATATTTTAATGGCATCTGGATTTTCCCGAAGCCTTCTTCGCACTGCTTTACGAAGTTCCCAGGGACCATCAACGCGTTCTGCCCAAGGATGAGATTCCTCATTATATCTTAAGGGAAGTCTGTGACTGTCCCCATGGCCGCAAGTACGACAAAACCCTAAGCCGCTGCCTACAATTCGTGGCCCCTGCATTACACCAGCTTCAATCATATTGCGTATATGTAGACCAGAACGTGAGATTTCTCCTACGGTTGTCAGACCATGTTCTAAGCACTCATGAGCTTGTTGTACAGCGACTACAGTTTTTTGAATAGGATCTTCAAAAACCCAATCATTATCATTTTCAGTAAGATTGCCCGAAAAATGTAAATGTGTATCGATTAAGCCTGGCATAATGGTTTTCCCCGTTATGCTAATTGATTTATAACATTCATCAAAATTTTTTTGGGGTCCAGCATATTCAATTTTCTTATTACAAATTAAAATTAATGAATTCTCAATGGGATTATTGCCGGTGCCATCAATTAACAAACCACCGGTAAAGGCTATTTTACTCATAATAACTATACCTTTCTTCATAAATTAAAATAAAGTTTTAAAATTTATAACTTTAGTATAGCATATTTCGTAAAAATATTTTAAAATTAAACGAAGATAATGTAAATCAGAAGAAGGGGTGTATAATCTTGGCGATCAAACAATCTGCATACGATAATTTAATAGCGGGTATAAGTAAAAATGAAGATTTTAGTGATGCTTTTGGAATGATTATTAACAATCCATATAGAATATTAGGAGCTTCTACCTTTTGCAATGATGCTGAATTAAAGGCACTATATGATCAGTGGAAGAGTGCTCCTGACAAGTATAAATCTAAATTTGATAAAACAAAGCTTGGAGCACCTAATAGAACGAAGGAAAAGATGGAATGGGCACTGGAAAATGCAGACAGTTATGTTTATAAAATTTTCTGGTTTTCAGATGCAGACGTGGCTTCAAGATTGGGTAATAAAGGAGATTTCATAGAATTCTTTGGTAAGAATCAAGGGGTTAATACTACTGATTATAATTCATTTTTGGCACAGTACATTTTTCTATGTGTATTTGATAGAAATTTTACAATGACGGAACAATGGAAGATTATACTAAATTTAGTCAATGATCTCTTAAATGTTTCTGTGGGCAGGTTTTGGGGATTTTTTAGCGGCAATAAAATAGAAGCTATCGATAATAATAAGATGGCGTTTTTATATAATGAATTTAAGGACAATATTTTATATCCAATAAAGGAAATTGTAAATAGACAAAGCATAAAGATTAATCTTGAAGAAACAATACATATAAATAACATTTTAAGCAGTGTGGAAAAACCGCAGCTTCCGTTTTCTAAAATACAAAATGTATTATACGAAAAAATAGAAAAATGGTTTGTAAAAGAGGCTGAATATGTAAACAATGTGCTTTTGGCAAACGTGACAGGTGTAAATGCCACATCTATGGAAGAAAAGCTTGCAATTACAAATGCCTATAATTATATTATGAGTACGATAGCCCCTGAATTTAAAAATCTTGTTACGACTATTATACCAACTGAACATTCTATGAATACCAGACTTAGAATGATGTTTTCAGGCAAGTTCATAGTGGTATCTAAAATATTAAGTAACGCGGGACTCTTTAATGAGAGCATTAAACTATACCAATTGTTTAATGAACTATTTGAGGACGAGTACATTGCAGGAGAAATTACTAATTTAACTAACCTTATTAAACAGGAAGAGAAAACAAGGATGGCACCTCATGCAGCAGCTACAGCTATGGGAAATCCAGCATTAGATGAGAATAGTGGCTTGGCTCCTCCAGCAGAACTTGGAGAATTAGAAGCTTTAGAAAAGGAACGAAGAAGAGAGTTCTTTAAAAGAAACACAAGGACAGGGATAGACTATAAAGAAGTCATTCAAGGGGTACTTAATAATGAATTGCGTTTGGTAAAGACAGAAGAAGAACTGGGAAGAGAACAGATCCCTTTAATCGACAGAGTAGTTGAGGAGGCAGCTGCAGAAGCAGAAGCAGAAGCCTTAAGGGTGAAGCTGGCCATGGAAGAGATGCAGAGAAGGCATGAGCAGGAACTCAATGATAAGATTAATGAGTTAAATTTTGAATATAAAAATAGCATGAAAAAATGGATAACCGCTATTGTTGTCATACTTGTATTAACTATATCTTCATTAGGAATCATGATAGTTCAACTTCAAAAAACTAATGCAGTTGAGGGCCTAACTGATGCAGTTGCAGTTTCTTCAGAAGCTTTAAATATGCAAAAAAGCCTTAAAACAGAAAAAGGTGAGATTCAGGAATTAGAAGCTAGACTTGCTGAAATTAACGCTGATATTGCAGAAGCAAGCCGTAAATATGATGAAACAAATGAGAGTCAGTATGCGGATCAATTAGCAGAAAAGCAAACTGAGTATAATGAGTTATATTCTAAGTATACAGACAAGGTTACTAATTATAATCAACATTTGCAAGAATATAAAGCCTTACAGCAGTAAAACACATCTTGTTTTCTGCATAAAATTGTGATAATATTCTAGTATATGTTTACAATTTAGATAAGAAAAGAGAATGTATGAAAGAGAAAAGTGTTGTTTTTTATAAACGTTTAATTATTTTTACATCTCTTTCAATAATAATTGTCATAGCTTGCTTATTGGCTTTTTTCGTAATCAATAAGTTGAATCTTTGGGATAGAGAGTCTATGGCAGAGAAAACTGTGCCTGTTGTAAGTAAGACTACTGCTCAAGAGGCTACAACCTCTGCGATAGAAGAGGAAAAGTTCATTACAAAAACTGCTATTTCTGATAAAATAACAGAGAATGATGGAAAAGTAGTGTACTTGACTTTTGATGATGGATCTTCTGAAAATACTTTGCAAATTTTGGATTTATTAAAGGAAAACAACATCAAAGCGACTTTCTTCTTTAATACTAGTGAAAACCAGACAGCAGACAGTATTATTAAAGAGGCCTATGACAATGGACATGCCGTAGGAGTGTTAACTTCAACGGATTATAATTATGATGCCATTTATTCTTCGGTGAGAAATTATATGAAGGATTTTGACAAGTCATATAACAGAATCTATCAGGTTACAGGTGAAAAGCCAGAGATACTTAGGTTCCCAGGTGGAAGTATTAATGAATATAATAAAGCTGACTATAAATCTTTGATAGAACAAATAGTAAGCAGAGGTTTAGTGTATTTTGATTGGAATGTTTGTGCTGACGATGGTTCAGGAAAGACATCAAAAGAATCAATGGTTATAAATGCTACAAAACTTCCTAGCAAAGCTGACAAGTGTATTGTTTTAATGCATGATAACGGAAATGATAATACCTGTCAGGCATTAAAAGAAATCATTCAATTCTATAAAGATAATGGATATGATTTTCAGAAATTGACAGCAGATGTTAAACCAATTACCTTTTAGAGGGTAAATAAATATTACTAGTGAATTTATTGGAGGCGCCAAAAATGAGTAATAAAGGAAATTTTAGCCAGGCAATGAGAGAAATTTTGGGGATGGATTCTTCTCAAGACAAGGCAAAAGTTAATGAAGAGGCTGGTGCAGCAACAGATAACACAGAAAATTATACGGCTGCAAATCAAACTCCAGAGGAGCCGACTAACAATGACCGATTGAATCAAGATTTTAGTCAAGCTTTTAATCAGAGCACACAGAGCACACAGAATACCCAGAATATGGGCGCTCGTACAAATCAAAGTAATGATACATATAATCAACAACGGTCAAATACAAATTTTGAAGAGCCAGCTTTCTTTGACAGGCCAGGATATGGGCAGTCAACCCAAAACAGTTTTTCTGGCAACTTCGCTGCTGATTCTACAAGGTTTAATAATGGCTTTGGTGGTGGTAATTCTGGAAATGGCATAGGCAATAATGAACCATACAAAGAAGAAGAAGTAGGTACAACTATTATTACTAGAAACACAATAGTTGAAGGTAATATAAAATCTTTTGAAAACATTGAATTAAATGGTAAAGTTAAGGGCAAAATTGATACTACCAAGAATGTAGGTGTATCAGGTTTTGTTCAAGGTGACATTATAGCGACTGATATCCTATTGGAAGGTGCACAAATTAAGGGAAATATTAGCTCTAAGGGTGCTTTGCTTATGGATAAAGATACTTTACTTGTAGGTGATGTGGAAGCCCAAAATACTAGAGTTGATGGCAAGATAAAGGGCGAAGTTAATATTGGAGGCAATGGAGAGTTTCTTTCAAATTCTGTTGTTGTTGGAAATATTACAGTATCTAATTTTTATGTACAATATGGTGCAAGAATGCAGGGCTATATCAATACTAATTTCTCTAAGAACGAAGAGGATAGCATTTTTGGGCAAATAGTGAGTAACTAGTATATATGGATTACATAAAACATAGACTAATTGTGCTGCTCTTTAGTGAATAATTTGCTTGAAGAGCAGTTTTAAATTGAAAGGAGAAATCAAGTGGGATTTTCATCAGAAGTTGGTATTGACCTTGGTACGGCCAATGTTTTAGTTTATATTAAAGGAAAAGGTGTTGTTTTAAATGAGCCTTCAGTTGTTGCAATTAATCAAGATAACAATGAAATTTTGGCTGTAGGTGAACAGGCTAGACAAATGCTTGGTAGAACTCCTGCAAATATTGTGGCAGTTAGACCTTTGCGTGATGGTGTTATTTCAGATTACGATGTAACAGAAAGAATGCTTAAGTATTTTATAAAGAAAACCTGTGGAACAAGTAGATTTTTTAGACCTAGAATCATGGTCTGTGTTCCAAGTGGTGTTACAGAAGTTGAAAAGAGAGCAGTTAGAGAAGCAGCTACTCAAGCAGGGGGCAAAGATGTTTATCTTATGGAAGAACCTATTGCTGCTGCTATTGGAGCTGGCCTTGACATTTCTAAGCCAGATGGAGTACTAGTTATAGATATCGGTGGAGGAACTACGGATATAGCTGTTATTTCACTTGGCGGTATTGTTGCAAGCGCTTCCGTAAAGATTGCTGGAGATAAATTTGACGAGTATATTGTAAAATATATGCGTAAAGTGCATAAATTATATATCGGGGAAAGAACTGCAGAAGAATTAAAAATGACTATCGGTACAGCTTATCAAAGAGATGAACCTATCTCAATGGAATGCAGAGGAAGAGACTTGGTTAGTGGATTACCTAAGTCAATAGAGGTTTCATCTGCTGAAATGATGGAGGCTCTTGAAGAACCATTACAAACTATTGCAGAAGCGGTTCATTCTGTACTTGAAAGAACACCGCCTGAACTTGCGGCAGATATTAGTAACTCAGGTATCGTTATTACAGGTGGTGGAGCATTACTTTACGGTATTGACAGGAGAATTCAAGAACGAACAGGAATTGAGGTTAGAATTGCAGAGGATCCTAAGTCTTGTGTAGCTGTAGGCACAGGCGAAGCGTTGAATTCTCTTGAGTTTATGGAAACAAACCAATTGAATAGAAAACGATCTAATTTTTAGCGCATAAAAAGCTCTCAAAAGGGAGCTTTTTTGTATAATAAAGAAAGTAGAGGAAAAGATGAAACTTGAATTAATTGCAACATCCACATTTGGACTTGAAGCTGTAGTTAAAAGAGAAATTGAAGCATTAGGCTATAAAATCATTAAATCTGAGGATGCCAAAATAACTTATATGGGAGATGAAAGAGCTATTGTAAAGTCAAATCTATGGCTGAGATGTGCAGACAGAGTACTTGTAAAGATGGCTGAATTTGAAGCATTAGAATTTGAAGATTTGTTTCAAACCATGAAAGGGATTGCATGGGAGGAATGGATTCCTATTGATGGCAACTTTAAGGTTAATTGTTCGTCTGTAAAATCAAAACTATTCAGTATGCGAAGCTGTCAAAGTGTTTCAGAGAAGGCAATTATTGAAAGACTAAAAGAAACATATGGTGTTGAGCATTTTGAAAAATCAGGAGCGGAATATGTTGTAAAGGTAACGCTGTTAAAGGATAGAGCCACTATTACACTTGATACAACTGGTGTAGGGCTTCATAAGAGAGGATATCGCCAAAATGCAGTAGTAGCACCTATAAAGGAGACTTTAGCAGCAGCCATGGTACAACTGTCTTTTTGGAGAGAGGGAAGAATTCTTGTTGACCCTTGTTGTGGTTCTGGGACTATTGCCATAGAAGCAGCAATGATTGCAAAAAATATTGCTCCTGGTTTAAACCGACATTTTGCAGCAGAAGAGTGGGATATAATTCCAGAGTATTTATGGAAAGAAGAACGAAAGGCAGCCTTTGGCGCCATAGAGCATGATAAAGATATTCGTATAGAAGCTTACGACATAAATCCTGCCGCAATAGAAGCCTCCCTAGAAAATGCTGAAGATGCTGGGGTTGATGATTGTATTACTTTCAAAAGGATGAATATCTCTGAAATGGAAGCCGGCGAAATGAGTGGGGTAATTGTAACAAATCCTCCATATGGAGAAAGAATTGGAGAAAAGGATGAAATTAAAAAGATTTATAATAAATTAAAAAACTTTTTGAAACAGAATCCTACTTGGTCATTATTTGTGATTACACCTGACAAAACCATAGAAAAGTTAGCATTTGGAAAACTGGCTGATAGAAGACGAAAACTATATAACGGGAATATTGAAGTATGTTACTATCAATTCCACGGAGCAAAGCCGCCAAAGCCCAGTAAAGAAGAAAAATAAAAGTATTTAAAACGTCAAAAGAGAAATCGGTTGACGTTTTTTTGTATCTAAGAACATATGCTGGACCACAAACCAATAACAGCGAATTGACAGATTTTGTATTCATAAAGCAGACAATGAAGAATAACATATGGCAAAATAAGCATACTAATATTTAGCATATTAATAAAGAATGGAGTGCATAAAATGTTCTATAAAATGTCAGCAGCCGAAGTCCTTACACATTTCAATTCTTCCAAAGAGGGGTTAAATGACAAAAAAGTAAAAGAAAGTGAAAGCAAATATGGAAAGAATCAATTAGCAGAAGAAAAAAAGCAAAGCGTTTTGAAAGTGTTTTTTTCTCAATTTAAGGATTTATTAGTAATCATATTAATTATAGCTGCAATTATCTCTATATTTACGGATAACTTCGAAAGTACGGTTGTAATTTTAGTGGTAATTATTCTTAATGCTATTTTAGGGACTGTAGAGCATTTTAAAGCAGAAAAATCATTAAATAGCTTAAAGAAATTAGCGTCACCACTTGCGAAAGTAATGAGAGCTGGTAAAAGAAGAGGAATAGAAGCAGCTAATATTGTGGTAGGTGATATATTAGTATTAGAGGCGGGAGATGTTGTTCCAGCAGATGGAAGAATTATTGAAAGTTATTCACTTCAGATAAATGAAAGTTCTTTGACAGGAGAAGCGGAAAGCATAAATAAGATTGCAGAAAAGATAGCTGGAAACAAAACTTTAGCCGACCAGGATAATATGGTATTTTCGGGAACTCAGGTCACCTATGGTAGAGGAATCGCAGTTGTTACAAGTGTGGGTATGAATACTGAGCTTGGAAAAATTGCGCAGCTTATGAATGAAACAAAAGAGCGGAAAACTCCATTACAGGTTAGTCTGGATGCTTTTGGTAAGAAATTATCCCTTGTAATCATGATTATTTGCCTATGTGTTTTAGGTATTTGTATTTACAGGGGAATGAATGTTTTGGATTCATTGATGTTTGCTGTAGCGCTGGCTGTAGCAGCCATACCAGAGGCGCTTTCCTCTATTGTAACTATATCACTGGCATTAGGAACCTCTAAAATGGCTAAAGAAAATGCAATAATGAAGGATTTGAAAGCGGTAGAAAGTTTAGGATGTGTATCTATTATTTGTTCAGATAAAACAGGAACTTTAACTAAAAACAAAATGACTGTAAAAAGTTTTTTTTTGGCAGATGAAGGACAAATATCGGAAGATAGATTGTTATTAGGAGCGTTACTTTGCAATGACAGCTCAGTATCAGAAGGGAAAGTTTTGGGAGACCCTACTGAGACAGCGCTTATTGACTATTATTTTAACACAAAAAATAACTATAAGCAGATCTTAGCCAGTTATCCAAGGTTGTCGGAACTTCCCTTTGACTCTGATCGAAAGCTCATGAGTACATTACACAAAATTGATGGTGTTTATGTGATGGTCACAAAAGGTGCTGTGGATGCAATGCTGCATAAGTCAAAATTTATTTTTAGCAATGGATTTGAAAGAACCATTACAGAAGAGGATATTCAGAGGGTACATGTTCAGAACTATGAATATTCAAGAAAAGGGTTAAGAGTCCTAGCCTTTGCACAGAAGAATATTGGAACAAAAAGCATAACATTGAATGATGAAGAAAATTTTACATTTATTGGGTTAATAGCTATGCAGGATCCTCCAAGGGAAGAATCAAAAATTGCAGTAGCAAATTGTCTTACCGCAGGCATTATGCCAGTTATGATAACTGGTGACCATAAAATAACAGCTTCTGCAATTGCAGAGGAAATTGGAATATTAAAAGAGGGTCAAAGGGCAATAACTGGAATGGAATTGGATGAGATTTCTGATGAAAGATTAAATAAAGAAATTTCAGAGATCGCAGTATATGCCAGAGTTACTCCAGCTCATAAAATCAGAATTGTTGATGCATGGCAGAAGAAAGGCAATATTGTAGCTATGACAGGTGATGGTGTAAACGATGCGCCTGCTTTGAAAAAGGCGGATATTGGAATTGCTATGGGGATAACAGGGACTGATGTATCAAAAGATGCTGCCTCCATGATTTTGACAGATGACAATTTTGCAACTATTGTAAAATCTGTAGCAAATGGTAGAAACATATATACAAATATAAAAAATTCTATTAAATTTTTACTTTCAGGAAATGCTTCTGGAATAATAGCCGTATTATATACTTCATTAATGGCATTGCCCATACCCTTTATGGCTGTACACCTGTTGTTTATCAATTTAATAACAGACAGCCTTCCTGCTATTGCAATAAGCATGGAAAAGCCAAAAGATGACTTGCTTAAAGAGCCTCCAAGAAGAAGTGATGAATCAATATTAACGAGGAAATATATGATAGAGATTTTAATACAGGGAGCACTAATTGCAATTTTCACAATGACAGCATATTATCAGGGATTATTAGTGGGAAATGCAACGGCTTCAACCATGGCATTTGCAACTCTGTGTTTCGCCAGATTATGGCATGGCTTTAATTCAAGGGGAAGTCAGTCAATTTTTAAACTGGGGTTATTTAGCAATATGTACTGCTTACAAGCATTTGTATTAGGAACAGTATTGTTATTTGCGGTTCTTACTATAAATCCATTGCAAAGCTTATTTCAAGTAGCAGAACTGTCGGGGGAGCAAATGGCATATATTGTAGCTTGTGCGGTTGCCCCAACAATTCTGATACAAATAAGCAGAGCCTTTAGGGAACTTAACAGAAAAAAAGAATAGTTTTAACAGAAAAAAGAGATTTGTTATTTTGTTGGTGACAAGTCTCTTTTTATATGATATGCTAATGGGTTAGAGAAACTAAAACGCTGTAGGATAATTGTAAAATTAAGTATTGCATAAAAATAAACTTAAGTGTATAATTATTTACAGCATTGAATTGGAAGTAACAATCCATTTAAAAGTTGTAGGTAAGTTAGGAAAGGGAAGGTCGTAACATGGAAGCGCTGTTATATTTGGAAGACGGAACTGTTATTACAGGTAAAGGTTTCGGATACAAGACAACTAAAGTAGGCGAACTGGTTTTTAATACAGGAATGACTGGTTATCAAAAAACGCTTACAGATCCTTCATATATGGGTCAAATAATTACTATGACGTATCCCCTGATTGGGAACTACGGAATTAGCAAAATTGACAATGAATCGGATAAGATTTATGCATTCGGATTAGTGGCAAAAGATATTTGCTTTACTCCCTCAAATTCTAATTGTATCATGAACATTGACCAGTGGCTTAAGGAAATGAAAGTGCCAGGTATTTGGAAAGTGGATACAAGAAGTATTACAAAGAAGATAAGGAATGAAGGCACTATAAAATGTGTTATTAGTAATGAAGGAATTACAGTAGAAGAAGCGCAAAGACTATGTGCAGAGACTCAGCTTAGAGGAGACTGGATGAAGGAGGCCGCTACTAGTGAAAAGAAAATAATTCATGCTCCAGAGGGTATGGAGGTAAAAAAGGTAGCAGTATTGGACTTCGGTGTTAAAAAAAGCATTTTAGATGGATTAAATATACGAGGATGCGAATTGCATATATTCCCTTATGGAACAAGTTCTAAAGATATTATGAGCATAAACCCTGACGGCATTTTTTTAACCAATGGACCTGGAGATCCTGAGGCAGCGACAGAAGCTATTGCCATTACAAAAGAAATTATGGGAATTGTTCCTACTTTCGGAATTTGTATGGGGCATCAGGTCTTAGCACTAGCGTCAGGCGGGAAAACATATAAATTAAAATATGGACACAGAGGCGCAAATCATGGAGTCTATGATAAGGACACTAATCGTTCATACATCACATCTCAAAACCACGGTTATGCCGTAGATTCTAACAGTATTATTCTAAAGGGTATGGAAGTAACCCATATTAATCTAAATGATGGAACTGTGGAGGGAATGAAGCACAGGGACCTACCGATATTCTCTGTACAGTATCATCCTGAAGCTTCACCAGGACCAAATGATAACCAGTATTTATTTGATAAATTTGTTAATATGATGAAAGGCGGTGTTTTATAGTGCCAAAGAAGAATTACCTAAAGAAAGTACTCATAATTGGGTCAGGACCGATTATTATTGGACAAGCCGCTGAATTTGATTATGCAGGAACTCAGGCGTGTAAAGCTATTAAAGAAGAAGGGATTGAAACCATTCTTGTAAATAGTAATCCTGCAACAATTATGACAGATGAGGGCATTGCCGATAAAGTCTATATGGAGCCCCTGACAAAAGAAGCATTGCAACAGATTCTTGAAAAGGAGAAACCAGATGGAATCCTAGCAGGTTTTGGAGGACAGACTGGATTAAATCTTGCGATGGAACTGGATGAAAAAGGAGTTTTAAAAGACCTGGGAATAGAACTTTTGGGAATCAATAAAGACAGCATTAAAAAGGCCGAAGACAGAGAAGAATTTAAGGATTTAATGCTAGAAATTGGCGAACCAATCCCAAAGAGTATTATTGCCACAACTCTTGACGAATGTAAGGCTTTTGTACAAGAAGCAGGTTATCCGGTTATAATCAGACCTGCATTTACCCTGGGGGGTACAGGCGGCGGCATTGCAAATAATGACGGAGACTTAGCACTTTATTGTCAAAGAGGTCTTGAAAATAGCGCCATTGGGCAGATACTTCTTGAAAAGTCAGTTGCTGGCTGGAAAGAGGTTGAATACGAAGTAATGCGTGATTCAAAGGATAATTGTATTATTATCTGCAGCATGGAAAATTTAGATCCTGTTGGGGTACATACAGGTGACAGTATTGTAGTTGCTCCAACCCAGACACTTAGAGATGAAGAATATCAGATGCTTAGAGATTCTTCTCTTAAGATTATCAGAAGTCTTAAGATTGAAGGTGGATGTAATGTACAGTTCGCTCTAAATCCAGATACAAGTGAATATATTGTAATCGAAGTAAACCCAAGAGTAAGCCGTTCTTCTGCGCTTGCATCAAAGGCAGCAGGTTATCCTATTGCTAAAATTGCAGCGAAAATTTCTTTAGGGTATAACTTAGATGAGTTAAAGAACTATGTAACACAAAATACAAGTGCATGCTTTGAACCTACTCTGGATTATTGTGTGGTAAAATTCCCCAAATGGCCTTTTGACAAATTTAGTAATGCGTCAAGAAAGCTTGGAACTCAGATGAAGGCAACAGGAGAAGTAATGTCCATATGCCGTACTTTTGAAAGTGCATTATTAAAAGCGGTAACTTCCTTAGAGGTTAAATGTAACGGACTAAGAGTACCATTTGTAACAAAGCTAGAAAATGAACGATTAATCAAAAAGCTTGAAGCATGCGATGATGAAAGAATTTTCTGCGTAGCAGAAGCCATGAGAAGGGGATATAGTGTTGAAGATATCTTTGAAAAAACCAAGATAGACCGATGGTTCCTAAATAAAATCAAGAACATTATCGATATGGAGAAAACATTAAGTACTGAAGAACTTGACGCAGAACTGCTTTTAGAGGCTGAAGCTATGGGCTTTACAGATGTTGAGATTTTAGAGCTTACAGGCATACCAAGAGAAGCATTACAAGACATGCGTGTATATAATGATATTTATCCTGTATATAAGGTGGTTGATACCTGTGGCGGTGAATTTGATGCGGTTACACCATATTATTATTCTTGCTATGATGGAGAGGATGAAAGCCGAATTTCAAAAAACAAGAAGATTTTAGTTATTGGTTCAGGACCTATTCGAATCGGCCAGGGTATTGAATTTGATTATTGTTGTGTTCAGGGGGTCTGGGCCATAAAAGATATGGGGTATGAAGCAATCCTTATGAATAATAATCCGGAAACTGTGAGTACTGACTTTGATACTTCTGATAAATTGTACTTTGAATCATTACACGTTGATAATGTAATGAATGTGATTAAAAAGGAAAGACCTCATGGAGTGGTTCTTCAGTTCGGTGGGCAGACTTCATTAAATTTAGCGGAGAAATTGCAGAAGAGAGGCATTAAGATTTTAGGCACCAGCTTTAAATCCATTGACATTGCGGAAGATCGAGAGAAATTTATTGAGTTATTAGAGGAATTAGGCATTCCAACACCACAGGGATGTGCTGTTACAGACGAGGCAAGTGCCTTTAAAGCTGTTGCCGAATTGGGGTATCCTGTAGTAGTAAGACCTTCCTATGTTATAGGTGGAAGAGCTATGCAAGTAGTGTATAGTGACGAAGAACTTCAAAAATATTTAAGAGAAGCGGTTTCTCTTACAACAGAACATCCTGTACTGATTGATAAATATATATTGGGTAAGGAAGTAGAAGTAGATGCCATCGGTGATGGAGAGAATATACTTATTCCTGGAATTATGGAACATATTGAAAGGACCGGAGTTCACTCTGGTGACAGTATGACCGTATATCCTCCGCATACATTACAGAAGGACACGATTGATACCATCATAGATTATACAGAGAGAATCGCGAAAGCATTAAATGTAATCGGCCTTGTAAACATTCAGTATGCTTTTGATGGAAAGAATGTATATGTTATTGAAGTAAACCCTAGAGCATCCAGAACTGTACCGATTTTAAGTAAAGTTACTGAAGTCCCAATGATTAAGCTGGCTATTTCAACTATGCTAGGGAAGAAGCTAAAGGATTACGAATATGGAACAGGCCTTTATAAGCATGTAGGAAAATATGCAGTTAAGGTTCCAGTTTTCTCTGGTGCAAAGTTAACTGATGTTGATGTAACATTAGGGCCTGAAATGAAATCTACAGGAGAGGTTTTAGGTATTGATAATGACTTAGATAAGGCAATTTACAAGGGCATTTTGGCGGCTAATATTAAAATCCCAACTCAGGGAGGTGTGTATTTTGCATTACGTGATACTGAGAGAACGCAACATACTCTTGATGTAGTGAAGATGTATCGTGATCAGGGATATAAAATGTACTGCTCAGAGTGGACTTACGATTATTTTATCGAAAATGGTATTGATGCTGTATCCTTAAATTTTGAGGATGCAAAAAGTATGATTGGTGAAGAAATCACTATTTTCATTAATGTTCCTAGTATTGCTAACAGGCCTGAAAGAGAAGATTTTATGCTTAGAAGAAAGGCTATAGAAAGAGGGCTTCCTGTTCTTACCTGTATGGATACGGCAGAAGCGTTTATGACTGCTGTTAAACTAAAGAAGGCTGGTACAAAGCTGGATTATTGCGTATTAGGATCTAAATAAGGCTATTAACTTAATTGTATTTACTAACATAAATAAACAACAAAGATGAAGGCAGTTCAAGTGATGAACTGCCTTTTGTTTATTTCAAAAGTTATTAGAATCTTAAGGATAAGCAGCTAAGTCCACCATCAAGTTTTCTGTATTCTGAAGTATCTACAAGAATAATCTCATAACCGGCATCTTTTACAGCTTTTTCAACGGCAGGGTAACCATCAGGCACAATCACTTTCCCGTTCATCCAAATGCAGTTAGCAGCATATGCTTCATTTTCAGGAATAATAATCTTGTTATATTTTGCAAAATCAGGTTTGTCAATAAATTCACCCGAAACAAGCATGTTGTTATTTTCAATGTAGTTAGCTCCTGTTTTTAAATGAAGGACCTCTTCCAGAGGAACTTCAGAACCCGTAAGGTCATATTTCTCTAATATAGCAATAAACTGTCTGATTCCTTCTTCATTTGTTCTTGCAGAACGTCCAACATAGAAATGATTTCCAACCATCATTACATCGCCACCCTCCAAAGTTCCGGGAGCTTTAATGTATTCAATCTGATCATCAGTAAAGAATTTTTTTATTGCTGGTAAAATTTCAGCTTTCTCACCATTTCTTGATCTCGCACCTGGATTAGTAATAATAGCACATCTACTTGTAATAACTGCCGGATCTTCAACAAAACATGAATCTGGATATTGTTCAAGAGCATCAAGAACTGTGACTGTTACACCGCACTGCTTTAATGCTTCGATATATGTATCATGTTGCTTTAAAGCTAAGTTATAGTCGGGCTGACCTAATTCTGGAGCAGATGTGATACCTTCCACCATTGCTTTACATGGTCTTCTTACGATACAGTTTTTAAACATTTTATTTACCTCCATCACTCATTAAGTTTTTAGAATCTTTTGTTATATATAATATATTGTATATAATATATTGTCAATAATACATTGTATTTTTTATTTCTTGATTTTGGCATATTGTGATGATATGATAAATTTATTATAAATAGGTAAATAAGATTAATTACTGAGGGAAGGTCTATATGTATAAATTTCAATCTTTAAAGGATCATGTATACGACTATATTGCAGATCAGATATTAAAGGGTAATTTATTACCCAATGAAAAAATAAATGAAAATAAAATTTGCCAAGAACTAAATATCAGTCGTACTCCAGTTAGAGAGGCTTTAATACAGCTCTCGAGTGAGAATGTTTTAGAAAATGTACCAAGAAAGGGTTTTGTATTAAGAACCTTAGATTCTAAGGAGGCCGCTGAGATTTATCAAGTTGTTGGGATTCTCGATGGCTATGCTGCTGTTTTGGCATGCCCCAAATTAACCGAAAAGACTTTAAAGGATATGGAGTTTTATATTGATAGCATGGATTTGGCGATTACCTCTTGCAATTATGAAATGTATTACAAACAACAGGAGATTTTTCATCAGCTTTATCTTATGGAATGTGGAAATAGTACCTTAATGGATTCTCTATTAAAACTAAAAAACAAGTTTTTAACTAAGAATTACGACTTATCTCAAATGGAGGATGTAAAAGCGGTTTTATTTGAAACGAATAATGAACACAAAGAAATGCTTAGACTTTTTTGTGAGCATAAAACTGCTGAACTTGAAATCTATATAAGAGAGGTACACTGGGACCCATCAAAATCAATAACAGAAGTTACTATATAAGAAAGATCTCCATAGAATATGATACCCCCATATAGGACATTGAAATAGAACAATTCCTATATGGGGGTATTTCTGCTATGAGGACTCTTATATATTCAGTATAACTTGTATCTGTAATTATTTAGGCAGCTCCGAACTAGTAGAAGAAACCTGGCTTTCAATTTTGGCGTTTAATTTAATTTCTTTGGAATTAACCCACTTTAATATGAACGTCTGAATTATTCCTGCAATGGGAACCGCCAAAATCATTCCAATAATACCACCGTAGTATCCAGCTACTGAAACTGCTAGTAATACAAATAGTGGATGTAATCCGGTAGTAGAACCAACAATTTTAGGGTAAATTAAATTACAGTCAATCTGTTGTACAACTAATAAAATTGCAACGGCAATTATACCTTGTGTAAGCCCATCAGTAAATGTTCCTACGATAAATGCAGGAATCATTCCAAGGACCGGTCCAAAATACGGTATTATATTGGCGATGCCGGCAAAACACCCTATGAATACTGCAAAATCAAGACCTAAAATTGAAAGCCCAATTGAAGAAAGTATTGCAATAATCAAGGAATCCAGCAAGGCCCCTCTTATAAAAGCGGAAAGAATACCGTTAATATCATTTAGTGTTTCAGTTAAAACTGCATTAGCCTTTTGTGGTAAAACTAAGTGTAAAAATTTTCTCCAAAGACGAACAAAGAAATCTTTATCCATGAGTATATATATACTTATGATGGTACCAATTGCAAGGTTTACTATGCTGCCACCAATTTGCGTAATCCAGGTAATAGCTGCACCAGCACTAAAATGTGTTGAAAGCCAAATCAGGCCACGGTTTGCATATTGCTGAACCTGTTCAGCAATGCCCATATTGGGTAAACCGGATATCCAGGTTCTTATTCCTTCTTCATAAGTCGAAACATAATCAATAACAGCATCAACCATAGTGCCTATGCCTGAAAAAACAAACTGTCCTAATATTAAAACTGAAAAAGCATATATTATCATCACGATGATAGCAATAATGATGATATAAGTGATAAGAACACTTATAAGCCTTTTTGTTTTTTCCAGCTTTTCTAGTTTAGCAGGAATTCTTGTATGAGTAAAAATTATTTTACTCATAATTTTCTTATTGACAATATCCACTAACGGACTAAGCAGATAAGTTAAAACTAATCCTATAAAAAGGGGGGTTAAGGCAGAACATATACTTGAAAGACCTTGCAGAGCAGAACCTGCAATAACATTTAGATTCTTTATTATAAAAAACAGAGCATACAATATAGCCGCCGTAAAGGCTATAAAGAAACTGTATTTCCACCAATTCTTATCTGGGAGATAATCTTTAAATTTTGACATACTTGCACCTTTCAATATTAGATAGTATTATAGAAATTATAACCATTATTATATAGTTTAACACAACTACAAACAAGGAGAAAATAATAAATTATGATAAATATTCCTAAATTACTAGCTCCTGTTGGAGGAATGCAGCAACTGAAGGCTGCTGTGGAAAACGGTGCCGATGCGGTCTATCTTGGGGGCAAAATATTTAATGCAAGAAAAAAATCAAGAAGATAGCATAGTACAAGGAATCCAGTTAGAATTATATTTTCATAATATGGAAAATTTAAATGAAAATGTAATGGGGCGTGTATGTAAGGCGCTAGATAAACAGAAAGCAAAGGCTGAAATTATAAGAATATATGTGCCATTATATTCTTATGTTAAGGGTAGAAAACGGGGACATTAAATTTAAGCAAAATGATTGTTAGTGAATTGAAAAAATACAAATTTAATTGGATTCCATATTTGCCAAATGTGACAAAAGGTGCATATGCCACATATATTAAAACAAACTTTAAATTAATTGTTTCTTATTGCCGTGAGACCGGAATTTCCATAGGCAATTTAGGCTGGATTTCTGAGTTTGAAAGAGCAGGAGTTCAGATATATGGAGATTATGGGTTAAATTTATACAATGAAGAAGCAGCAGATTGAATCCATGACATGAAAATATAGTTGAAAATAAGAGTATTATTGTTCAAGAAATGTCAAATATTTAAAATTGAATAATAGAAACTATTGCAGAAAAAAAATATAAAAAACTAAGAATTTATTTTAAATAAATTGTTAAAAAAAGTGTAAAAAAAGGTTTGACGAAAAAACGTTTTGGGTATATTATGTATACAAGATACAAAATACGGTAGGCACACAGGGCGCAAGGATTTCGAAGAATCCTTTTTTTTCGAGAATCTATGTATACAATATACAATAACCGTATTTTTACATAACGCCAATTGTAAGTCATTGTTGGCGAATCAATGCTATATTTTGCAGAATTGGGTCTGCAAAAATTCAATGCTCTGGAGGCCCTAAGGCCTAGTTGAAAAGCAAGGAGGAAAATTTAAATGATTAAAGAATGGGATGGATTTAAGAATGGTGCATGGAATGATGTAATTGATGTAGATAATTTTATCAGCATCAACTACACTCCGTATGAAGGTGATGAAACTTTTTTAGCGGGACCTACTGCGAGAACAACTGCCGTTTCTGAGAAGGTGCAGGATTTGTTGCGGAAGGAAAGGGCTAATAATGGTGTTTTGGCAGTTGATGCTAGCCGCATTATGAGAGTTACTTCATTCCCTCCTGGATATATAGACAAGGATAAGGATATTATCGTTGGACTTCAGACTGATGAAACTTTAAAGAGAGGCGTTTGTCCTTTTGGCGGAATGAGAATGGCTAGACAGTCAGCTGAAGCTTACGGTGTTAAACTTGATCCAAGTATTGAAGAAGAATTTAAATATATAACTACACACAATGATGGTGTATTTAATGCATATTCAGATGAAATGCTTTTAGTTAGAAAACTTGGATTTATAACAGGTCTTCCTGACGCATATGGCAGAGGAAGAATTATTGGAGACTATAGAAGAGCTGCTCTTTATGGTATTGATCATTTAATTGAAGAAAAGAAAAAAGATAAGTTAGAACTTCATAAAAGGCCAATAACTGAAGACACAATTAGATTGCTTGAAGAAGTTCAGAAGCAAATTGACTATTTTACAGAATTAAAGAAAATGGCTGCCGAATATGGATATGATATATCACAGCCTGCTACAAATACAAAAGAAGCTATCCAGTGGTTATATTTTGCATACCTTGGAGCAATTAAAGAAGAAAATGGTGCAGCTATGTCAATAGGAAGAACTTCTACTTTCATTGATATATTTGCAGAAAGAGATTTAGCTAATAGAACATTTACTGAAGAACAGATTCAAGAATTTGTTGATGACTTCATTTTAAAGCTAAGAGTAGCTAGACATCTAAGAACTCCTGAATACAATGACTTATTTGGAGGAGATCCAATGTGGATTACAGAAGGTCTTGGAGGAATGGGAGCTGATGGTCGAACAAGAGTTACAAAGAGTTCTTATAGATATTTGAACACTTTATATAATCTAGGACCTTCACCAGAACCTAATCTAACAGTTCTTTGGTCAGATCAGTTACCTACAGCGTTTAAGAGATACTGTGCACAGATTTCAATTGACACAGATTCTATTCAGTATGAAAATGATGATGTTATGAGACCTTCATATGGTGAAGATTATTCAATTGCCTGCTGCGTATCAGCTATTCAGATGGGTCAGCAGATGCAGTTCTTTGGTGCTCGGTATAATCTTGCTAAAATTCTTTGTCTAGCATTGAATGGTGGTATTGATGAAAGAACTGGTGTGAAGTGTGGTCCACAGATGGAGCCAATTAAGGGTGACGGTCCTATTGATTATGAAGAAGCAATGAGAAGGTTCAATATTTACAAGGACTGGTTATGCGAATTATATGTAAATATTATGAACATTATTCACTTTATGCACGATAAGTATGACTATGAAAGAAGCCAGATGGCGTTCTTAAATACAGAGGTTAAGAGATTAATGGCATTTGGTGTTGCAGGTCTATCTGTAGCAGCTGACTCATTCAGTGCTATTAAATATGCTAAGGTATACCCAATCAGAAACGAAGAAGGCGTAATCGTTGATTACAGAACTGAAGGAGAATTCCCTAAGTTTGGTAATGATGATGATAGAGTTGACAGCATTGCAGTAGAACTTACTAAGGGTACTATTGATGCATTAAGAAGTCATCCAACTTATAGAAATGCAGTACACACATTATCTATTTTAACGATTACTTCTAACGTAGTATATGGTAAGAAGACAGGTAATACTCCTGATGGAAGAAGAGCAGGTGAGCCATTTGCTCCAGGAGCTAATCCAATGCACTGCAGAGATTCTTTAGGAGCTGTAGCTTCATTGAACTCCGTATCAAAAGTTAAATGGGAAGACTGCCAGGATGGTGTATCTTACACATTCAGTATTACTCCTGATACTCTTGGTAAGGATAAGGAAGCGCAGAAAGATACATTAGTAGGATTAATGGGAGGATACTTTAACCGAGGTGCTCACCATTTAAATGTAAATGTATTAAACAGAGAGTTATTGATGGATGCATATGAAAATCCTGATAAGTATCCAAACTTAACAATCAGAGTATCTGGATATGCAGTTAAGTTCAATGCTTTGTCTAAGGCTCACCAGAAGGAAGTCATTGCAAGAACTTTCCACAAGGCAATTTAAAAACTCCTTAAAAAATTAACTTAATTTAATGTATAGCATAAGACACTTATTTAAATAAGTGTCTTGTGTTATCTTAAGATTAAAATAAAAAAATTGTGTATTAGTGTTTATACTTAGTGGATACAATACGTATGTGATATACTAGGTAGAAATATGCAAAAATTATTATAGAGGTGATTAACTATGGTTAAAGGAAGGCTTCATTCATTTGAAACATTTGGAGCAGTAGATGGACCAGGCATAAGAACGGTAGTCTTTCTACAAGGATGTCCTGCAAGGTGCTCATACTGTCATAATCCTGACACATGGGATATGCATGGAGGAAACGAGGTTGAAACCAAGCAGATTGTAGACAGAGCCAAAAGAGGCATGAGCTACTATGGAGATAAAGGCGGAGTGACATTTTCAGGAGGAGAGCCTCTTTTACAGGGAGAGTTCCTTATTCAGACGATTGGGGCACTTAAAAAAGTAGGTATAAATTCAATTATTGATACAAGTGGTACATTCATTGATGAGTTTACAGAAAAAGTTATTGAAGAGTGTGAAATGATTTTACTTGATGTGAAGCATTCCAATCCAGAGAAATTCTGGGAGATTACAAGCAAAAAGCAGGATACTCTTTTAGAACTTATAGATTTGATTAATAAACATGAAAAACATGTTTGGGTACGTCAAGTGATTGTACCGGGAATAAACGATACAGAAGCTAATATAGACGCGCTAAATGAGTTTATAAAAAAAATAAAGCATGTAGATAAGGTTGAACTACTGGGGTATCATAACCTTGGGGTGGAGAAATATGAAAAACTAGGTATCAAATATAGATTAAAAGACGTTGAACCAATGGACAGAGCTAAGTTAGATGAATTAAGTGCATTAGTTAAATATTAAAATTATGATTAAAAAGTTGAGTTAGAAATAATAAAAACAGGGTGCTGTGAGCACCCTGTTTTTGTGTTGTAAAAATAAGGGGATAATTTGTCTAAAAGAGTCACAATAACGCTATATAATAACAAGAAAAAAGCTCGTAAAATAGTATATAAGAAAATAAATAATTAAATAGATTTTATATTAACAATGGTTTTCTTTATATTCTTAAGGAGGAATGAAGAAATGGGTGAAAACAAAAGGTTAAATAAGGAGAATATTCAAGATATTATCGGATTAACACCTTTGCAGGAGGGCATGCTTTTTCACTATATATCAGAACCAGGGAGTCGGCAGTATTTTGTACAGCTTAGACTTCATATTTCGGGCAATATAGATGAACAACTAATTGAAAAAGCTTGGAATCATGTTATATCACAGAATGAAATACTTAGGGCAGTATATAAATGGGACAAGCTTGAGAATGCTGTGCAAATTATTCTTAAGGAGGCCCCTGTTAAAATAAGGAAACATGGTTTAACACTTCAGCCTATTGAATCACAATGGAAAAGTGTAAATGAAATTTTAGATAAAGACCTACAAGAAGGAATTAACATCTCAGAAGAACCGTTCAGAATCACTTTAATAAAGCTTTCAGAAACCTGTTGCGAAATGATAATAAGCAACCATCATATCATGTATGACGGATGGAGCAACGGAATACTCCTTAAAGAATTTATTGAGGCATATAATAATCTTTATGGCAATCAGCCAATAAGCAAATCACAAAAAACTAGTTTTAAAGAATATATAAGATGGCATCAAAGTCGGGATCAAGAAAGCAGTAAAGAGTATTGGAATAACTATCTTGAAGATTTTGAAAATACATCAATAATACCTGCAGTCAGTAAAATAAGAGAAAATGAAGCAGAGATAAATCGTTTTAGCTTTGATATGCCAAAAGACTTAAATAATAGCATGGAAGAGTTTTGTATGGAAAATAAGTTATCTAAGTCTACACTTTTATTTGGAATTTGGGGAGTACTATTGCAAAAATACTGCAATACAGATGATGTGATATTTGGTACTACAGTTTCTGGAAGAAATGCAAAGGTAAAAGAAATTGAAAATATAGTGGGATTGTTTATAAATACAGTACCTTTACGAGTAAAAAGAAGTGAGGAAACAACAGCTATAGAGCTCTTGAAAAATTTGGAAGCAGCTTTAAGAATGAGAGCAGACTATGAAAATACACCAATAGTGGAAGTAAAAACTTATAGTGAAATAGATAGTAGAGATGAATTAATTGATTCAATAGTCGTAATAGAAAATTATCCTTTTGACAAGAAATTAAAAGAGACTCAGGGTGTGATAAAAATTGATAGTTATTCGATGTATGATTTTACAAATTATAAGCTGACATTAAGTATAGAGGATTTTGAGAATTTAAAAATAAATTTTTCTTATAGAAACGATATATATAGTAAGGATTTTATAGAAAGGATGGCAGGACATTTTAGACATATTACTATAAAAATTTTGAATAAAAAAAACTTGAATATAGAAAAACTTCAGATAATGACGGAAGCAGAAATACGAAAAATTGTATACCAATACAATGATACAAATATAGAATATGAAAACAGGAATAAAGTGATAAGTCAGGTTATTGAAGAGAATGCAAAACAAATACCTGACAATATTGCAGTAGCTTTTGAAGGCAAATATCTTACATATAGGCAGTTGAATGAAAAAGCCAATCAGGTTGCGCATGAGCTGATTTCCAAGGGAATAGGCAAAGGCGATTACATAGGTGTTGTAATGGACAGAAGTATGGAAGTAGTAGTATCTTGCCTAGGGATAATGAAAACTGGAGCTGCATATTCACCTATTGATGTAAAGTGGCCTCTAGATAGGATAAAAACAGCTTTGCAAGATTTACAAGGTAAAGTTGTCCTAATTAACAAACATACTCCTTACACTTATGAATTAGAAATAGAAACTTTCATGGTAGACGTGGAAAATTTAAAAATCCCAATGCCTAATACAAAAATAGAAGTAAGCCCAGAAGATCCCATCTATGTAATATTTACTTCTGGCTCAACAGGAAAACCTAAGGGAGCAATAAACTACCACAAGGGAATAATGAACAGATTATTATGGATGACAGATTTCTTAGGGGCAGAAATAGCAATGGCAGCATTACAGACTTCCTATCATGTATTTGATGCTTCTGTGTGGCAAATGTTTTGGCCTTTAATAAACGGAGGAAAAACAGTTATACCGTCACCAGATATGGAAATGACGGCGGAGTATATTTCGGGATTACTATTTGATGAAAAAGTAACCATAACAGATTTTGTGCCTTCCATATTTAATTCAATTGTAAATGAACTGGAAGAAACACCTGAACTATTAGAAAAATGGCTGGGACTAAAATCTGTATATTATGGTGGGGAGCAAATAATAACCTCTTATGTAAACAGATTTTATAATATGTTACCCCATATAAGAAATGTTAATTTGTATGGTCCTACAGAAACCAGTATAGGTTGTGTTTATTATGATATTGAAGGAAAAGAGAATGACATACCTATTGGGAAACCTATAAAGAATGTAAAGGTATTGATAACAGATAAATACGGACAAATAGTACCTGAAGGAATACCAGGAGAGTTATGCATATCGGGCATTTGTGTAGGAGGAGGTTATCTGCGAGATGAAGAAAAGACTCGAAGAGTGTTTGTAGAAACTCCTTATAAGAAATTGGGTTATCCCAAAATGTATAAGACGGGAGATCTTACACGCTGGCTGTCTGATGGTAATATCGAGTATATGGGAAGAATTGATCAACAGGTTAAAATTAGAGGATTCAGGATTGAGCTGGGAGAAATAGAAGGAAAGCTTCTTTCTCATCCAGAAATAAAAGAAGCTGTAGTAATGGCAAGAGAAGGTATGGGAAACGGAAAATATCTTTGTGCATATCTTATTGCTGAAAGAACTTTTTCTTCGACAGAACTTCGGGAGTACGTGAAAAAGGATTTACCAGAATATATGGTACCTGCTTTTTTTGTGCAGATGGAAAAGTTGCCAGTAACAAATAACGGAAAGCTAGATAAAAAAGCTTTGCCAGAACCTGATGGCGGTTTTATATCGGAAGCTTTATATATTGCACCGCGAAATGAGGTGGAAGAAAAGCTTGTGGAAGTTTGGCAGCAGGTTTTGGGGATTGCAAAGGTAGGAATAGATGATAATTTCTTTGAACTTGGAGGAGACTCCATAAAAGCAATACAAATAACGTCTAGGCTTAACAAGCATGATTTAAAGCTACAGATAAAAGAACTGTTCAAGAATCCAACAATAGGAGAATTAAGTAAATATGTAGTTGTTTTAGATAAGAAGGAGACCGAGTCTTTAATTACTGGAGAAGCTGTGTTGACTCCTATCCAGAGGTGGTTTTTTGAACAAAATTTTGATGAAATGTATCATTGGAATCAATCTGTAATGCTATATAGTAAAGATGGTTTTGAAGAAATATATGTCAGAAGATCATTTGCAAAAATCGCAGAACATCATGATATGCTTAGAGGCACATATATTAATGAGAATGGAATCTGGAAACAGACGATAAGGGGTATAGATGGAGAATTGTTTACCTTAGACATATTTGATTTCTCCGGTAAACCTGAATACAAAAAGCTGATACAGGAGAAAGAAAAAATACTGCAAGGCGCAGTCAATCTAAACAAAGGTCCTTTGATGAAGCTAGGTCTATTTAAAACAGATGAAGGGGATCATTTATTAATAGTAATTCATCATTTGGTAGTGGACGGTATTTCATGGCGAATTATATTGGAGGATTTTAAAGAAGGTTATAAGCTGGACAAAGAGGGGAAAGAAATTGTCCTTCACGCTAAAACTGCATCATTTAAGGAATGGGGAGAAAAGCTTGAGGAGTATGGGGAAAGTGAAAAAATATCAAATGCTTTTAATTATTGGAATGAGGTAGAAAGTTTTGAAACAAATTCTTTGGGCAATATGAGTGAAACTGGTACAAATTTGGTTAGCAATCTTGAAAAACAAAGCTTTGGACTGTCTTATGATGAAACACAAAATCTTTTGAAGCAGGTTGGTAAAGCATACAATACAGAAATAAATGATATATTTTTATGCTCTTTAGCAAAAACAATAAAAAGCTGGTCAGGTGATACCAAAGTTCTTTTGGAAATGGAAGGGCACGGCAGAGAAGAAGGTATAGCAAATATTGATATTTCAAGAACCGTAGGCTGGTTTACAACTACATATCCATTTATTCTTGATATTTCTCAAGCAGCAGATGTAGGGACAGAAATAAAGCTGGTCAAGGAAGCTTTGAGAAAAGTACCACAAAAAGGTGTAGATTATGGAGTCTTAAAATACATGTCACAAAAGTATGGGTACGAGACTGATTCTAAGTTAAAGCCTCAAATCAGTTTTAATTATATGGGTCAATTTGATGATGATATAAGAAATGAAATATTTAGCTTGTCAGATATTGAGGTAGAAAGCAACAGGAGTTTAAAAGGACAAAGGAGCTGCAGCATCGATATAAATGGAATTGTACTTAATGGTAAACTTAAAATGGAAATAAGCTATAGTAAACAGCAATATAAATATAAAGAAATAGAAAGATTTACAGATTTATATAAAGAAATGCTTTGTGAACTGATTTTTCACTGTATTAATAAACATGAACCTGAAATGACCCCAAGTGATTTTACTGGGAAAAATATGAGTTTAGAAGAAATGGAAGATATATTTGATGTTTTAGAGGGGGGATTTTAGTGTTTAAGCGTAGTGATGTAAAAGATATGTATCCGCTATCTCCTATGCAGCAGGGAATGCTTTTCCATAATATGATGGATGAAAAATCAAAAGCTTATTTTGAGCAAACTACCTTTACTATAAATGGAGATTTAGATTTAAGCTTGTTTGAAAAAAGCTTTAATCAATTAATAAAAAGATATGATGCCTTAAGGACGATAATTCTATATGAAAAAATTAAAGAGCCTGTGCAGGTGGTTCTTAAAGAAAGAAGTGCAAAGATATATTATACTGACATATCAGATATGGAGGAACAACAAAAAGAAATATGGTTTGAAAGATTTAAAAAGAAAGATATGGAAAAAGGATTTAATCTTTCAGAGGATATGTTAATTAGAATATCTGTGATTAAAATTGAACAAGAAAAATATGGGGTTGTATGGAGTTCACATCATATAATGATGGATGGCTGGTGTTTAGGAATTATAATAAAGGATTTTTTTACTATATATCATAATTTAAAATATGATAAAAATATTATATTGCCACCAGTATATTCTTATAGTAACTATATAAATTGGCTTTTAAATCAGAACAAAGAAGAAGGAATTACTTATTGGAAAAAATATCTTGAAAGCTATAAAGCACCTACAGGAATTCCAACTTTTAAAGCTATAAGAGAAGGCGCATTATATGAAAGAGCAGAAATGTCATTTAGTTTTGATGAAGAATTGACTAAAAAGATTGAATATTATGCAAGAAAGCTGCAGGTGACTGTAAGTACCGTTTTACAGGCTGCTTGGGCAGTATTGCTTCAACGTTATAACGACACAGATGATGTTGTATTTGGGAATGTTGTAGCAGGCAGACCTAGCGAGATAAGTGGTATAGAAAGTATGGTGGGTTTATTTATAAATACTGTTCCGATAAGAGTTAAATGGGAGAATGGTGAATCCTTTGACGATATGGTAATTAAAATACAAAAAAGTTCGCTTGAGTCAAAAATGTATGAGTATTTGTCTTTAACGGAGATTCAAGCAACTACTGAGTTAAAAAATAATCTTTTTAACAATATAATGATATTTGAAAATTATCCTATGGAGGAAAGTGTTGAAAATATATGCGCATATTTACAAATGGGATTCAATGTTAGTAATATTAAGGTATTTGAGCAAACAAACTATAACTTTAATATTGCAATAATACCTGGAAAAGAAATGACTGTAAAACTTAATTATAACGCTAAAATGTATGATAAGTTTTTTTTAGGTAAAATGGAAAGTCATTTTATAATGGTAATAGAACAGGTAATGAGTAATCCTCAAATAGAAGTACAACAGATTGATATTATAAGTGAAAAAGAAAAAAGACAAATAATAGATGAATTTAATAATACAGAAGCAGAATATCCAAAAGATAAAACACTGCAAAAGCTATTTGAGGAACAAGTGAAGAAAACTCCAGATAATATAGCACTTATACATAATGATGTTAAAATGACATATCGTGAGCTGAATCGGAAAAGCAACCAACTTGCAAATTATCTTAGAAGTAAAGGTATTGGAAGAGAACATATAGTAGGTATTCTTATGGATAGAGGAATAAGTCTTATAGTAACTATTCTGGCAGTCCTAAAAGCGGGAGGAGCTTATTTGCCTATAGATTTGGCATATCCTAAGAGTAGGATCGAATACATGTTGAAAGATAGCAAATTAACGTTGCTTTTGGTAGGTGATAATGTATATAAAGATGTGGATTATAAGGGTACTGTAATAAATACAAATGATAAAGATTTGTTTGGAGGAGATGATAAAAATCTCGAAGGAATCAATACTTCTTCGGATCTTGCTTATGTAATTTATACATCAGGAAGTACTGGTAAGCCAAAGTGCGCAATGTTAGAGCATAAGTCAGTCATAAATTATGTATGGTGGGCAGCCAAAAACTATGTGAAAGGTAAAAAACTTGATTTCCCATTATACACTTCGATTTCTTTTGACCTTACTGTAACCTCCTTGTATGTGCCATTAATTACAGGAAACAGTATAGTCATATATGGCAAAGATAATAGAGAACTTTTGATAGAGAAGGTATTTAAAGAAAATAAGGTTGGAGTGGTAAAACTTACACCTGCACATCTCAAAGTGATAAAGGATAGAGATAACAGTCAGCTTGGGGTAAAGCTACTTATAGTGGGTGGAGACCAACTGGATACGGAGACAGCAAAAGCAGTGTATGAAAGCTTCGGAGGAAAAGTTGAAATATATAATGAATATGGACCTACCGAAACTTCAGTTGGCTGTATGATATACAGATATAATCATAATAACGACAATGGTTTGGTGGTACCAATAGGTGTACCTGCAGATAATGTGCAGATATACTTGCTTGACAAGCATTTACATCTTGTACCTACTAATACAGTGGGAGAAATATATATATCAGGAGATGGCTTAGCAAGAGGGTATTTGGGTACAACGGAATTTACTAATGAACAGTTTATATCAAATCCATTTATTCCTGGCAAGAAAATGTACAAAACAGGAGATATGGCAAAACGTCTTAAAAACGGCAATATAGAATACATAGGAAGAAATGATGAACAGGTAAAAATAAGAGGATATAGGATAGAAATTGGGGAAATAGAAAAGAGGCTGATGGAGCATGGAGAAATAAGCCAAGCGTTTGTTTTGTCAAAAAATTACAAGGATGGAAGTAAATATCTGTGCGGATACTATGTTTCTCAAAAAGCAATCCAAGTCAAAGAACTAAGGTCATTTATTTTAAAAGAATTACCCCAATATATGATACCGTCATATTTTACGCATCTTAAGAAAATGCCGCTGACACCAAACGGCAAGGTAGACAAAAAATCCTTGCCTGAGCCAGAAGTTAAACTAAACACTTGTGAATCCTATATTGCGCCAAGAGATAATGTGGAAGAACGGTTAGCAGAAATATGGGCGGAAGTACTTGGGACGAATCAGGTTGGGATAAATGATAGTTTCTTTGATATGGGAGGAGATTCAATAAAAGCTATACAAGTGGTAGCAAGACTCCAGAAGTTTAAGTTAAGATTGCAGGTAAAGGATTTGTTTGACAACCCAACAATCGGAGAAGTAAGTCAATTTGTTAGAACTGAGGAAGTGATATCTGAACAGGGAATGGTTACGGGTGATGCTGAGCTTACTCCTGTCCAGACATGGTTTTTCAGCAAGGAGATAGTAAATCGAAATTATTTCAACTACTCCGTAATGCTGTATAGCAAAGAGGGTTTTCGGCAGAAGGTGTTGAGAAAGGCTTTAGACAAGGTGTTGATTCACCATGATATACTGAGAAGTATTTTCCTTCAGGAAGAAGGTGTTATAAAGCAATATATACAGAAATTTGATGAGAATTCATATATTTTAGAAGTATTTGATTTGACAAAAGAGTGCAATTACGCTGAAATGATTAAACAGAAAGCGCTTCAAATTCAAAGTAGTATGAATCTAGAAAAAGGTCCTCTGGTAAGGGTTGGATTATTTAAAACAGGAGAAGCAGATTATCTACTTTTAGCAATACATCATTTACTTGTGGATGGAGTATCTTGGAGAATACTGCTGGAAGATATACAGACAGGATATAGTCAAGCAAGTATGGAAAAGGAGATTGAGTTACCTCAAAAGACTGGATCTTATAAGGAATGGGCTAAAAAGCTTTTAAATTATTCACAAGGCAAAGAAATAATAAAAGAGATGGGATACTGGCAGCATGTTAGGAGTATGCCTATTGAAGTTTTGTATGAGGGAAATATAAAAAAGTCAGGTAAAATGAAAGATAGCAAGACTATAAAGTTGGAGTTGAATAAGTGGGATACAGATAAGCTTCTTAAAGACGCAAATAATACATACAATACAGAAATAAACGATTTACTGTTGACCGCATTATCTAGGGCTGTGACTAAATGGAAAAATAAGAGATGTATAGCAATAACTCTAGAAGGACACGGTAGAGAAGAAATTTTGGGGGATATTAATATAACGAGAACCGTTGGGTGGTTTACTACAATGTATCCTATTATTTTACGCAATGAAGATGAGGACATTGGAAATCATCTAAAGAAAATTAAGGAAATATTGAGAAGTGTGCCTAACAAAGGAATAGGATACGGGGTCATTAGATATCTAAGGAAGGACACCGATGTAGTTTTAGACACTAAGCCGGAAATTAGCTTTAATTATTTAGGACAATTTGATAGTGATACAAATAGGGAGAATTTTCAGCTTTCGACACTAGATAAAGGAAGTGACATATGCCTTGAGAATGAAATACAACATTCTATTGAAATAAACGGTAGCGTCATAGGCGGTCAATTGAATTTCTGGATAAGCTATGATTCGCTGAAATACAAGGAAGCAGAAGTACAAATACTGGCAAATGAATATAAGCAAGCTATTCAAGAGATTTTAAAGCATTGTATAGGGAAAGAAGAGACAGAGGCTACTCCAAGCGATATGACTGGAAAGGGATTGACGACAGAGGATTTGGAAGACGTATTTGGAAACCTTGAAAATATATTCGGAGAATAAAACTTAATTTGTAAATAGAGTTTTTAGGAGGTATAAATCAGTGTTTAAAAGAAGCGATGTAAAGGATATATATAAGCTTACCCCAATGCAGCAGGGCATGCTGTTTCATACAATTATAGAAGCAGACCCTAATGCATATTTTCAGCAGGCAGAAATATGGTTGGAAGGGGATGTTGAGGTAACCCTGCTTGAAAAAAGCTTTGATTTAATGATAGAAAGATATGATGTTTTGAGAACAGTTTTTTTATTTGAAAATGTAAATGAGCCTATGCAGGTAGTATTAAAAAGCAGAAAGTGCGAAGTAAATACTAAAGACATTAGAGGAATGAGCGAGGACGACATAAAAAAATATGTGGCTAAATTCAGAGAAGCAGATAGCAAAAAAGGCTTTAATCTAACGAAGGATATTCTTATACGTCTTGCTGTTCTTAGAATTTCGGAGACAGGCTATAGACTTATCTGGAGCTATCATCATATTATAATGGACGGTTGGTGCCTAGGAATATTGTTGGGGGATTTTTTTAAGATTTATAAAGCTTTAAAAGATGGTAAAGAACCAAAATTACCGCGAGTATACCCATACAGCAACTTTATAAGGTGGTTGGAACGGCAAGATATTCAGGAAGCAGCAGACTACTGGAAGAGGTACCTAGAAGGATATGAACAGCCTACACCGATTCATAGGAACAAAGCTGTAGAAGAATATGAGGAATATGACTATAGGGAAGCAGAGACTTATCTAGATGAAGAACGCACAAAGGCTCTTGAGAGTCTTGCTGGAAAACTTAAAGTAACGGTTAACAGCATCATAAGAGTCGTGTGGGCTGTCATACTACAGCAATATAATAATACTGAGGATGTTGTTTTTGGTTCGGTGGTATCAGGACGCCCTCCAGAGATAGAAGGCATTGAAAAAATGGTAGGCTTATTTATAAATACAGTACCTATACGTGTTATAAAACAAAGCGATGAAAGTTTTGCAAAGTTTGTCACACGACTTCAAGCAGAAACTCAGAAAGCTGCTCGGTATGACTACTATGCACTTGCAGATATTCAAGCCCAGACTGTGGTTAAACAGAATCTATTAGACCATATACTTGTGTTTGAAAATTATCCTATTGAAAAGGAAGCAAAGGATCTTGTTGATGAGAATCTTCTAGGTTTTAAAATTTCCAATGTGAAGATGTATGATAGGACAAGCTATAACTTTAATATACTGGTTATACCAGGTAAGCGACTTAACATGCAGATTTCATATAACGGAAAACTGTATGCCAAGGACAGAATAGAAGCAATACTTGGACACATTTTGAATGTAACGGAAAAAATAATCGAAAATCCCAATATAAGCGTAGATGAAATAGAAATTCTTACAGAAGAAGAAAAGAGACAGATATTAGTAGAATTCAACAGTACGAAAGAAGAATATCCGAGAGAAAAAACAATACACGAATTATTTGAGGAGCAGGTAGAAAAAACACCGAAAAATGTAGCCGTAAAATACTATGATAAGTTTTGGACTTATAGAGAACTTAATAATAAGGCCAACCATGTAGCAATAAAGCTACGAGAGATGGGTGTATGTAGAGATAATGCCGTAGGCATAATGACAAAACGTTCTTCAGAAATGATTGCGGCAATGTTGGGGATTTTAAAAGCGGGAGGTGCTATTCTTCCGATTGATCCAGAATATCCAGTGGATAGAATAAAACATATTATTAAAGATGGAAAAGCACAGGTATTAATTTGCGAAAGAAAAGAAAATTTATTATTTAAAGGAAAACATTTTTATTTGGAGGATATTGATAATAGCTGTAGAGAAAATCAAAATCTTAATAATGTTAATAAGCCAGAAGATTTGCTTTATATCATTTATACATCTGGAAGTACTGGTAAACCAAAGGGTGTAATGATAGAACATAAAAATATGGTTAATTTAGTATATTTTGAATACAACAATTTAAATATTAATTTTGGAACAAAGGTAATGCAGTTTACAACATGCTGTTTTGATGTTTGTTATCAGGAAATATTCTCAACTTTATTAAGAGGGGGAGAACTAAATATTATAAATGATGAACAGAAAAAAAATCCATATAAGTTAATGTCATTTGTAGAGAAAACAGGAATTGAAGTATTATTCTTACCAACTTCATATGTTAAATACATGGCAAGTGAAAATGATATGATTGATAATTTACCTAATTGTGTAAAATGTTTAATAACAGCCGGTGAGCAATTGATAATAAATGATAAGTTAAAAAAAATCATTACAGAAAAGAATATTGATTTGCACAATCACTATGGACCATCAGAGACACATGTTGTAACAACTTTTTTTATTAATGCAGAAGCAGGAATACAAGAAATACCCCCAATAGGTAAGCCAATTAATAATACAAGAGTATACATTATGGGAAATAATAATAAATTAGTTCCCATAGGGGTGACTGGTGAGATGTATTTAGCAGGGGATTGTGTAGGACGAGGTTATGTAAATATGCCGGAGTTGACTGCAAAGAAGTTTATAAAAGATCCTTTTGTTTCTAATCAAAGAATGTATAAAACTGGTGATATGGGAAGATGGATGCCTGATGGTAATATAGAGTTTATAGGAAGAAGTGATCATCAGATAAAAATAAGGGGCTATAGGGTAGAATTGGGAGAAATAGAGAGTAGGCTTCTGGGGCATAAAGATGTAAAAGAAGTAGTCATTGTGATTAAGCGTGATGGCAGCGGAGATAAATATATAACAGCCTATTTTGTAGCCAATAGGCAGATGACAGTAGGAGAACTTAGAGGATACCTAAAAAGTAATTTACCTGAGTATATGATACCATCTTATTTTGTTCAGCTTGATGTAATGCCATTGACACCAAACGGTAAGATAGACAGAAAAGTACTACCGGAACCGAAAGGACTTATTGATACAGGAGTGGAATATAAAGCGCCTAGGAATGAATTGGAGCAAAAGCTGGTAGAACTATGGCAGGATATATTAAAGGTAGAAAGGATAGGAATTAACGATAATTTCTTTGAACTCGGAGGACATTCTTTAAAAGCTATTATACTTGTAGCTAGAATACAGAAGGAGCTGGAAGTAAAAATACCTCTTAAGGAGATATTTGCAAAATCTACTATTAAAAATTTAGCACAATTTATAGACAAAAGTGAACAGAATGACTATATATCAATAAAACAGGCAGAAAAAAAAGAATATTATCCTGTATCATCAGCCCAAAAGAGAATATATACTCTGCAGCAATTTGATATAAAAAATACTGCGTATAATATGCCCGTAGTAATTAATATAGAAGGAGAATTAGACTTAGAAAAGCTAGAATCTGTTTTTAAAAAATTACTTAACAGGCATGAATCACTGCGCACATCATTTAAAATGCAAGGAGAAGAACTAATACAAAAGATTAATAAGAATATAAACTTTGAAATTGAGTATGTAGAAGAAAAAGAAGAAGCAATAATATGTAAAAGAATAAGGACATTTGTAAGACCATTCGATTTAAGCGAAGCTCCTCTTTTTAGAGTGGGGCTTATTAAAGTACAGCCCAAAAAGCATATATTGATGTATGACATACACCATATAATATGTGATGGAGCTTCAATGAATATAATATTTCGTGAAATATCGACTCTATATGAAAAAAAAGAATTAAAAGATTTAAATATACAGTATAAGGATTATGCTGAATGGCAGAATAAATTGGTACATGAAGAATACTATAAAAACCAAGGAAAATACTGGTTGGATAGATTTAAAGGAGAAATTCCTGTACTTAATATGCCGACAGATTATCCGAGACAATTAATACAAAGCTTTGAAGGAAGTAGTTTAAGGTTTGAAATTAAAGAAGAATTAACTAAAGGTATAAGAAAACTGTCACAACAAACGGAAAGTACAATATATATGATACTGCTTGCAGCATATAACGTGTTTCTTTCAAAATACAGTGGGCAAGAAGACATAATAGTTGGCAGCCCGATAACAGGTAGATTTCATGCAGATTTGGAAAATATAATAGGAATGTTTGTAAATACTTTAGCTATGAGAAACAGACCGGAAGGTAAAAAAAGTTTTGCGAAGTTTTTGCAGGAGGTAAAGGAGGGATGCCTTCAAGCTTATGAAAATCAAAGCTATCAGTTTGATGAATTGGTTGAAAATCTTGAAATAAAACGTGATATAGCAAGAAATCCATTGTTTGATACACTATTTGTAATGCAGAATATTCAGAGCGAAGAAATTCTAGTGAAGGATGTAGTATTCAAACCATGGAACAGAGAAAATGAAACCGTAAAGTTTGACTTAAGTATAGATGTAATAGAATTACAAGATACAATAGCATTGAATATTGAATATTGCAGTAAACTTTTTAATAAAGAAACAGTAAATCGATTCTCTAAACATTACATAAATATACTTAGAGAAATTGTTGAAAATCCTAAAATAAGTATTGAGGCAATAGATATGCTTACAGAAGAAGAAAAAAGCCAGCTCTTGGTAGAATTCAATAATACTAAAGCAGAATATCCAAAGGACAAAACAATACATCAAATATTTGAAGAGCAGGTTGAAAAAACTCCTGAAAGAATAGCAGTAAAATATCGTGATAAGCATTTGACCTACACAGAACTTAACTGTAAAGCAAATAAATTAGCAAAAAAACTAAGAGTAAGAGGAATAAGGCCAGATACAATAGTAGCAATGCTGGTTGAAAGGTCTTTGGAAATGGTAATAGGTATATATGGGATACTAAAGGCAGGAGGAGCGTATCTGCCAATAGACCCCCATTATCCGTCAGAAAGAATACAGTACTTAATAGATGATAGTGAAACGCAGATCGTACTTACCCAGGAGCGGTTTACTGAAAAGGTAAACGGAGTAGAAGTAATTAATTTGGAAGATGAATCTTTGTATATGGAAGACGGTATAAATCTGGAAATAGTAAACAAACCTACAGATCTTGCCTATGTAATATATACGTCAGGTTCGACTGGTAAACCAAAGGGAGTGATGATAGAGCATTGCTCCGTAATAAATAAGATAAACTGGAGGCAAAAAAAATATCCAATAGGACAGGATGACGTAATATTGCAAAAAACCCCATATACTTTTGATGTATCTGTATGGGAGTTAATATGGTGGTCGTTTGCAGGAGCTACAGTGTCTATGTTGGAGCCTGGAGGCGAAAAGGCACCAAGTATAATAAAAAAGGCAATAGAAGAAAATATGGTAACTACAATGCATTTTGTGCCATCTATGCTTAATGCTTTTTTACAATATCTAAAAATTGTAGGTGATGCAAATGGGATGAGTAGTTTAAAACGAGTGTTTGCAAGTGGAGAAGCCTTAACAACCAGTCAGGTTAAACAGTTTAATAAGTTAATAAATAAGGAGACAGGAGCCCGGTTATATAATTTATATGGACCAACAGAAGCTACCATTGAGGTATCTTATTATGACTGCCCTGAAACAGAAGAAATAGGGATAATACCCTTAGGGAAACCAATAGACAACATAGAGATATATATACTGGACCAAAATAACAAACTTCAGCCTATAGGGATACCAGGAGAACTGCATATAGCAGGAGACGGATTAGCAAGAGGTTATTTGAATCGTTCAGAACTTACTGAAGAAAAATTTATACCAAACCCGATAAAACAAGGACAACGAATGTATAAAACAGGAGATTTGGCAAGATGGCAGCCTGATGGAAATATAGAATTTATGGGACGAATAGATTATCAGGTAAAAATTAGGGGGAATAGAATAGAGCTTGGAGAAATAGAAAGTAAGCTATTAGATCATGAAGAAATAAAAGATGCAGTGGTAATTGCAAGAGAAGAAAAAAACGGAGAAAAATATCTAACAGCATATTTTGTAGCGAATAGGCAATTGACAGTAGGTGAACTTAGACAATACTTAAATAATAATCTACCAGAATATATGGTACCGCAATATTTTGTACAGCTTGACAAAATGCCACTGACATCAAACGGTAAGATTGACAGAAAAGTAATGCCAGACCCAGAAGTCTTAGTTCATACAGGAGTAGAATATGAAGCACCAAGAAATAAAACAGAGGAAAAGTTAGCAGAAATATGGCAGGATATATTAAAGGTAAAGAGGATAGGAATCAATGATAATTTTTTTGAACTTGGTGGACATTCTCTAAAAGCAACAATAATTATGGCAAGGATAGAAAAAGAGCTAGAAGTAAAAGTGTCTATAAAGGAAATATTTACGTTACCTACGGTTAAAGAGCTTGCTGTACATATTAACAGATGTCAAAAGAGCCAGTATTATTCAATTAAGACTGCAAATAAAAGGGAATATTATCCTGTGTCGTCTATACAAAAACGATTATATACATTGCAGAATATTGACTTAGACGAAACAGCATATAATATGCCGCAAGTACTTGTGCTGGAAGGAAATATTGACAAAGAAATTATAGAAAATACGTTTAAGAAATTAGTATGTCACCATGAAATATTAAGGACATCTTTTAAATTTATTGAAGGAAAGATATTTCAAAAAGTCCATGATGCTGTTAACTTTAATGTTGAATATTATGAAGAAGATAAAAAAACAAGAATTGAATTCATTGTAAGGAATTTTATAAGACCTTTCAACTTAGAACAAGCTCCTTTGATACGGGGAGGTCTTATCAAAATAAATTCAAAAAAATACATACTAATGACAGATATTCACCATATCGTGTCAGATGGAACATCCATTGAAATTCTTATTCATGACTTCATCAGACTTTATGAAGGGAAAGAACTTAACGAGCTTAAGCTTCAGTATAAAGATTATGCAGTATGGCAGAGTGAGATCTTGAAAAAGGAACAGATGCAGGTTCAGGAGAAATACTGGCTAAATGAATTTGCTGGAGAAATCCCTGTTTTAAGTATGCCTCTTGATAAAGTAAGACCGTCAATAAAAGGAAGTGAAGGTGACAATTATCATTTTACCATTGAAGAAAATCTGTTGAAGGATTTAAAAGATTTTGCTTTAAGAAATCAAGTTACCATATTTATGGTTTTTTTAGAGGCATTCAGTTTAACGCTATCAAAATATAGTGGGCAAGAGGACATAATTATTGGTACAGTTACAGCAGGTAGAGAACATGCAGATATACAAAATCTGATGGGGGTATTTCTTAACAGTATTGCATTCAGATGCATGCCACAAAAAGAGAAAACAGCAGAACATTATTTGCAGGAAATAAAACAGACAGTGTTAAAGGGTTATGAAAACCAATCTTATCCAATTGAAGAAATTATAGATAAATTAAATTTGAATAGAGATTTAAGCAGAAATGCACTGTTTGATGTGATGCTGATATATCAGAATTATGAAAAACAGGAAAAAGTAGCTAAGTCAATGAATTTTAGCATTCATAGCTACGAATCTAAATATTATTCTGCGGATTATGATATGACCATGTATATTGAAGATATAAAGGACAGACTCCAAATTGACATATTGTATTATAGTGGCATATTTGAAAAAGCTTCTATAGAAAGATTTGCAGGTCACTTTAACAACATTTTAAAGGCACTAGTAAAAAAGCCTGATAGTAAGCTGAAAGATATTGACATAATGTCTAAAGAAGAAATGCAACGTGTATTAGTGGACTTCAATAAGACTTCCATAGAATATCCAAGAGATAAAAGTATAAAACAATTAATTGAAGAAATGGTCGAAAAAGTTCCAGACAAGACAGCAGTAATATTTGAAGATAACCAGTTAACTTATCAGCAACTTAATCAAAAATCAAATCAATTAGCAAGCATGTTAAGGGGAAAGGGTATTAAAAATAATTGTATTGTAGGAATAATGATGGATAGATCTGTTGAAATGATTATAGCAGTGCTGGCAGTGATAAAGAGCGGAGGAGCATATTTAACAATAGACACTGAATATCCTAATGATAGGATAGTATATATGCTTAAAGATAGCAATGTAAGAATATTGTTAACTGATCAGACCGAAGGTATCAGTCAGGAATATTTCAATATAAATGTTAAGGATGTATCGTTATACCAAGGAGATGACAGTAATTTAGATTGCATTAATAAACCTATGGATTTAGTATACATCGTGTATACATCAGGGACAACGGGTAAGCCAAAAGGTGTTATGGTGGAGCATAGAAACCTTCTGAATATGGTTTATGAATGGAAAAGGTCATATGGACTTGATGAGTTCGATGTGCGATTGTTGCAGATTGCGAGTATTTCTTTTGATTTGTTTACTGGAGACTTGATGAGGGTATTTACAAACGCAGGGACAATGGTAATCTGTCCCAAAGAAGTAAGGCTTGATTCGGCTGAACTTTACAATTTGATACAAAAGCATGGAGTAAATATACTTGAGTCTTCACCGGCCGTGATTATACCCATGATGGAATATATTTATGCTAATAAGCTGGATATCAGTAGTATGAAGATATTGATACTTGGAGGAGACAGTTACTCTGTAGAAGATTTCATCAAAATAAATGAAAGATTCTCAAATACAATGTGGATAATTAATAATTATGGAGTTACTGAAGGTACCATTGATTCCAGTTTTTACGAAATAAATAAAAGTATAGAAAATATGTCTAATGTACCAATCGGAAAGCCAATGCAAAATACAAAATTCTATATTTTAGATGAATGCAGGAAACCTAAAGCAATAGGACACTATGGGGAGCTTTATATTGGAGGTGAAGGAGTAGCTCGAGGATATCTAAACAAACCAGAACTCACTGTTGAGAAATTTATGGATGATCCATTTACAAAGAGTGGAACAATGTATAAAACGGGAGATATGGCAAGATGGTTACCAGACGGGAATGTGGAGTTTGTTGGCAGAATAGATAATCAAGTTAAGATTAGAGGTTACAGAATCGAATTGGGTGAGATAGAGAATTGCTTAAGAAGCTACAAAGAAGTAAAAGAGGTCGTGGTAACAGTAAAAGAAGATAAATGGGATAAGTTCCTTTGTGCATATCTGGTATCTGATAGTTTGTTAGACATAGGATTAATAAGAAAAAAATTAACGCGTATGCTACCTAATTATATGATACCGTCGTATTTTACACAGATAGATAAAATTCCTTACACTCTAAATGGAAAAATTGATAGAGCCGTATTACCAGCCCCTGAAGGCGTAATTGATACAGGAATAGAATATGAAGCACCAAGAAGTGATGTAGAACAAAAGCTGGTAGAGATATGGGAAGATATCTTAAAAGTAGAGAAAATTGGGGTAAACGATAATTTCTTTGAACTCGGAGGACATTCTTTAAAAGCGACAACACTTGTAGCTAGGGTGCAAAAGGAGCTAGAAGTAAAAGTACCTCTTAAGGAGATATTTGAAAAACCTACAATTAGGGGCTTGGCAGAATATATAGATTGCAGTGAAAAAAACAGGTACGACCAAATAAAACAGGTGGAAGAAAAAGACTATTATCCGGTATCTTCAGCACAAAAGAGAATGTATGTTTTACAGCAATTTAATTTGGAAAGCATAGCCTACAATATATCAGACATAATAGAGCTAGAAGGAAATCTGGATATTATTAGATTAGAAGAATGCTTTAAAAAGCTTATTATCAGACATGAAACATTAAGAACATCTTTTGAGATTATAAATGGTGAAATTGTTCAGAAGATACATAGGTATGTAAATTTTAAAATTGAGTATTCGGAAGAAATTGAGAAAGAAAAAATAATTAAATTTGTAAGACCATTTGATTTAAGTAAAGCACCACTTTTAAGAGTAGGGCTTATTAAAATACATCCTAAAAAATATATTTTGATGTATGACATACATCATATTATATCTGATGGAACTTCGATGGGGATTATTAATAAGGAGATTTCAGCGATTTATCAAGATAAAAGATTAGAGAAATTAGAAATACAGTATAAGGATTATGCAGAATGGCAAAATAAATTAATACAAGGAGAACTTTATAAAAAACAAGAAAAATACTGGTTGGAACAATTCAAAGGAGAAATACCTGTACTTAATCTGCCTACTGACTATGATAGGAAAACTATTCAGGACACTGAGGGGGAAAGTTTAAAAATGGAATTTGGCAAGAAATTGTCGGAGATGCTTGAAAAAATGGCAAAAGAGACAGGAACAACTCTTTATATGGTTCTTCTTGCAGCATACTACATTCTTTTACATAAGTTCAGCGGACAGGTTGATATTGTAGTTGGAAGTCCTATAGCAGGAAGACCGCATGCAGATTTGGAAAAAATAATAGGAATGTTTGTAAACACTTTAGCTATGCGAAATAAACCGGAAGGCAAAAAAACATTTAAAGAGTTGTTATTGGAAGTAAGGAAAGGATGCCTTGAAGCCTATGAAAATCAAAACTACCAGTTTGAAGAACTGGTAGAAAAACTTAAAGTAAAACGTGATATAGGAAGAAATCCATTGTTTGATACCTTGTTTGCAGTGCAAAATATGGAGAATGAAGCAACTACGATAAATGATATAATATTTAAACCATTTAAAGTACAAATCAATACTAAAGTGAAGATTGATATTGCATTTATAATATTAGAAGGAAGTGAATCATTAAAACTGTATATTGAGTATATGTCAACTCTTTTTAATAGAGAAACTATTGAGATTCTAGGAGAAAAATATTTAATTATATTAAAGAATATAGTTACTAATCCTAATGTTTATATTAAAGATATAATTCTATCTGAAAAATTTATAGTATCGGATTCAAATATTTTGAAAGATGACGAGGGTGATTTTAATTTCGATAAATAATTCTCAATGTGAAAGGTGGTACAATATTAATGATAAATGTAGATAAAGAAAAAATAATTATTGCAAATCAGTTGGTCAAAGAAAAGGCATATTGGTTGGAAAAGCTATCTGGAAAACTGGAATACAGTAGTTTTCCAAGGGATTTATATAAAAAAGAAAATACATATAAGCAGAAAATGTTAGAATTCGACATACCAAAGTATGCCTCACAAAAACTCATAAGTATCTCAGGAAATTCAGATTATAGGCTGCACATGCTTCTTATTGCAGCAATGGTTATTCTGGTAGGAAAATATACAGGTAACAGTGATATTATACTGGGGAGTGTAATATATAAAGAGGACAATGAACGACAATTAGCCAATAAAATTTTACCAATTAGATGCAAACTGTCTATGGGAATCTCTTTTAAGGAACTGTTACTTCTGGTAAGACAAATTATAAATGAATGTGTAGATAATCGAAATTATCCTTTTGAAAAGCTAATATTAGATATAAATGTACCTGAAAATAAGAACGCTTTTCCTTTATTTGATGTGATGGTTTTGCTGGAGAATATACAGGATACAACATATATAGAAGCTGTTAAGACCAATATAAAATATATCTTTAAAAGAAAACAAGAGCAAGTAAAACTGTGCCTCAGTTATAATGATAATCTATATTCGCTAAATTTAATTAAAAAAATAACTGCAAATTTAATAAATTTATTAATATTAGTAGTAGATAATATTAATATAAAAATAGCTGAGATAGAGATGGTTACAGAAGAAGAAAAGAGGCAGATGCTTGAAGAATTTAATAAAACAAATCTAGAATATCTAAGATATAAAACAATACAACAATTACTGGAGGAACAAGCATTCAAAACTCCGGAAAAGGAAGCTGTAATTTATGAAGGAACAAAACTAACATATAGGCAACTTAATGAAAATTCAAATTGTTTGGCAAGAATACTAAGAACAAAAGGTGCAAAACAGGAAGATGTAATTGCAATTATGGCAAAACCCTCATTGGAAATAATAATTGGAGTAATAGGAGTTATAAAATCAGGAGCAGCGTATGTGCCAATAGATCCTGATTACCCTAAAGATAGAATTAGATATATGCTTGAAGATTGTGGAGCAAGGTTTCTTTTAACACAGAAGAATTTAAAGAATATAGTAGATAAATATGAAATAGATATTATTGAATTGGATGAAGAAGAAAACTACAGCCTAAAGAGTAGCAATATTGAAATTATTAATGAGCCAAATGATTTAGCATATATAATTTATACTTCAGGGTCTACAGGTAAGCCTAAAGGAACAGAGATAGAACACAAATCACTTTTAAACCTAAGTCTCTGGTTTAAAGACTATTACGAAATAGATGAAAGTACTATAAGTACAAAATATGCAAGCATCGGATTTGATGCGTCTATAATGGAAATATTTCCGTTTCTTATAGGTGGAGCTACTTTGCATATTATTTCTGAAGATATAAGAATGGATATAAAAAAGTTAAATGAATACTATAAAGATAACGGAGTAAATATAAGTTTTCTTCCAACCCAATTATGCGAGCAGTTTATGGAGGAAGAGAACAACAGTTTAAAGAAGTTACTGACCGGAGGGGACAAACTTAACAGTTATAAGAAAAAGTCGTATAAACTAATAAATAATTATGGACCTACAGAGAATACAGTAGTAGCTACCTGCTATGAGGTAAAGCACTGGAAACACAATATACCAATAGGTAAACCTATAACAAATACGAGAATATATATACTTGACAAGAATCAAAAAATACAGCCTATTGGAGTGGCCGGGGAATTGTATATAAGTGGAGTCGGACTTGCAAGAGGTTACCTCAATTGCCCAGAGCTTACACTAGAGAAATTTGTGCAAAACCCCTTTATAGAAGGAGAACGGATGTACCGGACAGGAGATATGGCAAGATGGCTTCCTGACGGCAATATAGAATTTTTAGGAAGGATAGGCAATCAAGTAAAGATAAGGGGGTATAGAATAGAGCTAGGGGAAATTGAGAACCAGCTATTAGAATACACGGCAATAAAAGAAGCGGTTGTTATAGTTAAGAGTGATGACAGAGAGGATAAGTATCTAACTGCATATTTTGTAGCAGATAAGCGACTTATAATAGGTGATTTAAGGGAATATTTAAAAACAAATTTACCCGAGTATATGATACCATCCTACTTTATTCATCTTGATGCAATGCCTTTAACAGCAAATGGTAAGATAGACAGAAAAGCACTGCCAGAACCAGAAAGACTGAATAATACAGGAGTAGAATATGAATCTCCTAGGAATGAAGTGGAGCAAAAACTGGAAGAGCTGTGGCGGGATATATTAAAGATTGAGAAGATTGGAATCAACGATGATTTCTTTGAACTTGGAGGACATTCTATAAGAGCAACAATACTTGCTGCTAGGATACGCAAGGAGATGAATGTGGATGTTTCGATTAAGGAAGTTTTTATATTTCCTACAATAAAAGGGATGGCAAAATATATATTAAGCAGTGAAAAGAGAATCTATAATGCTATTGAACCTTTAGATGAGAAGCCGTATTATATCGTATCTTCAATCCAGAAAAGAATATATATACTGCAGGAGATGGATGAAAAAAGTACAATATATAATATGCCAGAAATACTCTTAATAGAGGGAAAACTTGATAAAACAAGGGTGCAAGTTACATTTAAGAAGTTAGTTCAAAGGCATGAGGCATTAAGAACCTCATTTGAAATTATTGGAGACGAAATAGTACAGAAAGTTCATCAAGAGATTAAATTCAAGATTGATTATTATAAAGTGCAAAAGGAGCAAACCGAAGAAACCGAAGAAATAATAAGAAACTTCATAAAGTACTTTGACTTGAGTATAGCACCACTTTTTAGGATAGGTATAATTGAACTTTCGGAGGAAACACATGTATTAATGATGGATATGCACCACATTATATCTGATGGAACATCTAGAGAAATATTTATAAAAGATTTTGCCTCATTATATGATGGAGAAGAACTTAAGGAACTGAAAATACAATATAAGGATTTTGCCGAATGGCAAAGAAGTGAATTAAAAAAAGATAAAATGAAAAAACAAGAAGAATACTGGTTAAAAGTATTTGAAGGAGAGTTACCAGTACTTAATATACCATCTGATTATCCACGGCCAGCAGTAAAAAGCAATGAGGGAAGTCACTATGGATTTATAATAGATGAACTATTATATAGACATATCAAAGAATTTGCAAGAAAAAATGAGTTAACCATATTTATGGTACTTTTAGCATCCCTTAGCATAACCTTGGCAAAATACAGCAGGCAGGATGACATTACTATAGGATCAGTAATGGCAGGTAGGGATAATGCGGATATAGAAGATGTAATAGGAGTTTTCTTAAATAATATAGCCTTTAGATGTAGGCCGAACGGGGATAAGAAAGTAATAGAATATTTGACAGAAATAAAAGAGTGTGTATTAGAGGGTTATGAGAACCAATCTTATCCGATAGAAGAAACTATAGAGAAATTAAAACTAAACCGTGATTTAAGTAGGAATGCTCTTTTTGACATTATGCTTATTTATCAAAACTACCAAAAATATGAACAAAAAATAGCAACTTCTGATTGGGATATTAAGCCATATAAATCGGAGCACAATGTATCTGACTATGATATGACGTTTTATGTAGATGAGGCAGGAGATAAATTGGATGTTTACTTGCAATTCTATACAAGAATATATAATTCAAAGACAATACAAAGATTTGCAGAGCATTGGATTAATACAATAAGGCAGATGATGTCAGAAAGCGAAAAGGAACTAAGAAAAATTAAAATAGCAGCAGAAAATGAAAAAAATTTGATTTTAGGACAACTAGTCGGAAACATTGGTCAATATCCAAAAGAAAAGACACTACAGCAATTATTTGAAGAACAGGAAGAATTAACGCCGAAGAATATAGCATTAGTGTATAAAAATCAACAGGTAACTTATGAAGAATTAAACAGGAAATCAAATCAGTTGGCAGAAAATCTTAGAAAACAGGGAGTAAATCCAGATAGTATAGTTGGAGTAATGGCAGAAAAATCCATTGATATGATGGTAGGAATTTTGGCAGTATTAAAAGCAGGAGGAGCATATTTACCGATAGATCCGCTTTATCCAAAAGAGAGAATAAAGTACATGCTGGAAGATAGCGGAGCTGAAATACTGCTAGTGCAAGGAAAACTTAAAGAAACAGTTGACTTTAAAGGACAGACTTTGTGCTTGGAAGATGAGAGTTTATATGATGGTAATGGAAATAACCTTTTATCAATTAATGATAGTAGTAATTTAGCATATGTAATATATACATCTGGAACAACAGGACAGCCAAAAGGAATAATGACGGAGCACAGAAACGTAATTGCATATATAACGGAATTTAACAGGAAATTTGGAATAAGTGCTAAAGATACTACATTGCAGCAAGCATCAATAACATTTGATGGATTTGTTGAAGAAACATATACTGTATTAACAAAAGGAGGAAAAGTAGTAATACCAGATCAGGAGCAGGTAAAAGAAGCAGAAGAATTAAAAGAGCTTATAGACAGATATCAAGTAACTATATTAAGTTGTTCCCCATTAATTTTGAATCAGCTTAATAGCCTAGAACCTATGAAATCAGTACATACATATTTAAGTAGCAGTGATGTATTAAAGAAAGAGTACTATAGCAATATCATAAAATATGCAAAAGTATACAATATGTATGGACCGACAGAAACAACAGTATGTACAACTTGTTATCACTGCACAGGAGCGGAAGAAAATGTTTCAATAGGAAAGCCTATTGCTAATTATAGTGTCTATATACTGGATGAAGGTAAGAATATACTGCCAATTGGAGTGCCGGGAGAAATATATATATCAGGGGAAGGAGTATCAAGAGGATATATAAATAAGCTTGAATTAGCTAAAGAGAAATTTATAGATAATCCGTTTATAGAAGGAAAGCGGATGTATAGAACCGGAGATTTGGGAAGATGGCTGCCTGACGGGAATATTGAATTTATGGGAAGAAGTGACCATCAGGTGAAGATAAGAGGCTATAGAATAGAACTGGGAGAAATAGAAAGCAGGCTTTTAGGTAATAAAGATGTAAAAGATGCTGTTATTATAGTTAAGAGTGATGACATTGGGGACAAGCATCTGACCGCATATTTTATAGCAGATAAGCAACTGACGATAGGAGAACTTAGAGAATATCTTAAAAATGATTTGCCAGAGTATATGATACCATCATATTTTGTACAGCTTGATAAGATGCCATTGACACCAAATGGCAAGATAGATAAAAAAGCATTACCTGAACCAAAGAAATTGATAAATACAGGAGCCGCATATGAAGCACCAAGAAATGAGACAGAACAAAAGCTAGTAGAGCTATGGCAGGATATCTTAAAGGTGGAGAGAATAGGGATTAATGATAATTTCTTTGAGCTTGGAGGGCATTCACTAAAAGCAACTATACTTGCAGCAAGAATACAACAAGAACTGGAAGTAAAAGTTTCTATTAAAGAAATATTTAAGTTAGTTACTGTAAAGGAATTTGCTGAGTATATTGTTAGCTGTCAAAAGAGCCGATATTATGAAATCAAGCCTGCAGAGAAAATGGAATACTACCCTGTATCTTCTGTACAAAAAAGGTTGTATACCCTGCAGAATATAGAATTAGGAGGTACAGCATATAACTTGCCTCAGGTGCTTGTGCTGGAAGGAAATATTGATAAAGAAAAGATAGAAAAGGCCTTCAGGGAATTAGTATTTCGGCATGAAATATTAAGGACATCCTTTGACTTTATTGAAGGAGAGATACTGCAGAAAATTAATGAAGATATTGATTTTAGTATTGAATACTATGAAGAAGATAAAGATGAAAGAATAGAATTTATAGTAAGAAGCTTTATCAGACCTTTTGATTTAAGTGAAGCACCTTTAATTAGGGTGGGTTTAATAAAAATAGCTAACTCAAAATACATACTAATGACAGATATGCACCATATTGTATCTGATGGAACATCGATTCAGATACTGATTGATGATTTTATCAGACTTTATGAAGGAAAAGAGCTTAATGAGCTTAAGCTTCAGTATAAGGATTATGCAGTATGGCAAAATGACATTCTTAAAAAGGATGAAATGCAGAAGCAGGAAAGCTACTGGTTAAATGAATTCGCAGGAGAGATACCAGTATTAAATATGCCTGCTGATAAAGCAAGACCATTACTAAAAAGTAGTGGAGGAGGCAATTATAGCTTTGCTATTGATGAAAGGATATCTGCAAATCTAAAGAATTTTGCTTTAGAAAATAAGGCTACAATATTTATGGCTCTTTTAGAAGCATATAGTTTAACTTTATCAAAATACAGTAACCAGGAAGACATAATTATTGGTACAGTTACAGCAGGAAGAGAGCATGCAGATATACAAAGTCTTATAGGAGTATTTTTAAACAGCATTGCATTTAGATGCATACCTAATAAAGGAAAAACAGTAGCAGATTATTTACAGGAAATAAAAGAAACCGTATTAAAAGGATACGAAAATCAATCATATCCATTTGAAGAAATAATAAACAAATTAAATCTGAACAGGGATTTAAGCAGAAATGCACTCTTTGATGTAATGCTGATATATCAGAATTTTGAAAAACAAAACGAATCAGCAGAATCAATGGATTTCAGTATTGACAACTATGAATCTGACTATTATTCAGCGGACTATGATATGACAATGTATGTTGATGAAATTGGGGACAGGCTGGAAATTAATGTATTGTATTACAGTGAAATATTTGAAAAAGCATCTATAGAGAGATTTGCAGGACATTTTACTAATGTTTTAGATCAATTAATAAAGAACCCACAAAAGAAGCTGCAAGATATAAACATGCTGCAAGAAGAAGAAAGAGAGCTTGTATTAAAAGAATTCAATAATACTGCTATGGAATATCCAAGAGAAAAAAGTATAAAAGAGTTAATAGAAGAAACAGTAGAAAAAGTGCCAGAAAAAACAGCTGTAGTATTTAAAGAGGAGAAGCTAACTTATCAGCAGCTAAATGAAAAATCAAATCAATTA
>NZ_DAMBYD010000012.1:0-114928 GCF_032051575.1 Aminipila sp. | reverse complement strand
AGACTTAGGATCTAGCGGGCGACCGTGGGGGTTCAAGTCCCTCATCGCGCACCAAAGGAAAATGCATATCAATTGATATGCATTTTTTTTTATGTCTTAAATTGTCTGAGTGAGTCACTTTTATTTGAAATTAAAATTACTTGGTAAATATTGGACTATTGACTAACCAAAATTTGTCTGTATAATAAGCACTATATTAAAGTATATTGCTTCTTAATTACGTTAAGGAGGTATGTTTTTTTATATCTTTATTTAATCTGTTAATTGTTTACGGTAATTAACAAAGTATAAAACTGAATATATTATATGTTTTTAAAGGCATAATCGTCGAAAGACGATGACGCAAAGCTATAGGGGCTAAGGTGATTTTATCACTATGCCAGCCAGTTGCAGACACTTTAAAAAGACTACATGTCATGTAAAATTAATTATTTTTATATGGTAGTTTTTGTTGCACGCGCCTTTAATACTACAAAAAAGGAAGCGTGTTTTTTTATGCATTTTGTTTCCAATATTAACGGGGGGTTTATGATAAATATCTACATAGTGATAATCTTTGGTATTTTAGGCATTGGAACAGGTATTGCAATACCTGCTATATCCAATATAAACATTATTTTAAAAAACCACAAGACACATACTCTGACCTTAAATCGAAGATTGGAGATAAATCATTGTGGATTAATTGTAATATTGAATGAAATTTTATGGCTGTATGCTGGAATTAAACTAGAAAATGCCTTTATAGCTTTTCTGGTAGCGCTGATTTTTACAGTTGCTATTCTTATTTCTGTAATAGACCTGCAGATACGTCTAATACCAAATAAGCTGGTAATTTTGATAGTTAGTTTAGGTATACCCTTTCAAATAATAAAATTTGGATGGATATCAATCCTCTATTCATTTTTCTGTATGGTTGCAGTTGGAGTTTTGTTTATCTTAGTTGCAAGAATTGTGGGGTTTGAACAAGTAGGTGCAGGTGATGTAAAACTGATTACAGCAATGGGTTTGATACTTGGATATCCTTACATAAACATTGCCTTAATTGGTATGAGTATAGCATTACTTATTTTCTGCCTTGGAGGGCTTGCAATGAAGAAACTGACTGTACGCAGCACGTTTGCATTCGCTCCATTTATTATATTTGGAACTATTTGTGCTTTAATTTATATTATTAATTTCAAAGATAACGTGTATTTCTAAAAGATACACTTTTATCTTTTAAATAATTTAAATAATAAACAAAAATTGGTAGATATATAACTTGTCAGGAAAGGAGGAATTGTTGTAATTATCTACTATAAGAGAAGAATAAGATTTGTGCTTTTTTAAAAGGAGGAGATAAAATGAAGAATTTACGTAACTGGTTTGAAAATGAGGAAAGTGGTCAAGGAATGGTGGAATATGGTTTGATTATTGCGGCAGTTGCAATTGTTGCTATTCTTACTTTAACTCCATTAGGAACTGCGGTGGCAGGTATATTTACTAATATTACTGGTAGCCTTTAAGTTTTACCAGAAATCAAATAAGCTTATGATTGTGAGAAATGGCAGACCTTATCCCAAGGATGGGGCTGCCATTTATTCCTAGCATAAAATATAATATGCTAAACTAAACAAAGCAATTTGAGAGGTGGTGAGAGAAGTTGCATATTAAAAATGAAAAAGGGCAGGCAATGGTAGAATTTGCAATGGTACTGCCTATCCTATTATTACTTCTATGCGGTATTTGTGAGTTTGGATGGATATTCTCTAATCAAATCTTGGCAAACAATGCTTGCAGAGAAGCCGCTAGATATGCAGCTGTCCACTATAAAGATGATGGAATTACCAATATTGAAAATCAAACAGATAATATAATAGAAAATTATTCAAGTGATTTTTATGTAGCAATTACCTTGCCGGAAGCAGAAGAAATAAAAATTGATCTTACCGTAAAAGTACAATTGCTTACGCCTTTTTTTGGTTTTCTAGACGATGGAAGCGGATATATTAATTTGTATTCTCAATGTACGATGAGAATAGAATAGAAAAAAACAGTATTAAGGAAGGTGAAACGTTGAAAAAAGTAAAATTATTAGCATTGATTGCAGCACTGCTGACCGCATCCTTGCTATTTGTTTTTTTAAATTCCCTTAGTAATCACAAGGAAATCGAAAAGATAGGTGTTCTTGTAGCAGCTAAGGATATTCCCACTGATACACCAATTACAAAAGATATGATTAAATTGTCCCAGGTACATAAGGAAGCCATTTTGACGAAAGCCATTTTAGACACTTCTTTGGTATTGGGAAAAGTAGCCAAATCTGAAATTACTGCTGGAGAGCAGATACTTAGTTCTAAGCTGATAATGGCAGGTGATGCAAAAGGCACTAACTTGAGTTATATTTTAAAGCCCGGGATGCGTGCTATTACAATTGCGGTTGATGGGGTCTCCGGAGTTGGATATATGATTAAACCAGGGAATCATGTGGATATTATTGCTCAGTATAATCAGCAAGAAACAGCTTTTACCAAACTCATCGTTCAAGATGTGAGTGTGCTAGCGGTAGACTCTATGTTAACAAGCAAAGAGAGCCTAGGAGAAAAGGATAACCCTTATTCAACCATTACTCTTCAGGTTACACCAGAGCAGGTTATGGAACTGAGCTTTTATGAATATACAGGTCGCCTTTGTGCTACGCTAAGGTCACCCTTGGATAATAAAATGGCTAATTTGCCAACCAAACAATTATAATTCTATGAATTTTACAGAAAGGAGTAAGAATGATGAAGATTAATGTCCTGGTTATCAGCAAACTTGAAAAAAATCTTGACGCAATGAAACGTATGATCGATGATGAAGAGATTGTGGTTCTTGGTGATTCACCAGGGGGAGCTCAAGCTTTGAATAAAATTGAAAATGTATCTCCAGATATGGTAATCATGTTTCTTGGCGCCGGAGATACGGATGTATTAAGCCTAACCGAGCGTATCATTTTGAATAGACCAAGAACACATGTTATCCTCCTTGTTGAATACATGGATGTGGATATTTTGCAAAAATCAATTAAAGTTGGAGCTCATAACGTTATAGAATTTCCTACTTCCCCAAAAGAATTTGCTGAGTATATAAAGTCGGTATACCACAACGAATCAATACGTATCAACTCATTGAATGAAAAGCAAAATATTGCATGGATGTCAAGGGTTGTAACGGTGTTTGGCGCTAAGGGAGGTTTAGGGAAAACCACAATTGCTACAAACCTTGCGGTGAAACTGGCAGAAAAGGGTAAGAAAGTTGCACTAATCGATTTGGATTTGCAGTTTGGAGATATTCATATATTTCTTGATATAGAACCTTCGGATACTATATCTGAATTTGTCCAGCAGGTATTTACACCGAACATTGATTCCGTTAGAAGTTATATGACAGTGCATTCCAGCGGTGTCCATGTATTGTGCGCGCCTAAAAGCCCCGAATATGCTGAGTTAGTATCTGCTGAAAAGGTACAAAGTCTGCTTAGTGTGCTGCGCACGTATTATGATTACGTAATTATTGATACACCACCTTCTTTTACTGATGTAACCATTACTGCTATTGAGTCCTCGTCTACTATTCTCTTTGTTACAGGGCTTGATATATCTATTTTAAAAAACTCTAAACTAAGCCTTTCACTGATGGATTCTCTTCAGCAAAGAGATAAGGTAAGGCTTATAGTCAATCGTGCAGTAGATATGAGTTCTATTACTGTTGAAGATGTACAAAAAATTATTGGATGCCCCATATGGGCTAAAATCCCCAGTGACTACAAGGTTGCAGTTACTGCACTCAATAGGGGCGTTCCTTTTGTGATTAGTTCACCTGGAAGTACACTTAGCCAGTCCGTGTCCATTGTGGCGGGTGCCTTGATTTCTGGTGCAGATAACTTTGACATTCAGTTCAGCTCTAATAAAAAAATAAAAGCTTTTGGAGAAGGACGAAAGCTTTTTCGATTATTTAAAAGAAGGAATGAAATTGTTTAGAGAGAAGGATATTTATGGGTCTACTGGAAAAATTAGAAAAACAGAAAATAAGACAGCAGGCTGAAGCTACTAATGAGGTGATACATAGTTTTAACAAAAATAATGCACAATTTGTGGATGATTATTCAGACTTAAAGGAAAAAGTCCATACTGAAATTATTGAACTGATCAACCATGAGATAGCAAACGGCAATGATATTACAGGAAATCAGGAGGAATATCTATTAAAGTCAATAGAAGGGTTAATTGATGCAAGCAGCGGTGGAATTTCAAGGGCTGACCGTTCCCGAATACAGAAGGAAATCTATAACAACGTTGTAGGGCTTGGTCCACTAGAGCCGCTTTTGGAGGATCCTGATATCAGCGAAATTATGGTGAATGGTCCCTATAATGTATATGTTGAGCGGCGAGGAAAATTGGAACTGAGTTCCACTGTTTTTAAGGATAATCAACACTTGTTGAATATAATAAATCGTATTGTCTCTTCTGTGGGAAGGCGTATTGATGAAACAAGTCCAATGGTAGATGCAAGACTTGCAGATGGTTCCAGAGTGAATGCTGTGATTCCACCCATTGTACTGAATGGACCTACGATAACCATTCGAAAATTTTCCAAGAACCCTTTAACAGTAAGTGATTTAATACAAAAATCTTCTGTATCTCCAATGATGATGTCTTTTCTAGAAGCCTGTGTAAAAGGTAAGCTAAATATTATTGTTTCAGGAGGAACAGGAAGTGGAAAAACAACACTACTGAATGTTTTATCAGGCTACATTCCTGATACAGATAGAATCGTTACAATTGAGGATGCTGCAGAGCTCCAGCTTCGCCAGAACCATGTGGTTACCATGGAGTGTCGTCCTGCAAATTTAGAGGGCGCTGGTCAGATTACAATAAGGGAATTGGTGCGAAATGCATTGCGTATGAGACCGGATCGTATTGTGGTAGGTGAAGTTAGATCTGGTGAAACACTGGACATGCTGCAGGCTATGAATACGGGGCATGATGGCTCTTTAACAACAGCCCATGCAAATAATCCTAGAGATCTTATGTCGAGACTTGAAACGATGGTTCTTATGTCAGGGATGGAATTACCAATTAAGGCTATTCGAGAACAAGTGGCCTCTGCCTTAGATGTAATAGTTCAACAGGCAAGGATGAAAGACGGAACTCGTAAAGTTATTAATATCACTCAAGTAGTGGGTATGGAAGGGGATACCATCACCCTTCAGGACTTATTTGTTTTCAAGCAGCAAGGGCTAGACTCTGAAGGTAAAATTACAGGGAATTTCGTTTCTACGGGAATACGCCCTACATTTTTGGAAAAATTAACGTCCAACGGAGTTCTTGTAAGAGATAATTGGTTTAAGAAATGAGGTTATATCATGATACTTTATTTTATCACGTTTTTTGCAAGTGTATCCGTATACTTGGTGATTCTTTTAATTAAGAAACCTTCTGGCAAAGAACTTGTAGACAAAAGATTAAAAAAGTACCTGAATACAGAAGGCATTTTGGATATTCAAGATCAATACTTTAAAGAAAATCTAAAAAATTATAGGAAGAGTAAAAATAGAAAGTTTAAAATTGCCAGCAAAGAATTTAGTGACTATTTGGCAATGTCCGGAATTAAACTTAGAGCCTCAGAGTTTATTTATATTTGGATTACCATGACCTATTTACCTATTTTGATTATTTTATTTTCTGGTATAAGTGTAATCACAGCATTGGGAGTTGCAATTATAGGATTTTTGATCCCGCCCTTTTTCGTACAAAAAGCACGAAAAAAACGTCAAACAGAGTTTAATAAGCAGTTGGGCGAATCCTTGGTTGTCATGAGCAATTGTATCAAATCAGGATTTACTTTTATGCAATCAATGGAAAGCATTGCAAATGACATGCAACCACCTATTTCCACTGAATTTGCAAAAACTCTCAGGGAAATGCGTTTTGGAGTAAATAAAAGTGATGCGCTTCATCACATGGTGGATCGTGTTCAAAATAATGATCTTGGTTTACTGGTATCAGCAGTTATGACATCAGAGCAAGTCGGAGGGAATTTATCGGAAATATTAGATATTATTTCCGATACAATAAAGGATCGAATACGAATTAAGCAGGAAGTACGTGTATTGACTGCACAGGGACGAATGTCAGGCATTGTTATAGGATTACTTCCAGTTTTCATTATACTGCTGCTTATGATTTTAAACCCAGAGTATTTTAAGTCATTTTTCGAAGCTTCAATTGGAAAGATAATGATAGGCGTTTCTGTAATGATGGAGATGATTGGATTTATTATTATAAATAAAATTGTAGATATTGAGTATTAAGGGAGGGCATATGATTTATGTTATTGTTATTTTCTTGGGAATCTTTATCTTTTGTTGCATGTTCATAGCTTTACGACCTTATGGTGAGCAATTTGATGCAGTACAAAGGCGCCTACAAGGTATAAATAGCACCTTTCAAAAAAGCTATATTCATGATGAAGAGCTTAATTTGCCATTTTTAGAACGTATAATGAAATTAATCATCAAACCTTTTATAACCAAAATAAGAAAATCTATTATTAAAAATTCAGGTCACGGGTTTTTTTTTAGAAACTTCAAAAATGATAAACTTAAAAAAAATGTTTATCATGCTGGGTTAACAATGGAGGTACACGAATATCAAATGATACGTATCGCTGTAACGCTAGGTGTTGCACTAGTTGCTTTTACAGTTTCGTTCTCCTTTCAGCAAAGTATTCTGCGATGTTTGATTTCAGGTTTGGTAGGAATTTATGTAGGCTATGTTGTGTTGCGCTTTCATTTAGCAAATAGAATGAGCAAAAGATATAAAGCCATGGAACAGCAGTTACCAGAGCTTCTAGATCTTCTCAGTGTTAATGTGGAAGCAGGTCTTGGATTTGAGCAGGCAATTTTTCATGTGACAGAGCATTTAGAGGGACCACTTATCGATGAACTAACCATAACGTATAGGGAAATGTCCATGGGAAGATCAAAAAGAGAAGCTCTTTTAATTTTTGGTGAGCGTTGTGATATCAATGAAGTGAAGACATTCGTTGGAGCAATTGTACAGGCTGGTGAACTTGGGATATCTATAAAAAATGTCCTTCGCGCTCAAGCTGCTGCCATGAGACAAAACAGAAGAAATAAGATTGAGGAAAGAGCACAAAAAATTTCTATAAAGATACTATTGCCTATGGTTTTTTTTATCTTCCCGGTGATTTTTATTATTTTAATGGGTCCGGCAGTTGTAAAAGTAATGGAACAATTTGGATAAGGAGTACTATGATTGTATATTGTAATGATTATATTTTAGCAGAAAAGGTTCGCATCGCAGATAATTTTATCAATCGCTTTTTAGGGCTTATGGGTAAAAAAAGTCTAGAAAATGGGGAAGGATTGCTTCTTTTGAGGTGCCCGTCAATACATTGTTTTTTTATGAGAATATCCATTGATGTAATTTATATTTCTAGGAATATGGAAGTGTTGGGAATTGAAACGTTAAAACCATGGAGCATCGGAAAGCACTTTAGAAAAACTGTGCATATCCTTGAACTTAAAGAAGGAGCAGCTTCAAGGGTAAAAGTGGGAGACGCTATTGTTTTAAATTGAAAAGCGGAGAAGGAAGGGGTGAATTATTATGACAGTCAAAATGGATGAAATCAGTATGATTGAGACATTACGTTTAAAAACTGAAGAAATTGATATGAATCAATATTTAAAAACAAAATTAGGTGGTTATAGCAAGCAGTCTGTTTTAGAATATCTAAATGTTTTGCGTAAACAACAGCAAACAACAGCAGATACTTTTTACCGAAATCTGCAAACAGTATATAATGAAAAAGAGGAACTCAATAAAAGCAATGAAAAATTACAACATGAGCTAAATAAAAGGGAAGCTGAATATAAAAATCTTACAGAATCCATAGCGGCTATTCAGCTAGATGAATCTAATTTAACAATGAATGACATTATTGCATTGAAAAATAAAAATGCAGCGTTAGAGGAAGAACTTAAAAAAAGTTATTTTAAGAACACCTCACTGGAGAATGATATCAAACATTTAAATGATTCTGCAAATGACATGACTGAGAAGCTGAAGAGGTTTGAGCATGAAATATCAGCAGCAAAAGAAATGATTATTGCAGAGAAACAAGAATCCAAGGAATTACGAGATAAAGTTGTAGAACTTACGATTAACATAGAGGACAAGGAAGAAGAAATTAAATATTTAAAGGTATTACAGTCTGAAGGTGAGCTTGCAGATTTGACTTCCCATATTAATGAATTAACTAATCAGCTAACGACTCAGACAGAAGTTATGTCCACACTTAATTCGGAAGACCTTATAAAAGAGGAAACAATAGTTACTTTAAGAGCAGAGATTGAATTGCAAAAGCAGATGCTCAATGATTTAAATAAAACCGTTGAAGAACTCCAAAAACAAAATGAAAAGTTATTGTTTGCAAATACTACCCTCACCAAAGAACTTCAGGAGAGTACTACAAAAACAATTAATTTAATTCATGAAAAGTCTGATATTACTGTTGAAAAAATCATTACAGAACGAAAGTTAGATGAGGCCAATTCTAACAATATTATATTAGAGATGAAACTAAAAACAAAGAATAAGACAGAAGAACTTAAAGAACAAAAAAATGAGAGGGTGACTGACCAATGAATGTCTTTAAGTTTGCTAAGGTATTCTCACAAGAACAGGGTTCTGTGTCTATTATTGCAGCAATATCTATGGCTGTGTTGATGGCTTTTTCTGCCATAGTAATTGATTTAGGGAGGATTGCCCTTGAAAAACAGGCACTTCAAAATGCGTTAGATGCGGCTTGTCTTGCTGGGGCAAAGGAATTACCAGACAACATATCAACAGCAAGACAGATGGCGGTTATTTATTTTGAACAAAACGGATTTCTTGAAGGGGACATACAACAAATAGAATTTCTAAATTCAAATAAACAAATAAGAATTTCAGCAGGACACCCCGTTGAATATACTTTTGCAAAAATATTTCAAAGTGGTGATAATACCACAGTGAGCGTGACTGCAGCTGCACAGGCTAGTAGTGTTTTTGATCCTTTTAATTATACACTTTTTTCTGGAAGTGAAATGGACTTACTGCAGTTTAAAGGTGAAAACATAATTAACGGTAATGTACATTCAAATAATAGTATTAAGAATGCAGCCACGGTAACTGGTGTAGTAACTGCTGTGAATACCATTGATGCCAAGGTATATGCATCCGGAGGAAAAATAGAAGGCTCTTCTTATGTTTTTATGCCTGATTTTTCAGATGTAATAAATTTAGCTACTACAATTGATCAAAGTACTTTAATCAATGTTTTTGGAGCATCTTATAAAGATGGCAGCAATGAATATACTATGTCAGATGGACAAATTAATAATTTGCTTACCATGTATCCTACTGTTCTTATTAATGGAAACTTAGCGGTAAATGGAAGCGGTATTAACACTACCGGAAGTATTATTACAACGGGTGATATGGTGTTTAACGGTAGTAATGTTAATATGAATGCCTCATCTTCTGTGTGTTTTTATTCAGCAAATGGCAACATTACCTTTAATGGCGGTAATGGTAATGTTAATGGTATTCTTTATGCACCAAGTGGAACCATAAGATTAAATGGAAGTAGTGGAGTTTTTTATGGTTGTGTTGTTGGAGACTTGGTTACCTGCAATGGTGGTATCAACCTGTCATATAACGCGCAGGTTGGGCAAAGTGTACCACTCACAATAACCAGACTGGTGGAGTAATACTCCTAAGTTATGTATTTGAAATAATTCCCAGTGTCACTTGCTAGAACTTTTAAATTCTTGAAAAGTAATTTGCAGACTGTACATATTTTGCTTAAAGTTGCCCATAATATAACAGAGGTGATAAATATGAATTTAGGTGACGTGAAAATAAAAGATTTAGGAAAAGTTACTTCAGAATCTCTTAAAGAAATGGGAGAAGATATTTTAGATAAAACTGAAGAGAAAGTTCACGAAATGAAAGAAAAAATGGATGATGACAAAGATCAAAGAACATTTTAATTCCTTTTTATTGTTATTTAATTAAGAATAATGTAAAGCCGCTCTAAAGCAATTAAACTAAGAGCGGCTTTTACATATCAGTTATTCTGTTTCGCTATCGCCAAAAGACTCTGCCATATCTTTTGAAGTATCTATAATTCCACCAGTTAGTGCGTTTAAGAATTCTGAATCATCGCTATATTCATCTATAATCCATCCGTCTTTAGTTTTTGTTAAACTTAATGGAACAGTACTTTCATAATCAAAAGTAGCCTCACTAATTTTTTTGCTTAATTTATCTTCCAGCAATTTATTTATTTCTTCTTCGGAAGTACCAGAAATAGCTAGAGATATGCCTTCTGTAATATATTCGCTAATTGCAGATTTAAAGGCGTCTCCTAGATTGTATGTTTTTATGGTAACATCAACGGTAGCTTTATCATCCTTAATAATTTCATTTGAAATTTTGTATTCGAATGATGTAAATTTAGTAGTTACGTTTTTTGCCAATTCTTTACTAAATGAATCAGACATATCATCGCAGGCAGCTTGAAAACTTACGGTAGAAATATCTCCCGCATATAATTTAGTCAATTGTTCTGTATCATTGGATTTTATGGCTGATAAATACGAGTTAGCAACATCTGTTGGTGTTGGCTGCTTTACACAAGAAAAAAGTGTAAAACAAAGTACTAATACGAGTAATAAAGATAATTTTTTTTTCATGATTTCCTCCTAAAATAACACACTATTACAAATTATCCTGAATATAGAAAATAAATAGATTCCCATATTTGAATAATATTGTAAAATTATACTACTTTATAATAATATATGAGGTAAAATATGTAAAGTAATAATTTGGAAATATGATAGAAATAAAAGGAAAATAACAATAATAGTGAATATTATATTAAAAGAATTTAAGTTATAAATATCTTAAACAAATAATAAGATTTAAGAGGTGCAACTAGCAGTTGCTTAATCAATAAAAACAAGGAATGCGAGGTGGAATAATGAATCAGCATTACAAGTTTGAAAACATACCCTTACCTTATCCATATGACGCGATGGAACCTTATATTGATGCAAAGACCATGGAACTGCATCATGATAGGCATTTACAAACATATATTGACAATTTAAATAATATTCTAAAAGATTATCCTGAACTGCAGGATTTAACATTAGGTCAATTAATATGTAACATAGGTATGTTTCCAAAAGAAATACAAGTACCTATAAAAAATAATGCAGGGGGCGTTTTTAACCATGAATTTTATTTTTGTCAGTTTGATAATCTGAGTGATAAAGAGCCAACAGCACATTTGGCATTAGCAATAAACAAAAAATTTGGAAGTTATGAAGCGTTTAAAAGCCAATTTAAAAATGCGGCTTTATCTGTATTTGGGTCTGGGTATGCATGGCTGGTTATGAATAAGAATAAAGGCTTAGAGATTATGACTACAGCAAATCAAGATACTCCTTTTACACAATATTTATGCCCGCTTTTAAATATAGATGTATGGGAACATGCTTATTATTTAAAGCATTATAATAAAAGAGCTGATTATGTTGATGATTGGTTTAATGTAATAAATTGGAATAGAATATCTGAGAATTATTTAAAATGCTTAGCAAGATAACTTATAAAAGCACCTATCAATACCAAACGTTGATGGGTGCTTTTATTTAGGTAAGCAATTAAAAAAATACGTATTTAAAAAAGAAAATATAGTACTAAATGTAAGTTAATGGTATAATAAAAAATAATATGGCAGGCTGAAATTTCACTAATGACGAGAAGGTATAAAGAGGTTCAATATGAGTGTACAAAAGAAGTTTATAATCATCGTATGTTCAATTTGTTTTATCTGCATAACTGTGACTTCAATAGTAGGGTATTCTGCTGCGTCTAGTGAATTAAAAGAAAAAAGTACGGAAAATGCAGTCATTTTAGCTTCTGATTATGCGAATCAAATTAATAACTGGATATGGGAAAAGGCTGTATTCTTGAATACAGTAGCTGAATCCATGGTTTTAGTAAAAAATTTAGATAGAGAATATTTACATACATATTTTAATCGGCTTTTAAAAAATTCAAATTTAGATAACTCCGTTTATGATTTATTTTTTCAATATCCAGATAGTTATATGGTATGTGCTACAGACTTTGTGCCTGATGGCAGTATGGATTATACTCAAAGAAAATGGTATACAGTTCCAACTTCAACGCATAAGTTAGCTATACAAACAGCATATAATGATACGGATACAGGAAGGCAAATAATAACTATTTCAAGGGAAGTGGTTATTGATGGAAAACTTGTTGGGGTACTTGCAATTGATATTTTTGTAGACCAAATGATTGAAACAATTAATGCTATGAATGTTCCTAATGATAGTTATGGTTTTTTACTGGATAGTGATAATGGATTGGTAGTACATCCAAATAAAGAGTACGGATATGTTGATGATGCTCCTGTTGCATTACAGGATTTAAAAGGAAATCCCTATGCAGCATTAACAAAGAAAATAGAAAATAAATCGAATTTAAAAGAATTACTCTGGATTAGTGACTATGATGGACAAAACAGGGCATTTTTTGTAAGTAATGTAGAATGCTGTGGTTGGTATGTGGGAATTGCTATCGCAGAAAGTGTATGGGCAAAGGATGTCAAAAATTTATTAATTGAATATACATTAATAATGACTTTATTGTGTTTCATTATAAGTATAATTAGTATATCCGTAGTTGTAAAAGCTCTGCTTAAACCAGTAAGTATGGCCGAATCTGCATCTCAGGCTAAATCAGATTTTCTTGCGAACATGTCACATGAAATTCGAACGCCTATAAATGCCATGTTAGGAATGGATGAACTGATTTTAAGGGAAACAGCAAATGAGAACATTACTAAGTACGCAATGAATATACAAAATGCAGGAAAGATGCTAATTTCCTTGATAAATGATATTTTAGATTTTTCAAAGATTGAGTTAGGTAAAATACAAATCGCACCAATAGAATATGAATTAAGTTCCATGCTTAGTGACTTAGTAAATATGATCTCTCACAAAGTTGAAGAGAAAAATCTTTCTTTGAAATTAGATATTGCACAAGACATTCCACATAGGCTATGGGGAGATGAAAGAAGAATTACCCAGATTATTGCAAATCTATTGACCAATGCTGTTAAATATACTCAGCAGGGTACTGTTACATTGCATATTAATTGGAACAAAATAGATAGTGAAAATATAGAATTGATTATTAAAGTAGAAGACACTGGTATAGGAATTAAAGAGGAAGATATTAATCTATTATTTATTTCTTTTACGCGCTTAGATACAGAAAAGAATCGCAGCATTGAAGGTACCGGTTTAGGATTAAATATCACAAAGAGCCTTTTAGATATAATGAATGGTCAACTAAGTGTTAAAAGTGTTTATGGAAAAGGATCAATATTTACCGCTAAGATTCCACAGAAAATTGTAGGTTCTGAGGCAATTGGTGATTTTCAAGAAAAATATGAAAAGAGTATTGAACAGAGAAAATATTATAAGGAAAGTTTTATTGCTCCAGAGGGTAAAATACTGATTGTTGATGATAATGTGATGAACCTTGCTGTAGTTACCGGGCTTTTAAAGAATACTGAACTAAAAATTGATACAGTAACTAGTGGAAAAGAATGCTTAGACAAGATAACGCAAAATGTTTATCATATTATATTCATGGATCATATGATGCCTGAGATGGATGGAGTGGAAACTTTTGAACAAATGAAATCCTTAAAGGATAATATGTGTAAGTCTTCGCCAGTAATAGCATTAACGGCTAATGCTATTTCAAATGCAAAGAATATGTACCTGGATTATGGCTTTACTGATTATATTTCTAAACCTATTGAAGGAAATAAATTAGAACGGATGTTAATTAAATACTTACCATCTGAATTAGTCCATAAAACTGCTGAATTAGAAGCAAATAATAAAGAAACTAATAATGAAACCCTAAACAAGCAGCTGGGTGACTATATAAATGTTAAAAGGGGCATGTCTTATTCAGGTGATGACGTAGAAAATTATCAAGTTCTTTTAGAAATATATATAAATATTGGACAAGAGTCAATGGATAAAATTCAAGCAGCTTATAATGCCCAGGATTGGGAACTGTATACAATATTGGTTCATGCATTAAAGAGTACATCTTTAGGAATTGGGGCTGAGGTACTGTCTGAAAAAGCAAGACTTTTAGAATCTGCAGGACAGTCTATGGATACGGCCTATATTTTACATAACCATGAACAAATGTTATATTTATATGACAAGGTGATTTCTGACATTGCTAAATATTTAGATAAAGTCGACAAAAACCAAAATTGTAATGAAAACCAAGAAAATTCAAAACAAAATATGCCTAAAAAGGAAGTAGAGAAAGAGTTCCTAAAAAAGATATTGCTGGAACTGGATGAGAAGATTAGTAATTTTGAAATTATAGAGGCACAAAAAATCATAGATAAACTTTTTAACTATACTTACAAAGGGGAACAGCTAAATCCATATATGGCTGATATTTGTGAAAATTTAGAGGACTTTGAGTATAAGGAAGCAAAAAAGGTGATAAGTATTTTGCTTCAGCAGATATAATTTTGATAAGTATGTACACTTGTAATTTGGTTCTGGAGGATGGCATATGCAGCAAATGATTTTAATCGTAGATGATAATAGGTCAAATATAAAAATTGCTCAGACTATTTTAGAAAATGAATATAGAGTCGGAGCAGCATTATCGGGAAAGAAAGCATTACAATTTTTGACTCAGGCAATACCGGATTTGATTTTATTGGATATTAGTATGCCTGAAATGAGTGGATTTGAAGTAATGGAGGAACTAAAACTACGTGAAGAATGGAAAGATATACCTGTAATTTTTTTAACAGCGAATGTGGAACCACAAATTGAAGCAAAATGTTTCAAGATGGGAGCGGTAGATTTTATTCCTAAACCTTTTGTTCCAGAAGTTATAAAAAATAGAATTAACAGAACGTTAGAATTACAAACATACAGAAAGAATTTAGAAGAGGCTGTAAAAAACCAATCCCAGAAAATTCTTCAGCAGACTGAAGAATTGGCGCGTAAACAACAAGAACTGATGGCCATTCAGCAAGAGGTTATAATAAGTATGGCAAATCTTATTGAAGGCCGTGATGACAGTACGGGCGGGCATATAAAACGGACAAGCCAATATGTGGAATTAATAGCTAGGGCTTTAAGAAGCGATGGCAAATTTAATGACATATTAAGCGATGAATATATTGAAAATCTTTGTAAGGCGGCCCCTATGCATGACATTGGAAAAATATGTATATCTGATATAATTTTGAAAAAACCAGGTGGACTTACAGAAGCAGAGTTTGACATTATGAAGCAGCATGCTGAACAGGGAGGGAATGTTATAAGTTCCACAATGGGAAAGATTGAGAAAAAGGAATTTATTGATATTGCTTTTGATATTGCTACTTATCATCATGAAAAATGGAATGGAAATGGATATCCGCACGGTTTAAAGGAAGAAAAAATCCCTTTAAGTGCAAGAATTATGGCTGTAGCCGACGTATTTGATGCTTTAGTGTCTAAAAGATGTTATAAAGAAGCAATGGATAGTGAAGAAGCGTTTAGAATTATACAAGAATCTAGTGGAAGTCATTTTGATCCGGAAATCGCAAAGGTTTTTATAGAATTACGGCAAAGTATTGAAGAAATATTGAAAAATGATACATCAATATAAATATAGCAATAGAATTAAAATCTATCGCTATAATTTAAAAGACTGCGTATGTATCCACCTTGAACTTTAGTAGGTTTTGAGGTGGTATTTTTTTTAGCTTTTGAATAATAAACTATGGAGCCAGTAATTCCATTTGGACAGGTGTCTATAATTGCGTATGAACCTTGCGTCCCGTCTGAAGGATGACTTAAACTGCCAGGATTTATTAAATAGATTCCATTATAATCTTCAAAAACTGGTCTATGTGTGTGACCAAAAAGAGCAGCCATACAACCTTGTTCTTCGGCTCTGTAAAAAATATTTTGATATTTCATTTTTACATTTTCCATATGACCATGAGCTAAATAAAATTTCCCGCACTCTGTAGTTAATATTTTAAAGTCCCTATCGCTATAGGACCCATCCATGTTGCCTTTTACAGAAATGACATCTACACCAAGTTCATTTTGTAGTTCTTCAGCATCTTTCACATAATCTCCTAAATGGATAATGGCATCAACAGAAGTTAGTGTTTCATATACTTCATAAACTTTATCTAATTTTCCGTGTGTATCACTTATTACAAATAATCTCAATCTTTTTCTCCTCCTGAGTAGTAAAAATTAAATTTCAGGCAGCCGTCTGTACTATCAATATAATTTATCTCAAAGAATTCAGATACTTTTTTGATGATATCAAATTTACCTAATTCAATCATTATGTTATGGTCATCGATAAGAATAAAATCACAATTTGTTAGCTTCACTGCCTTTTGAAGTGCGGTGCTTCCTGAAATGGCAGCCTTAAATGCCATAGACTGCATGATATTGCCTAAAGAAGAAACATCTTCTTGAAACGTAGCATAAATACGTGTGAAATCATCTGAAAATCTAAAATCTTTTATTGATAGCATGTATTTAGCAGAGATTGGCCCTAGTTGTTTTAAATGAAGTCTTAGGTCTAACATAATGCATCCACTTTGGAATAGAACAGTATAGTCTTTTAAATAGTTGTGGATTTGTTCAATACTTACAATTTTGTCTTTTATGGCAACATTAATAAAATAATCTGGTATTTTTAAAATACCATTTTCGATATCTTGGTATTCAAAATAATCGGTTAAAGTAATTAAGTCTTTTTTGTTTTTTAAAATAAAAGCAATTAAGCTTTTTAATTTAGCATCAGTCAGTTTCAAAGTTTCACCTCACCTTATCGTTTATATTTCTTCTAATAAAACCATGCCTTCAAAGTCATATAGCATGTCACGGATTTCATCAAATCTAAGTGACTTAGGCAGCTTAATGGAAATGTGGAATGCCATGCCACTTGTGGCAACCGGTCCAGAACTGCTGACATGAGTTTCTAGAACGGTTATGCCCATATTTTTTATTTTGGATACAAAGTCTCTATAATTATGCAGAGAATCCATTTCTACATATAAATTGATCATTCGTGTATTATGGTAAAAATAATTTTCTACTTTAGGGAGAAGCGCAAGACTTATAAAAATAAGTATGCCAGCAATAACTGCGCCAGAATAAAAGCCTATACCAAGGGCAAGACCTAGGCATGCAGAAGCCCAAAGGCCGGCAGCAGTGGTAAGCCCTTTTATTTTATGTTTTCCTGTAACAAAAATGGTTCCGACGCCAAGAAAACCAACGCCTGTGATAACCTGCGCGCCTAATCTGGCAGGATCTGCATTTGTGGCTAAGTATTGGCAGATATACTGATCGGTGAGCATGGCAAGTGTAGCGCCTACACAAACAAGAATATGGGTTCTAAATCCAGCAGGATGATTATTTGCTCCTCTTTCCAGACCAATTACACCTCCAAATAAAACTGCAAGCAGCAGTCGAATGGTAACAGAAATTATATTTACATCATAAAGATAGTTTGGCAATTGAAATGCATGCATAATAGTAACTCCTTTTTATTGATATGTAATATTTAAGTATATGTAATTGTATCATAATGTGTTAATATATACAAAAGAAAGTATTTAATATGCGGAGGTCTATATATGTATCAAGAAATTTTAAATAAGAAAACGATTCTAGATAACAGAAAACCGTATAGCATAGAAATGAGAAAGCAAATTAAAAAAATGGAATTTTGTGAACTTATATATACTACACTTCACTTAGATGGAAGTATTGTAAGTAAGGATCAAGTCAACCAAATTTTAGATGGAGAGTTTGTTGGTGAAGCAACAGTAAATGATCATCTAGCAATTGAAAATTATATTGAAACATTATCCTTTATGGAAAATCTTATTGAGATGGAAAGTGATGTCAGTTTAAAGATCATTGAAGATATCCATGATGTAAGCATAGGCGCAGAAGGCCCTATCTGGCGTAGAAGTAATCCTATATTATATACGCTTGATTATAATCCACCTCATTGGCAGGAAATTAGAGAAAAGATGGAAGAACTCATTAAGTGGACATACAATGCAGACGAACAATTGGAAGGAAATACGATTTTAAAAGCTGCATATTTACATAATAAGTTAATAGAGATTTATCCATTTGAATATAATTCTGAAGTTACAGCCAGAATGGTTATGTATTATTGTCTAATGAGAGAAGGATACCCTATATTTGAACTTCGCCTAAGTGAATCTGAGTATAATACTTTAGTCTTAGATTATTTAAAAAATAAAAATATAGAACCTTTTTATAAAGTTGTTGAACGTAGTATTTTTAATAAACTTGATGTTCTGCTGCAAATTACAACAGAGGATGAGTAAATAAAAAAGAACTGATTATTGGGAATCAGTTCTTTTTTTGCACTAGCGGATGAAATCTCCACCCTTAAGGATTTTCTTTTCTAAAGAATCACAGCCTTTAATATCACCTGTCTGCTGCTGCTTCTGAATTGCTCTGATTTTAAGAGGAAGAGAAAATAAGTTGATAAACCCTTCGGCATCACTTTGATCATAAACTTCATCTTTGCTGAATGTTGCAAACTCTTCGCTATAAAGAGAGTATGGGGACTTTGAGGCTACAGGAATAGCACTTCCCTTATAAAGCTTTATTTTAACTGTTCCGGTTACCTCCTTTTGAGTTGAATCCACAAAAGCAGCGATAGCTTCTCTAACCGGCGTAAACCATAAACCATCATATACTAGCTGTGCATATTTTTGTGCTACAATGTTCTTATATTGCATAGTATCTCTGTCTAGAATAAGCTTTTCCAAAGTGGAATGTGCCTTATAAAGAATAGTGCCACCTGGAGTTTCATAAACACCTCTGGATTTCATGCCTACAAGACGATTTTCTATAATATCTATAGTACCTACGCCATTAGCGCTCCCGAGCTTATTTAAGGTCTCAAGAATTTTTACGGCACACATATTTTCACCATTTACGGCTACAGGAATACCTTGTTCAAAGTCTACTTCTACAAAAGTAGGTTCGTCAGGAGCCTGCTCAACAGGAACACTTAATACATGAATATCATCCTTGTGTTCATTCCAAGGATTTTCAAGGTTCCCACCTTCATGGCTGATATGCCAAATGTTCTCATCTCTTGAGTAAATTTTTTCTGTTGTCTGTGCAATCGGAATATGATGTGCTTTTGCATATTCTATTAAATCTTCTCTTGATTGAAAGTCCCAGGTTCTCCAAGGCGCAATAATTTTAATTGCAGGATTTAAAGCCTTTATGGTAGTTTCAAAACGAACTTGATCATTACCTTTGCCTGTACATCCGTGTGCGATAATGAAAGAGCCTTCAGCTTCTGCAATTTCTACAAGCTTTTTAGCCATTAAAGGTCTCGCCATAGAGGTTCCAAGCAGGTAGTCATTTTCGTATATCGCTCCAGCTTTTAAAGTAGGCCATATATAATCAGTAACAAATTCTTCTTGTATGTCCAATATGTAAGACTTTGAAGCACCTGTTGCATATGCCTTCTTCTCAATTGCATCATAGTCTTCTCGTTGACCTGCATTGCAGCAGACTGCGATAATATCACAATCATAGTTTTCCTTTAACCAAGTTAAGATAATTGAGGTGTCTAATCCACCAGAGTATGCTAATACTATTTTTTCCTTTGCCATTTTGTGCCTCCTAAAATTTATACATAAAATATATTAATTATTCACTAATTGAAAAAATTATACAACGATTATACACAAAAATCAAGGGCAAATTCTATAAATATACAAAAAAATTATAAAACACGAATAAAGATAAAAAAATATACATTCATAAAAGAATTGACAGTTGAGTTAAGATAAAAAAGAGGCTTGATTAGAATATAAAATAATGTTGAATTTAAAAAAATATGATATACTTTAATATAGTACAAATTTACTATATTTATCTAACTTGATGTGGAGTAATTTATGAAAATTAATTATAACAGTCCTTATTTAAAATGGGGACTTACAGCTTTTATTGTTTTATGTTCTACTATAGTATTCTTTTTCGCCATATTTCGGTTGACAGGGGTCATAGAAGGCATTCATGTTGTCGTTAAAATACTGATGCCGTTTGTTTATGGATTGGTTATTGCATATTTACTTTGTCCTGTGTACAATTTTTTCACAAGGCATTTATATAAAAATGTAAATGGGTTTCTAGGAAAGCCAAGAGCGCTTACTTTTTCAAGAGTTTTAAGTACGACGATAACAATGATTATAGCATTTATAGTAGTAGGTGGTTTAGTCAGCATGGTGCTGCCGCAGATGCTAGACAGTCTGATAAGTGTTGTCAGAACTGCACCGGAGAGTTTTTCAAAGCTTTTGAATTGGGCAGAGGCAAAATTATCTTCTAACAGGGACATTAATGCAGCTCTTAAAATGTTTATGGGAGATTATACTTTAAAATTAAATGATTGGCTTCAGAATGATGTGCTGCCATGGTTACTGACTGTTGCTGCTCAGGTTTCTACAGGTTTAATGGATATAATGAGATTCTTTAAAGATTTTCTTATTGGAATAATAATCTGTATATATTTTTTAAATAGTAAGGAATTATTTAAGGCACAAAGTAAAAAGTTGACTTTTGCTGCTTTAAAAAAAGAAAATGCGCGTATGCTTATACAAGAGGCTCGTTTTATTAATAAAACATTTAGTGGTTTTATTAGTGGTAAGCTGATAGATTCTGCAATTATGGGTGTGATTTGTTTTGTTGTTATGACAATCATGCATATGCCCTATATAATGCTGGTAAGTGTGATAGTAGGTGTAACGAATATTATCCCTTTTTTTGGACCTTTTATCGGGGCTATTCCATCGACTATTATCATTTTGACAGCAAGCCCTATTCAGGGGCTGTATTTTGTGATTTTTATATTAATATTACAGCAAATAGATGGTAATATAATAGGACCTAAAATTTTGGGAGATTCTACAGGTCTTCCTAGTTTTTGGGTAATGTTTGCAATACTTATTGGGGGGGGACTATTCGGGTTTGTCGGAATGGTTGTCGGAATACCAATTTTTGCTATAATCTATGCATACTTTAGTAGAATAGTTGATTATAAATTAAAAAAGAAGAATTTACCTTTAAATACAGATTTATATAAGGATTTAAGTGATTACGATGAAACAGGGAGGAACTGGCTAGATGAAATCTGAAAAACAGGTTAATATAGAATTATTATGTTTAAAAATTGAAAAAATTATGGAAGCAGAACGTATAAATATAAATGTTTCTATGAATAGATATACATCCTTTAGAACTGGTGGAAATGCAGATGCAATGGTAATAGTTGAAAGTGAAGTGGAACTAAAAAATGTATTGCGCTTATTTTCAGAAGAAAAAGTGCCTCATATTATATTAGGCAACGGTTCTAACATTCTTATAAAGGATGGGGGGTATAGAGGGGTTATTGTTAAATTAGGAGAAAACTTTAACTCAATCGAAGTAAAGGATCATATAATTACTGCGCATGCAGGTTCAAAAATCTCAGCAGTAGCAAAGGAAGCTATGGAGCATGGACTTTCTGGGCTGGAATTTGCCAGTGGTATACCAGGTAGTGTAGGCGGCGGTGTATTTATGAATGCAGGTGCATATGGTGGTGAATTAAAGGATATAATTCTATCAGTAAGAGCTATAACTAAAGATGGCGGCAAAGATTATGAAGTTTCCAATGAAGAAATGCAATTGGGATATAGACACAGTACATTTCAAGAAAACGGGGATATCATAATTAGTGCTACCTTTCAATTGAAAACAGGAGAAAAGAGAGCAATTGCGACAGAAATGAAGGCACTTATGGATAGAAGAAATCAAAAGCAGCCAGTTAATCTACCTAGCGCAGGAAGTTTTTTTAAGAGACCTGAAGGGTATTTTGCAGGAAAGTTGATACAAGATTCAGGACTAAAAGGATTGAGTGTGGGAGGAGCGCAAGTATCACCATTACATGCAGGATTTATTGTAAATAATGGAACAGCTACAGCCACAGACATATTAAACTTGATGAAGCTTATTCAAAATACTGTTTTTAATAAATTTGGTGTTAAATTGGAGCCAGAAGTTAGAATCTTAGGCGATTAAGCACAGAATGGGAGGCAGTTTAGTGAGAGAAGACAAAGATATTAAAGTGTACAAAGGATATAGAATGACGTATGATTTGCATACTCATACGGTATATTCCCACGGGAAAGGAACAATAAAGGAAAATGTATTAGCAGCTTTGGACCGAGGATTAAATAAAATTGCTATAACGGATCATGGTCCAGGACATTTAACATATGGCATAAAAAGAAACGCAGTTCCTAAGATGAGAGCAGAGATTGAATGCTTAAAGAAAGAATTCCCACAAATCCATATATCTTTGGGGGTTGAAGCGAATATTATAAACAAAGGGTCCTGCCTGGATGTGACACCACAAGAATTTTTGCAGTACGATATGATTATTGGGGGGTATCACTATGGAGTACTAAATGGATACTGCATTAGTAATTTTTTGGACAATCATAAAAGGAAAGATAATTCAGCAGAAACCAGATCAGTAAAAAGGCTTAGAGCTAAAAATACAGAGATGGCAGTGAAAGCAGTTTACGAAAATAATTTAAAGATATTAACCCACCCAGGGGATAAAGGTCCTTTTGATATATTAGAAATAGCAAAAGCCTGTGATGAACAGGGAACTCTGATGGAGATAAGTACGTGGCATGATCATCTAACCGTTGAAGAGATTAAAACAGCAGCACTAACTGGAGTTGGTTTTATAATTAGTAGTGATGCACATCATCCTAGCAGGGTTGGAGATTTTGAAGGAGGTCTTGACAGAGCTATAGAAGCTGGAATAGATTTAGCTAGAATTGTAAATATAGAAAGGATATAGAGCTATAATGGAAGCAGTAATTATAACCGGGCTATCTGGTGCGGGAAAATCTCAGGCAGCTAACTGCTTGGAGGATTTAGGGTATTATTGTATCGATAATATGCCACCAGCCCTTATTAAAAATTTTATTACTTTAGCAATGAACGAAAAAAGCTCCATAGAAAAAGCTGCTTTTGTTACAGATATTCGTGGCGGCGAATTTTTTGATGAAATAAAACCTTGTTTGCAGGACTTAAAATTGATGGGGCTCAATTATAAAGTGCTTTTCTTAGAGGCATCGGATGAAGTTCTGATAAGAAGGTTTAACGAAACTAGAAGACAACATCCTTTAGCTGAAGGTGGGGAAACATTATCTGGTTTAAGAAGAGAACGTGAGGTTTTAAAGGAAATTAGGAGTGTATCCGATTTTGTTATAGATACTTCCAATATGAAGTCAGCCAAACTTAGACAAGAGATAAAAGATATTTTTACTACAGGTGAAGAAGTCGGATTTATCATAAATATTCTTTCTTTTGGATTCAAACATGGGATACCACTTGAGGCAGATATGGTTTTTGATATGAGATTTATACCAAATCCGTATTATGTACCAAGTTTAAAAAAGTTAACTGGAAACAGCAAAAAAATTCAGGATTATGTATTAAAATTTCCAGAAAGTCAAAGCTTTATTGAAAATGTTGATAAGATGATAACTGAAATGATACCTTGTTATATAAGGGAAGGAAAGTATCATCTAAATCTTGCTTTTGGCTGCACAGGGGGACAGCATAGATCTGTAACCATGGCAAATGTGTTTGCTAAAAAATTAAAAGAACAAGGTTTACGAATAACTATTGAGCATAGGGACCTCTAGTGGTATACTATATATTGGCTAGTTTCATGCTGAGAGATTGGCTATGCTGAATTTTTATTTATTGATTAATTTAGGAGGAAAATACTTATGGAAAAATTAATAATTGCTGCTGCTATTTGCGGCGCAGAAGTAACAAAAAAACAGAACCCTGCTGTTCCTTACACAGTGGAAGAAATTGTTAGAGAAGCAAAATCTGCTTATGATGCAGGTGCTTCAGTAATTCACCTTCACGTAAGAGAAGATGATGGTACTCCAACTCAGAGTAAGGATAGATTCCAGGTATGTGTTGATGCTATCAGAAAAGAATGCCCAGATGCTATCATCCAGCCTTCAACAGGCGGAGCAGTTGGTATGACTGACTTAGAAAGATTACAGTCGACTGAAATTAATCCAACTCCAGAATTTGCTACATTAGATTGTGGTACTTGCAATTTTGGTGGAGATGATATCTTCGTAAATACAGACAACACTATCTTTAACTTTGCAAAAATTATGCAGGAAAGAGGAATCAAGCCAGAATTAGAAGTATTTGATAAGGGCATGATTGATACTGCATTAAAGGCAGATAAGAAAGGTTTATTAGAACATCCAATGCACTTTGATTTTGTACTTGGAGTTCAGATGACTGCGACAATTCGTGACCTATTATTTATGGCAGAAAGTCTTCCAGCAGGTTCAACTTGGACAGCTACTGGCTTAGGTAAGAATGCATGGCATATTGCTGCTGCTACAATTTCACTTGGTGGACATGTAAGAGTTGGTTTTGAAGATAACCTTTACATGGAAAAAGGTGTTCTTGCAGAAAGCAATGGACAAATGGTTGCTAAGGTAGTAGAAATTGCAAAGCTTCTTGGAAGAGAAATCGCAAATCCTGCTGAAGCAAGAGAAATCTTAGGAATGAAGCAGAAATAAATATAAATTAATGGGGCGCTTCAGGCTATTAAGTTTTGTGGCGCTCCTTTTTTATATAATAGGAAATATTGATAAATGTTCCTATTATATAAAAAAGGAAGTGCAGAGGGGCGGAAGCCACATTTTTTAGTTAGAGGGGTAATATGTCATTTTCAGTAGATACAAAAAATGAACTGGCTCGGTTAGAGCAAGGAAAAAAATGCTGCATGCTTGCTGAGATTGCAGGTTTTGTTCGTATGTGTGGAAGTATAAGACTTGCTGGTGGCGGCAAATTTACAATTATAATAACTACAGAGAATCCTGCAGCTGCCAGACATTTTAAAAAAATAATTAAGGACTATTTTGATGTAGATGCAAATCTAGAAATAGGTCAGAGCACTACTTTAAAAAAAGGGCATGTGTATTTACTTACTATAGGTCCAGAGGAACGCAGTGAGCAGATTTTGCGTGAAACTGGAATCCTTATGGTTAAAGAAGGAATGAATTTCATAAGTGATGGGATTTATGAAGGATTAATTAAAACCAAGTGCTGTAGAAAATCGTATCTAAGGGGAGTTTTTTTAGGTTCAGGTACAATCAGTGATCCAGAGAAAGGATATCATATGGAATTTGTTTGCAGCACTCAGACCTTATCAAATGATTGTAAAAAATTGATTAATAGCTTTGTTGGTTTACATGCAAAGCAAGTAAAAAGAAAGAAAAGTTATGTGGTCTATGTGAAGGAATCCGAGCAGATAGTAGACATTTTAAATATATTAAAGGCACACGGACAGTTACTTAAGTTTGAAGATACACGAATAATGAAAGAAATGCGTAACAAAACAAATCGGATAAATAATTGTGATAGTGCGAATTTAGATAAAACATTAAATGCTTCTGAAAAGCAAGTTGAAGCCATAAGAAAAATTGAGGAAAGAAAAGGATTGGATTTTTTAAATGATAAATTAAAAGAAGTTGCATTGCTTCGATTAGATAATCCGGATGCAACGTTACAGGAATTAGCGGATATGATGGAGCCGCCATTAAAGAAATCGGGTATGAATCATAGATTAAAAAAGATTGAAGAAATTGCAGGAAAATTAGTATAAAATAAAGGAAAAAATTTGCTGTCGAATGTCAAGTGTTTTTTGAAAAAATATCGTAAAAATGAATGAAAGAAATCTGTGGATAACTTGCTGTTGACAAATGTAAAAAAAGCTAGAATAAAGTAGAATCAATGGAGTCAAGGGAAAAAGTTATTCACATGCAGCATGGGATAAAATTGTATACAATTTTTGCGAACTATGTGGAAAAGTGACGAATTGTTTAAAATACTAGCATTTATGGGCTGTGGAAAACGATTTAAATAAAAGGAGGCAAAATTAATGTTTGCAGTTATTATAAATACCATAGCAGTTCTAGTGGGCAGTACGGTTGGATTGATTTTAAAAGAAGGAATTCCTGATAGCATAAGAGACATTGTCATGAAAGGTTTGGCACTGTGTACTATTTATATCGGAATTACAGGTTCTTTAAAAGGGCAAAATACCTTAGTTTTAATTTTATCTATTGTTATTGGTTCTATTATAGGGCAAGGTCTGGATTTAGATAAAAGACTAAATAATTTTGCAGAAAAATTAGAAAGTAAATTTAAAAAGTCAGGAGATGAGGTTTCTGTAGCAGAGGGTTTTGTAACAGCAAGTTTATTGTTTTGTGTAGGTGCTATGACTATAGTTGGATCACTCAGAGCAGGACTCCAGGGAGATTATGAAATGCTTATGACAAAATCTTTTTTAGATTTTATTTCGTCGCTTATTTTTGCATCTGCTCTTGGAGTTGGAGTGCTGCTGTCAGCAGGTTTTGTATTAGTTTTCCAAGGAAGTATAGTACTGCTTGCACAGTATGTATCTCCGTATTTAGGGGATTATGTTATTGCAGAAATGACATGCGTAGGCTCATTACTTATTATAGCGTTAGGCTTAAATATTTTAGGGGTTACTCAGTTAAAAGTTATGAATTATTTACCCGCAATATTTATTCCGATTTTTTTATGTATGTTCATGTAATATTAACCTGCTGTTAATAATTCATTAAGAATAAGGTGATATAATGATCCGATAAATAAGAATATAATTACCTTAAAATATATAAAGGAGGAATTCAATAATGGAAAAGAAACAATATATATGTCCTAAGTGTGGATGTCAGCAATATGAGCATGATCAGTTTCAAGCTACAGGAGGAAATTTTGCTAAAATTTTTGATGTTCAGAATAAGAAATTTGTGACTATTAGTTGTACCCAGTGTGGCTACACAGAATTATATAAGGTAGGAGCTTCTACTGGTTGGAATATTTTAGATTTCCTAATGGGTTAACTATAAATAAACAATTTACTCTGCAAAAATGCTAAGGATAAAATCCTTAGCATTTTTAATTTATATCTATTAATTTTTTAAGCTCTGAAGAGGCGCAGGAATTCTTCCTCCTCGGTTAATCATTTTAGCAGGAGATTTAGGGTTTAACTTCATTACGGGACCATTTCCTAGAAGTCCACCAAAGTCTAATTCTTCTCCCTCTTTTAAACCTACAGCAGGAATAACTCTTACAGCAGTAGTTTTCGAGTTAACCATGCCTATAGCTGCTTCGTCGGCTATGATGGCAGATATTACTTCAGGAGGAGTATCTCCAGGAATAACAATCATGTCAAGACCAACAGAGCAAACAGCAGTCATTGCTTCAAGCTTTTCAATAGACAGAACGCCAGCTCTTGCGGCTGCTATCATTCCAGCATCTTCTGTAACTGGAATAAATGCACCAGATAAACCACCTACGTTTGATGATGCCATTACACCACCTTTTTTTACGGCATCGTTAAGCATAGCAAGTGCAGCTGTTGTGCCGTGCGTACCACATTGCTCAAGACCAATTTCTTCTAATATATAAGCAACAGAGTCACCAATTGCTGGTGTTGGCGCTAAAGACAAGTCGATAATGCCGAAAGGTACACCAAGACGTTTTGATGCTTCCGTACCAACCAGTTGTCCCATACGAGTAATTTTAAAGGCTGTTTTCTTAATCATATCAGCAATTTCAGTTAAATCTGCATCGTCAGGCATCTTTGCAAGTGCCGCACGTACTACGCCAGGACCTGAGACACCAACATTTAGAACACAGTCAGGTTCTCCAGGACCATGGAAAGCGCCTGCCATAAAAGGATTGTCTTCAGGAGCATTACAGAAAACTACAAGTTTTGCAGCACCAATGCACTGATTATCTTTAGTTGCCTCTGCAGCGGCTTTAACTACGCCTCCCATAAGTTTTACAGCATCCATGTTTATACCAGCTTTTGTGGAACCAATATTTATAGAGGAACAAACAAAATCGGTTTCAGCTAGTGCTCTTGGAATTGCTTCGATCAATGCTTTATCTCCAGGAGAGAAACCTTTGTGTACTAGAGCAGAAAAACCGCCAATAAAGTTTACGCCTACTTCCTTTGCAACTTTATCTAAAGTCTTAGCATATTTAACAGGATCCCCGCCAGAGGCTCCAACAAGCATAGCAATAGGCGTTACAGAAATTCTTTTGTTCACGATAGGAATACCATATGTTTTTTCTATATCTTCTCCAGTTTTTACTAAGTCCTTCGCGTAGTTATATATTTTGTTATAAACCTTTTCACAAGATTTATCAATATCACTGTCACAGCAGTCAAGTAGTGATATACCCATAGTAATCGTTCGTATGTCCAAGTTTTCGTCTTGTATCATGGTGATGGTTTCCATGATGTCTGTCATATTCAGCATTAACTGTACCTCCCCATAAATTAAATTCTGTGCATGGAATTAAAAATGTCTTCGTGCATTACGTGTATCGTCATGCCTGATACATTTTTTTGTAGACTATCTCTTAATGCATCCAATTCGCAGTTCATTTGTGATATATCAATAAGCATTACCATTGCGAAGTATTCCTGCAATACTGATTGTGTTACTTCTACTACATTTGCATTAGCTTCTGCACAAGTAGTGCTGACTTTCGCCAATATGCCTACCATGTCTTTTCCTATTACTGTTACTACTGCTTTCATATATTTAATCCTCCTTTTGTGATTATAAACAAATTTTTAATATTAATTTATTATTTTACCACAGTATACTGGTTATCTGCAAGAAAAGTATTTTCAGTATATTGAATTTCTATATCAGGATACTTTTTGGCAAAGTATTCCTTGTTACTGCGTTTATTACCGATCATGTTAGAAAAACATTTCTCATTGCTTTGAAAAGTAAACTGGGGTCTCTGGATGCCAGAAATGTGCATGGATTGTGGGTCAGAGTCTAAAAGGATTTTTAGCTTATTCTCAAGAATTTCCTTAGCAATTTCTGCTTCTACCAGTTGTCTAAATGCAGGGTGATAAGTACCGCCTGTAATGGCACCGTTTTCATTAATGATATCCGTGCTTTTAAGACCAACACGTATAATGTTTATGCCTGCATTATTTAATATTTTGTACATTTCTTTTGTAGTAAAAATAGCTTCTTCTTGTGAAAGAGGCCGATAATCTCCCCGCTTATACATGTTTAGAAGTTCAGTATCATCAATAATAATGGTCGGATAAAGACGAGCAACAGATGGTTTTATTTTTACTGCTTCTTTTGCTGAATAAAGAGATTTTTCGTGTGTATCACCAGGAAGACCGATCATTAACTGTATACCGAGATCAAAACCATAGGACTTAATCAAATCACAGCTTCTATATACTATTTCACTGTTATGTCCTCGGTTTGAGGCATTAAGTACCACATCATCAAAGGACTGAACTCCAAGCTCTATAATATCTGTACCATACTGTTTTAGGTTGTCCAGAATTTCTTCATTTATATAATCAGGTCTTGTGGAGAGATGAATTTTATCAATGAGACCTTTGTCTTTATATTCTTTTGCAACCGCAAGATAAGCACGCTGCTGCTCTATTGGAATGCCTGTAAAACTGCCTCCAAAAAAGGCGGCCTCAATGGTATCTAGGCCTCTACCAGTTAATGTAGGCAGGTATTGTTCTATAATATTTTTTACATCTTCTGCATGAACGGGTTTCTGCCTTGCAGTAATTTTTTTTTGATTGCAGAAAACACAGTCATTTGGGCAGCCTTCATGCGGAATAAAAATAGGTATAATAGCATGTTTTTTCATTTATCTCTCCATTCAATGATTGAACCAATATCTTCAAGCGGGTATTCTTCAAAGTATTTTATTTTTAGATTTTGTAATGTTATAAAGTCTGAAATCTTTCTGTAGTCAGGGTGTGATTTTAAATTGCCGTTAAAAATGATTTCATTTCCAACTCTCCCAGAAGCGCCACCGAGAAAACCATAAGGGAAATTACCAAGTTTTACGTACCCGGGTTTGATTAAAAGAACATTGATGTGATTATTCACATATTTATAGATACCTTCATCAGAAGTAATAGCAGCATAATTATTTATAACTATCATATTACATTTGGTATAACCCTGCTTTACATGGATTGTTTTATATCCTAACTGCTGTATTTTATCAAGCAGAGCAGGGGCGGTATATTTTAAATTATGAATAAAATTGTAACCCATACACACTGCGTTATATTTTACGTTTTCAGGGTATTTATAACCAAGACCTAATTGACCTTCTTCATGAAAAACTGGATCTCCAGGGTCGGCGCCTAATTTGCACATATAAATATCCGGATGGGTAGCTACCTCTGGATAGACATCCCCCGTATCTTCTATCAAAATCAGATGATGTCCTTGGCTTTCAAGGTAGTTTTGTAATATTATGTTTGCGTTACTTGATAAATATATAGTACTCATATATGATTTAATCCTTTATATACGATTGCCCAATATTCAGTGATTTGCTTCATAAATTGGGACAGGTCAAATGCGTTTTCCCTATTATATCATAAAATAAAATGGTATAATATTTTTAAAGTCAAATTGTATGAAAGATATTTTATTGAGAATTGGAGCGTAAACTATGTCAAAGATTAGCAATGACTGGCTGGAAGAAATTGGAGAAGAGTTCCAAAAACCATATTATTTACAGCTACGTCAGTTTTTAATAAGTGAATATAAAACTCGAAAAATTTATCCCGCAGCGGATGATATCTATAATGCTTTTCATTTTACACCTTTAAAAAATGTAAAGGTTTTATTGATTGGACAAGATCCATATCACAATGAAAATCAAGCAATCGGAACTAGTTTCGCTGTTCCTACAAGTCAAAAAGATATTCCACCATCGCTCGCTAACATTTATCAGGAATTACATGCTGATATAGGATGTAAAATTCCCAATAATGGATATTTAAAAAAATGGGCGGATCAGGGAGTTTTATTGTTAAATACGGTACTAACAGTCAGAGCACATCAAGCCAACTCTCATCAAGGACAAGGCTGGGAACAATTTACAGATGCAGTTATCAGGGCAGTGAATGAGCAGGACAGACCTATTGTATACTTTTTATGGGGAAGGCCGGCACAGTCAAAGAAGAAAATGTTGACAAATCCGAAACATTTAATCTTGGAGGCTCCACATCCAAGTCCGTTATCTGCTTACCGCGGATTTTTTGGGTGTAAGCACTTTAGTAAGGCAAATGAATTTTTGATGGCAAATGGGATAGAGCCCATTGACTGGCAAATTGAGGATATCTAAAAAACTTGATTTTATAGTGGTTTATGATAGAATGGATTTTATTGTGTTGTCAAAAATAATAATTTAGGAGAAGAATTTTTATGAAAAAGAACAGAGGATTGGCATTATTACCTTTCATCGTATTTATCGTACTATTTGCTGGAGTAGGCATTATTAGTGGGGATTTTTATGGAATGCCCGCATTAGTTGCTTTTCTAACTGCTTTATTTGTTGGTATGTTACAGAACCGGGCTCTTTCCTTTAACGAAAAACTAGTTATCATTTCAAAGGGAGCGGGAGACGTAAACATAATTACCATGGTCTTAATCTTTTTAGTAGCAGGAGCGTTTTCAGGTGTAGTTTCAGCAGCAGGTGGAGTGGATAGCACTGTATTCTTTGGTTTATCCATTATTCCCTCTAAATTTATGGTGGTAGGATTATTTTTAATCGGCTGTTTTATCTCCATTTCAATGGGCACTTCAATGGGCACAATCTCGGCCCTTGCACCAATTGCAACAGGAATTTCAGGGCAAACAGGGTTTCCAATGACAATATGTATAGGAGCTGTTGTATGCGGAGCTATGTTTGGTGATAATTTATCTATGATTTCAGATACTACAATTGCTGCGGTAAGAACCCAGGGGTGTGAAATGAAGGACAAGTTTAAACAAAACTTCTTTATTGTTCTACCGGCAGCTATACTTACCGTTATTATTTTTTATGTAAGAACAATGGGGCTTACCTATAAAATAAGTGAAACGTATGATTATAATTTTGTGCAGATTATTCCGTACTTAGTTGTTTTAATAGGTGCATTAATTGGATTAAATGTATTTTTAGTATTAATCGCTGGCATTATACTTTCTGTAATAGTTGGTGTTTCCTACGGTAGCTTTACTTTAATTGAAAGCTTTTCAGCTATTGGAGAAGGAATGAAAGGCTTATTTGAAATCTCTATTATTTCAATCATTGTTGCATGTATAGTTTCATTAATAAAAGAAAATGGTGGAATAGATTTAATCATTGATATGATTAAGAAAAGAACCAGAGGAAAACGCGGAGCAGAATTTGGTATTGCCCTTCTTTCAATTTTAATTGATATTTGTACAGCTAACAATACGGTTGCTATTGTAATGGCAGGTCCTATTGCAAAACAAATTGGTGATGAATTTGGAGTGGAATCGAAGAGAGTTGCTTCTATTCTTGATATATTTGCTTCGGTTGGACAAGGCTTAATTCCTTATGGAGCACAGCTTCTTACAGCAGCTGCGTTAGTAGGTCTAACTCCGTTAGACATTATACCAAATCTGTATTATCCCATTTTAATGGGAATTAGTGCCGTATTATTTATGATTTTTAGACCACAGAAACAATAGAAAAGCAGAGCCTGTGATAATTTTTCACAGGCTTTTTATTATGTAGGAAATATCGCTTGCGATATTGACGGAATATCAAAAAAAGCACATAAATAGTTGGCTAAAGTTCAGATTATCAAATAGCCAACATGTGCAAATAGAAATCTATGATTTCGTTATTTGCACTTTTTTTATATAAGGTACAAAATAAATAACTCTGGCATATATATGTTATATATTGATAGTTATGCACATTTGCATAAGTTAGGAGGATATATGGATAATACATCAATGCCAAGTGTATATTTAAGCCCTTCGGTTCAAGATTATAATGAATATATTATTGGAGGAAGTGAAGAGTATTACATGAATCTCATAGTGGATGCTATGGTTCCTTATTTAAGGGCAAGTAACATTTCCTTCAGTCGAAATAATCCAAATGATTCTTTAGCTCAGGCCATTGCACAGTCCAATGCAGGAGATTATGACCTGCATTTAGCCTTACATTCCAATGCTTCCCCCGAAAATTTAGCTGGGATGTTACAGGGACCAGATGTTTACTACTATGCATTCAGCCTTGCCGGCGAAAAGGCGGCGAATATATTTGCAAAGAATTTAGCAGATATATACCCAAACCCTGATTTAGTGACAACGATTCCCAATACTACTCTTGCTGAATTAAGAAGGACCAGAGCCACAGCTATTTTGATAGAACTTGCATATCATGACAATTATGAGGATGCTAATTGGATAGCCAACAATATTGAAGCAATTGCGGAAAATTTTGCTTTTTCTTTAGCAGAGTATTTTGGAATTCCTTTTGTTGATCCATTTTAATAGTATTAACCGTCAAATATATTGGCGGTTTTAAATTTTTTTGGTATAATATTAATTTGGTTATAAATTGCCGCAAGGAGAAATGAAAGAAAGTGGTGTAAGATGGATAAGCTTATTGAATTGCTTAAGGAAATATATAGTGAAGATAATGCAGATAATCTGATTAAAGTTATATTGGGAAATATCAGGAAAAAATCCAACCTTTGTAAAAGGGTTACCATACGACCAATCATGCCTTCAATGCAAATTAATGTTTCAGGTAGAATATCATTTTGAGAAAAAAGTTACTCATGAAAATCTGTCAGGAAAAGAAGTGCTGCAGCTATGTCATAAACTGATTTGTGAAGAATTCAAGCAAATTAATGTACAAACTACTACAGAAGATATTCAGATTCTGGTATCTAAACCTGAAAAGCCTAAAATAATAAGACAACAAGTGGAAAAAAGAGAATCCTTAAATTTGGAGCATAACAAAGAAAAAAAATATATTATTCCAGATAAGGAACCATGTGAATTTTTAATAAAGCTGGGTGTAATGGGAGGAGACGGAAAAGTTTTTCAAAAACACTATGCAAAATTTAGACAGATAAACAGGTATTTGGAAATTGTTGAAGATGTTATGGAATATTTACCAGAAAAGAAGGACAAGCCTTTAAAGATTATTGACTTTGGTTGTGGCAAATCTTATCTGACATTTGCATTGTACTATTACCTTAAGATTCTAAAACAACGTAATGTTGAGATAATAGGTCTGGACTTAAAAGCAGATGTTATAGAGTTCTGCAATAAAACCGCCCAAGAACTTGGATACCTAGAACTGAAATTCTTAATGGGGGATATCGCAGATTATACTAGTGATCATGCAGACATGGTAGTCACACTTCACGCTTGTGATACAGCAACAGATTATGCATTGATTAACGCAGTTAATTGGAATTCGAAAGTTATTCTATCCGTTCCCTGCTGCCAGCATGAACTGTTCAGTCAAATTGAAAATGCTCTCCATCAACCAATGTACAAACATGGAATTTTGAAAGACAGATTTACAGAACTGCTTACTGATGGACTAAGAGGATTAAAACTGGAGTCTTGTGGATATGATGTGACAATGATTGAATTTACAAGCTTGGAGCATACTTCAAAAAATATTATGATTCGTGCAGTAAAAGGAAAGAGTACACAGAAAACTGTATTGATGAAAAAGGCTCAAGATGAATATGAAAATTTAAAGGAGTATTATCAAGTAAAACCGACAATTGATTTAATGAAATTAAAATAACGGTTATACCGTTATTTTTCTGATAAGAATTTTGTTGATTTTGATTTGATATTGTGGTAAAATAATAAGGTTCGGGATACGGGCATTTACATTTTGTGTAAAAAGTGGAACTTAATACATTATGTAGATTAAGTTCTTTAAAAATAAAGTTGTATAGAGTTAAGAAAGTAGGATTAATTATGACAAACAAACAAAAGATTATCAACATAGCTGTTATAGCCCATGTTGATGCAGGAAAATCTACCTTGGTAGATGCATTCTTAAATCAGAGCGGAGTTTTCCGTGCAAATGAAGAAGTTGTTGAATGTGTTATGGACAGCGATGATATTGAAAGAGAAAGAGGAATAACAATTTATTCTAAAAACTGTTCAGTAATGCATGAAGACGTAAAAATTAATATTGTGGATACTCCGGGACATGCGGACTTCTCATCCGAAGTGGAAAGAATTATGAAAACAGTAGATACTGTGATTTTACTTGTAGATTCTAGTGAAGGACCAATGCCGCAGACAAGATTTGTATTAAACAAATCTTTAGAGCAAGGGCTTAACCCAATCTTATTAATTAATAAGATTGATAAAAAGGATGCAAGAATTGAAGAAGTTGTTGATGAAGTTTATGAATTATTTATGGATTTAAATGCAAATGACAAACAGTTAGACTTCCCTATATTATATGGTATTGCCAGACAGGGTATTGTTGTATATGATCCTGCAGATGTTGCAGATGTTGAAGTGGAAGCTGGAGACAAAAAATTAGATAAGCATACAGAGGGTGATAAAGGCAGAGACATTACACCTTTATTTGAAACCATTATCAAGCATGTTGAAGCATACCCGGATTTGAATGAGGAACCATTACAGATGCAGGTTTCATCTCTAGGATATGACGATTATATAGGACGATTAGGTATTGGACGTGTAACAAAAGGAAAAATTAAAACGGGACAAACTGTAGCAGTAGCAAAAGCAGATGGAAGTATAGCTTCAAGAAAGATAAATCAGGTATTTGTGTATAGGGGTCTTAAGAGAACTCCCGTTGATGAAGCAGAGTGTGGAGATATAGTTGTTGTAGCTGGAATTTCAGATATTTCTATTGGTGAAACTATTTGTGATAGTTCAAATCCACAGCCTATGGAAATGATTCACATAGAAGAGCCAACTTTGTCAATGAACTTCATAGTAAATAAATCACCTTTCGCTGGAAAGGTTGGTAAATTCGTAACCACAAGACATATAAAGGAAAGATTGGAAAAGGAACTGGAAGTCAATGTTGGACTTGTTGTGGAGCAAACTGAGTCTAATGATGTATTTAAGGTTTCAGGAAGAGGAGAACTTCATCTTTCAATCTTAATTGAAAATATGAGACGTGAAGGTTACGAGTTGGCTGTATCAAAGCCAGAGGTTATCATGCATAAGAATGAAAATGGAAAAAAGATGGAACCTATGGAAGAGGTTGTAATATCCGTTCCTGATGAGTATTCAGGTAGTGTTATTTCAAAGCTAAATGTTAGAAAAGGTATCATGAAAGAAATGTCAGGTGATAACGGATATTCAAAGCTTGTATATCTGGTACCTACGAGAGGTCTTCTTGGTTACAGAAGTGAGTTTATCAACGATACTCATGGTGAAGGAACAATGGTTAGACGTTTTGACAGCTTTGATGAGTATAAGGGAGAAATCCCTCAAAGAGGTAATGGCGTTGCTATAGCACAAGAAGAAGGCACTTCTACAGGGTATGCTTTATTTGGAGTACAGGAAAGAGTTCAGCTGTTTATAGAACCGGGTGTTAAAGTATATGAAGGTATGATTATTGGAATGAATAGCAGAAATGACGATATGATTGTAAATCCTTGTAGAGCAAAGAAAGCAACGAATACGCGTGCATCTGGTACAGATGATGCAATTAAGCTTCCCCCGCCAAGAAAATTCACATTGGAAGAGGCTTTGGAGTTCATTAACAATGATGAACTAGTTGAAGTTGTTCCAGATGATATCAGACTTCGAAAAAAGATTTTAAATGAACTTGAGAGACGTAGATCTGGAAGATAAATAGATACTTTGTTAAGTTAAATATATATTAAATTCAAATAAAGACAGATGATACAAATGGTGTATTGTTTGTCTTTATTGTTTTTGGGCTTATAATTGGAACTTTATTTGCACAAATATTGTTAGTTCCTGCAGCACAGAGCATTGCTTTTATTGCCAGGGTAATCTGATTTTTTTAAGCAAAAAAATTCGATACATTTATTTTTAATATAATTAGATATGACTTATATGTTATTATATTTATATAAAGAAAATTTTAAAAGTGTAGAGGAAAGACATGAAAATTATTCAAAAAAATAATAATGACAATATTTTTATACGATTTGTGAAAGGGTTTATTATTGGTTCATCTATGCTGATCCCAGGGGTTAGTGGTGGTACTATGGCTATTATTTTAGGTGTTTATGATGATTTGATTCACGCCATAAGTACATTGAAAAGGGACTTGAAGGCTAATGGGCTGCTTTTATTTCAATATGGAATTGCAGGAATTTTAGGCGTTGTTCTATTATCAGGACCTATGCTGAATGCAGTTACATCTTGGCAAAAACCCATGATGTTTTTATTCCTCGGTGCCATTTTAGGAAGCTTCCCACCCCTATACAAGAAGGCCACTGCCAATAAAGTGAAACAGGTAAATAAGGGGGCAGCGGTTGTGGGCGCTGCTATTGCTTATTTGATTACTTTATTCCCCAAGGGATTACTAGACTTTGAACCAGGATTTCACTTATATAGCTTTTTTATGCTGCTCGTTGCGGGTGTGGTTATAGCTATAGCATTAGTTTTGCCTGGGATTAGTGCATCTTATGTATTACTGATGTTAGGTATGTATGATTTGACGCTGAAAGCAATTAGAAATTTTGATATTGATTATTTAATTCCTTTAATAATTGGAACGATTGCAGGCACATTTTTAACTGCAGGAGTTATTGAACGTGAGATGAAAAGACATCCGCAGTTTACATATATGTTAATTATTGGATTTATGATAGGGTCTTTGCTTGAAGTTTTTCCTGGAATGCCGATTGGGACAGAAATCTTACAATGTGTAGTAACCTTTGTTTTAGGTCTCGGTATTATTTTATGGATTGGAAGAGAAAAATAATAATTGGCACCAATATTTTCATTGAATTTGTGCTTAAATCAAGGTAATTAGATTATAGAATATGAATAAATTTACCAAAATAACAACATAATACTTTTTATGACCTATCCCAATTTATAAGATAAATTGCAGGAAGGTCAGATGCCAAAAAATGCAAATTTTAATTTGCAGATTTTTATCGTATTATGACCTATCCCAATTTATGAAATAAATTGCAGGAAGGTCAGATGCCAAAAAGCGCAAATTTCAGTTTGCAGATTTTTATCGTATGGATAATGGATAAAGGGGATTATGATTTTGGATAATTTGATAAATTTTAAAAAGCAGAATTTTAAAAGGATACCCAGGCACATTGGAGTAATACCGGATGGGAACAGGCGATGGGCTTTAAACTGTGGCTTAGAAAAAAAAGATGGATATCAACATGGAATAAATCCAGGATTTAAACTTTATGAATTGTGTAAAGATATGGGGGTAGAGGAACTTACACTTTATGGTTTTACCGTGGATAATACGAAAAGGCCAGCTGAGCAAAAAATAGCCTTTAAACAAGCTTGCGTGGATGCGGTATTGGAACTTGCTAAGAGAGATGCGGAACTTTTAGTTATGGGCAATGATAAATCTACCTGCTTCCCAGAAGAGTTAAAGCCTTTTTTACAAAGAACTAAATTTGGACATGGCGGAATCAAGGTGAATTTTTTAGTTAATTATGGCTGGGATTGGGACTTAATGTGTGAGAATGGTTTTGCCTCAAGGGATATATCTAGGATTGATTTAATTATGAGATGGGGTGGAATGAGAAGATTAAGTGGATTTCTTCCAATCCAATCTGTATATGCGGATTTTTTTGTTTTAGATGAGTTCTGGCCTGAATTTACTGAAGAACAATTTTATAGGGGAATTGCATGGTATCAGAATCAAGATAAGACTTTAGGCGGATGAGCAAAATCTTGTATACATTGAGACATTGGTAAATTTTGATTGATTTTTCAATTTATTAATGGTAATCTTAAAAATAAATCGTGCAAGACAGGTGTATATACACTTGCTTTGCTTTAACATGTAAAAATGGAGGAGAGTTAAGATGAAATTAAAAAAAATACTAACTGCAGTTTTAGTGCTTTCATTAGTTCTTTCGATGGCAGCTTGCGGTAGTAACTCTGAAAATAAAGGTACTGCGGATGGAGAAAAGGCAAAACTATATGTTGTAAATTGGAAAGATTATGGCTCAGATGATGCCGATTTTATTAAAGCTTTTGAAAAGAAATATAATTGTGAAGTAGTAAACACATATATGTCTAGTGAGGAAGAACTCTTAACAAAGTTAAGAACTTCAAAAGCAGGGGAGATTGATGTATGCCTTCCCAATTGTTCCATACTTCCAGCTGCAATAGATGAAGGACTTTTATCCGAGGTTGATACTTCAAAACTGAAAAATTTTGATGGAATGTTTGAAAAGTTTAAAACGCAGAAAGAATGCTTTAAAGATAGCAAGATGTACGCAGTTCCATTTGTGTGGGGTTCAACTGCCATCGCCTATAATTCAGATGTAATTAAGGAAGCTCCAAAGTCAATAGCTGCATTATTTGACAAGAAATATGCTGGTAAAATTGCATTTAGAGATGACTATAATGATGCAGTTATGGCAGCAGCAATTGCTTTAGGGCAGGATCCAAATAATCCGTCAGATCTAAAAGCAATTAAAGAAAAGCTAATTGAACAGAAAGCTTTAAATAAAACATATTGGAAGACAGGGGATGAATTCTCTAAACTTTTTGCAGGAAAGCAAATTGATTTGGGTTTAATGTGGTCAGGACAAGCTGCTTCTATGAAGCAGGAAGGTGAGCCAATAAGCTTTGTAGTTCCTGAAGATGGTGCGATCGGCTGGGTGGACAATTGGGCAATCTCAGAAGGCAGCAAGAACAAAGATTTGGCATATGCTTTTATTGACTGGATGATTAGTAAAGATTTCCAATATAATTGGGCAGCAGGTGGCGGACCAGCACCTGTAAATCAGGCAGCGGCAGAATCCATTGATCCTGAGTATGCAGCATCTGCAGCAATGGATGAAGCATCACTGAACCGTTTATATTTTATGGAATATAGAACAGATGAAGTCAAGAATGCTTGGAACGAGCTTTGGACAGAAGTCAAGGCAAACTAATTTATTCAATAAGAAAGGGCAGTCTCAATAGAGAGAGCCCTTTCTTAAATTAGTACGAGGAGGAGCAGCTTTGAAAAATAATAAAAAAATAATGACGCTGCCAGGAATGGCGGTACTTTTTATATTTGCCATATTACCGCTTTTTATCATGTTTGCATACAGCTTCCAAAGTGACAGTGGACCCGGATTTACACTGGAAAACTATACAAGGTTTTTCACTAAGACATTTTATCTGACATTAACTTGGAGAACTATAGTGAATAGCCTGCTGGTTACAGTGATAAGCCTGATTATTGCATATCCTTTGGCATACATAATGGCAAAACAATTAAAAGGCCTTAAGAATATCGTAATGGTTTTGTTAATTATACCATTCTTTACAAATCAACTTGTCAGAGTGTACAGCTGGCTTATATTTTTGCAGGATGACGGGGTATTTGACAGAATGATGAATAGTTTGGGGATATTAGATGGAAATATAGGTATTTTATATACTCGAACGGCAGTTATAATAGGTCTGATTCATGCATTTTTTCCTTATATGGTGATAACTATTTATATGGCTTTAGAACGCTTGGATAATTCCCTTCTTGAAGCAAGCAGCAGCCTTGGTGCATCAAAGTTAACTACATTTTTCAGAGTTGTAGTACCTATGTCTATACCTGGAGTAGTCACAGGAATTATGATTGTGTTTGTGCCATGCCTTGGCACTTTCGTAGAACCAAGAATTTTAGGAGGAGTTAATGGAACGGTTATTGGAACGGTTATTGAGGATCAGTTCTTTGAAATTTATGGCTGGAATTTTGGTGCAGCCGTAGCATTTATACTTCTTGCATTGGTTCTGTTGAGTATGGCGGGGATTAATCACTTAGGCAGGAGGTATGATACATGATAAAAAGTATTTGCATGAAACTCTATGTATTAATAATGATTTTATTTTTATATACTCCAATAGTTGTACTTATGATAATGGGATTTAACGAGTCCAGATATAATTCACTGCCTTTTACGTTCAGTACAAAGTGGTATAAAGGGTTAGCGGAAAACAGTATACTATTAAGTGCGGCGGAAAATTCTTTTTATCTGGCAATAGTAACCGGAATAATCTGTGTAATATTAGCCACGTTCTTCATACTAGGGGTGAAAGCACTATCAAGAAAAACACAAAGTTTCTGCAGAAGTATAATGATGATGCCAATGAGTATTCCCTGGTTGATTATGGGTCTTTCCATGTTGTTAATGATTCGATTTATAGATTTAGATAAAGATTTATTTTTTGTAGTTATAGGACATGTAGTTATATCTTTGCCTTATGCAATGCTTGTCTTGCAAGCAAGATTACAGTCTATAGATCCTGCCCTTGAAGAAATGAGTTTATCTCTTGGAGCAAGCGGACTTACCACTTTTAGGAAAATAACGCTTCCTGCTATAGCACCGGCTATGGTGGCAGGGGGATTCTTGTCTTTTATGATAAGCTTTGATAATTTCGCAATAAGTTACTTTCTGATGCCGGCTGGAGTTTCAACACTTCCTATTGAAATTCAATCCTCTATAAAGTTTGGGTTTACACCAGAAATAAATGCAATATCTACTATAATAATTGGAATATCATTAGTTTGTCTTGCTGTAGTAGGCATAATTATGGGTAAAAGTTTTAAAAGTGTTTTAGGAGGTAATTCGTAATAATGGCAAAGGTTACAATAAATAATTTGACTAAATTATTTGGTGATAATATAGTAGTAAATGATATATCAGTAGAAATACCTGATGGAACCTTGGTATCTATATTAGGACCTTCAGGTTGTGGTAAAACTACAATTCTTAGAATGATTGCAGGTTTTGAAGTGCCACAGGCAGGAGAAATATTCTTTGATGACCAGCCTATAACTGGAATTAGTGTTAACAAAAGAAACATAGGGATGGTTTTTCAAAGTTATGCATTATTTCCACATATGACCGTAGCTGAGAATATTGCATACGGACTTGAACAACGTAAACTTTCTAAAAATGAAATTAGGGTAAAGGTAAACGCAGCATTAGAAATGGTTCATATGGAGGATTATGCTGAAAGAAAACCAAAACAACTTTCAGGAGGGCAGCAACAGCGAGTAGCATTGGCACGGGCTTTGGTTATTGAACCGAGAGTTTTACTTTTGGATGAATGTTTAAGCGCTTTAGATAAAAAACTGAGAGTAGAAATGCAATTAGAATTAAGAAAGATTTTAGAAGAAACAGGGGTGACCACTTTCTTTGTAACTCATGATCAGGAAGAGGCCATGACTTTATCGGACTATATAATTGTTATGAATAATGGTATCATTGAACAGATGGGAACTCCCTTTGAAGTTTATGAAAAGCCTAAAAATACTTTTGTAGCAAGCTTTTTAGGAAAGGCTAATTTCTTTGAGAGAAATCAGAAATTGTATGCAGTAAGACCTGAAAAGGTAAGCGTATCAAAGGAGAGAATGGATAATACAAAGAAAATAGGGAGGGTAAGCTTTATAACTTATTCAGGCAGCATTACTAGTTATACAATACAAGTAGAAGATAAAGTAATAATAGCGCAGCAGCAAAACACTTCGGAAAAGGGCCAGATTAATAAAGGTGATACTGTATATATTGGCTGGGATGAATTAGCACAAATTTCACTGGAGGCATAATTATGATTGAATGTGTAATATTTGGTGGGTTACTTTTGGATAAGTATTTGGAACTAGAAGAACTACCAGAAAGAGGCCAGGATGGTTTTATTAACAATGAATTTGAATGTGTGGGAGGCTGTTCAGTAAATATGGCCGCTACCTTTAATAACCTTGGGGGGCAGGCGCACATTGTTTCGTACATAGGGAAAGATAAGATAGGACAATCAATCATTAAATATATGAATGAGCACCAATTGTCTACTCGATATGTTATGCAGAAAGAAGGAACTACTGGATATTGTATTGTTCTCCTTGAAGCAGATGGTGAGAGAACTTTTCTCACGAAGACAGGAATGGAATTAGATTTTTCAAAAGAAATTCTCTCTGATGGACTTAAAGATATTAAATATGCTGCGGTAACAGGGTATTTTTTATTAAATGACGAAGTAGAGGAAATCATGCAGGTTCTAGAGGATTTTCATAAAAGAGGTGGATTTATCCTGTTTGACCCGAGTCCTTTAGTTGGAAGTATCAATCAGGATATCTTAATGCGGATGGTATATATAAGCAACGTAGTCACTCCAAATAGCAGTGAATTTGAAGAAATCAAAGAATGGGTCGATGACGAAAAAATTGTAATTCTTAAACGGGGGGGACATGGCGGAACAGTATATGAAAAGAACTGCACTTTTGATTATATGCCAATAAAGGTAAATGTAATTGATACAACTGGTGCAGGAGACAGTTTTGCGGCAGGCGTACTGTTTGGATTAGCAGAAGGAAGGTCTTTGCAGGACTCGGTAAGGCTAGGAAGTCAGACTTCTGCAATAACAGTTGGAATAAATGGACCACATGGATTTTGGAATATAGAGGATATACTAAAAAAGTAATCTGGAATAAAAAGGAGGGCTTAGATGCTGGATAGAGCTTATGGAGCTTTGGTAGGAGGAGCAATTGGTGATGCAATGGGGATGCCTGCATCATTTTTTACCAGAGAAAAAATGAAAGATACTTATGGTTATATTAATGATTTTATTGCCCCTGAGGCTAAAGAACAAAGTTATCATGGGGGGTTACAGGCAGGAGAAATTACTGATGACACAATGGAAAGTGTTATTATTAGTAATGTATTAATAAATCATGGCAGTTTTAAAATAGACCCCTTTAATCAAGCTATGAAGCAATGGGCTATTGAGCAAAAAATGCTTGAAACTACGGTTATCGGTCCTTCTACAAGAAGATACTTAACTGCATTAATTGAGGGTAGGAATCCAGAGGAAACATCAGGAGACAGTGCTACTAATGGAAGTGCCATGCGAGCTGCACCTATTGGTGTAAAATATTGGAATGATTTAGAAGGTTGTATGAGGGCAGCAGCAGAGTCTTCCATGCCAAGCCATGGGAGCAGACCTTGTGTGGCAGGAGCCTGTGCTGTTGCAATAGCAGTTGCGGCAGGCGTCTATGGCGGTTATACTACAGAAGAGGTTATAGATATGTCATATGATGCAGCTGTTTATGGCGAAAAAATAGGTAAAGACATAACGGCACCTATGGTGTCAAAAAGAATACTATTAGCAAAGAGAATTGTGGATGAAAATAGAGATAAAGGAATTGAATTTATCTTAGATGAATTAGTTGGGTATATAGGAGCAAGTATGTATGTTTATGAATCTGTTCCTTTGGCTTTGGGAGTATTCTATGCGGTAGATGGAGATGCAAAAAAAGGCATACCAGCTGCTGTAAACTGCGGCGATGATGCGGATACCAATGGCGCGATTTGTGGAAATATCTGCGGGGCCTATTCTGGGGCAATGTTGATACCAGAAAACTGGAAAAGAAGAGTACAAACAGTTGGCAGCCTTGATTTTATGGACACAGCAAGAAAATTAATGAAATAGGAGATCTCGTAATGAAAAAAATACTTGTAGTCGTGGATATGCAGAACGATTTTATAGATGGTGCTTTAGGGACTTCAGAAGCTCAGGCTATAGTAAGTAAGGTTGAGAAAAAAATAAGGGATTTTGATGGTGAAATATATTACACACGAGATACCCATAAGGAAAATTATTTAGAAACAATGGAGGGTAAGAATTTGCCAGTAAAACATTGTATCGAATACACGGATGGCTGGAGAATCAAAACTGAAATAATGGCAGCCAGCGAAGGAAAAAAAGTGATAGTAATAGATAAACCTACATTTGGTTCCATGGAATTAATACAAATAATAGGTGAAGAACAGAAGGATTCTATAGAAAGCATTACTTTAATTGGATTATGCACAGATATTTGTGTGATAAGTAATGCGATGAACCTAAAGACAAGATTTTGGGAGACTCCCATTATTGTAGATTCAGCTTGTTGTGCAGGAGTGACACCGCAAAGCCATAATAATGCAATTGAGGCAATGAAGATGTGTCAGATTACAATTATATAGGAGATGTTTATGTTTTCAGAAAAAGCAGTAGAAAAAATGATTGATTTTGGAGAATTATTTGGACAAGCATTACTGGTTTTGATAATCGGATTTGTATTGATAAAAATTGCCCTTGGTATAACCAGACGTGCGCTGAATAAAACAGCTTTGGACTCTTCATTGCATACATTTATTGAAAATTCCACTAAAGTTATTTTGTGGGTAATCTTACTGGTTACAATTTTAGGAGTAATGGGAATTCCTACATCAACATTTATAGCAGTTTTAGGCGCAGGCGGTGCGGCTATAGCACTTGCATTAAAGGACAGTCTTGGGAATATTGCAGGTGGAATTATTATTCTTGTGACAAAACCTTTTAAAAGAGGAGATTATATTGATATTATAGAGGTTGCAGGAATAGTTGAGAAAATTGATTTGCTATATACAATATTAAAAACTTTTGATAATAAGGTAGTTAGTGTACCCAATGGAAAAATTACGAATGCAGTTATGGTAAACTATTCATCGGAGGCGACTAGAAGGGTAGATTGCAAATTTGGTATCGGGTACGATGATGATATATCGAGAGCAAAGGAATTGCTTCTGGCAGTAGCTGAAGCAAATTCAGAAATTTTTAAAGAACCGGAACCTTTTGTTGGTGTTTCAGGGCATGGAGATAACTGTGTGAATATTGATTTAAGAGTCTGGTGTAAAACAGAAGAATATTGGAATGTTAAATATTTTCTTGAAGAAAGTGTTAAATTAGCTTTTGATGAAGCCGGAATTTCAATTCCATATCCACAATTAGAAGTTCATTACAAAAAATAAAGTTTTTTTATGACATCCATAGAAAAAAATTATCGACATATACGCAAAAACGATTGGTTTAATGATAAATATACATTGACAAGGGAATACGAAAGTTCGTATAATTAGTTTGTATGTTAAGGGAATATTGTGAGATAAAACAAAAACATAATGTAAATAAAAGGATTTACATTGAAAAAGTTGTGATATTACACAAATTGTTTCTAAATTATAAAGTTATTAATTATTTGAGTTATTTAGTTATAAGGAGATTTTAGAATGCAGCAGCAGAAGTTTAAAAGAGTTTTGGTTGCAAACAGAGGTGAAATTGCAATCAGAGTATTTAGAGCTTGTAAAGAACTCGGCATTAGAACAGTAGCTATTTATTCGGAAGAAGACAGAAATTCTCTTTTCCGTACGAAAGCAGATGAAGCTTATCAGATAGGTAAAGGCAAATCACCAGTTGATGTTTATCTAAGCATTAATGAGATTATTGAATTGGCTAAGGCAAAGGGTGTTGACGCAATTCATCCAGGATATGGATTCCTTTCAGAAAATGTTGAATTCGCAAGAAAGTGCGAAGAAGAAGGTATTATATTTATTGGGCCTACACATGAAATGATGGACAGACTTGGAGATAAAATCAAATCTAAAATTGTTGCCCATGAAGTTGGTGTTCCAACTATTCCAGGTGTAGAAAAAGCCATTGAGAATGAGGAAGAAGCTAAGAAAATAGCAGAAGAATGTGGTTTCCCTGTTATGCTTAAGGCAGCAGCAGGCGGCGGTGGAAGAGGTATGCGAATTGTTCGTACTGCTGAAGAACTGTTACCTGAATTTAGAAGTGCAAAGAGTGAAGCAAAGAAAGCTTTTGGGATTGATGACATTTTCATTGAAAAATACCTTGAAAAGCCAAAGCATATTGAAGTGCAAGTCTTTGGAGATAATTATGGAAACTTAGTTCATCTTCATGAAAGAGACTGCTCTATTCAGAGAAGACACCAGAAGGTTGTAGAATTTACACCAGCTATTTGTATTACTCAAGAGCAGAGAGAAAAAATTTGTTCAGATGCACTTAAGATTGCAAAGGCAGTAAATTACAGAAGTGCAGGTACAGTTGAATTTTTAGTAGATCGCACTGGACAGCATTACTTTATTGAAATGAATCCAAGAATCCAGGTAGAGCACACTGTAACAGAAATGGTTACAGGAATTGATTTGGTTCAATCACAGATTTTAGCAGCGGAAGGTTACAGACTAGATTCAGATAAGATTAATATTAAGAGTCAAGATGATATACAGCCAAGAGGTCACGCAATTCAGTGCAGAGTTACAACTGAAGATCCAAACAATGGTTTTGCGCCTGATACTGGTGTCATTGATATCTACAGAACTGGTTCAGGTTTTGGTATCAGACTTGACGGTGGTAATGGTTTCTCAGGTGCTACTATTACACCTTACTATGACAGCTTACTTGTAAAAGTAACTGCATTGGGAAGAACTTTTGAGGATACTATTGCTAAAGCACTTAGAGCTCTTGATGAAGCTAAGATTAAGGGTGTAAAGACCAATATAGGATTTATCATGAACGTTTTAAATCATGAAACTTTCAGAGCAGGTAAATGTGATACTGGTTTTATTGCGGATAATCCAGATTTATTTGAAATTAATGGTGATGATCCAGAGCTTAAGATATTAAACTTCCTTGGAAATAAATTTGTAAATGAAACAAAGGGTGAAAAACCGCAGTTTGACGTACCAGTATTCCCAAGGATAAAATCAGATGTTATAAATGAATTAAGAGGTACAAAGCAGAGACTAGATGAAGAAGGGCCTGAAAAGCTTGCTAAGTGGATCAGTTCAAGAAAAGAACTTCTTTTAACCGATACAACTATGAGAGATGCTCAGCAGTCACTGATGGCTACAAGAGTAAGAACCATAGACATGGAAAAGATTGCTCCAGCTACTGCTCTGTATGGTCAGAATTTATTCTCACTAGAAATGTGGGGTGGCGCTACTTTTGATACATCTTATAGATTCCTTAAAGAATCACCATGGGAAAGACTAGCGACACTAAGAGAAAAAGTTCCTAACATTTTATTCCAAATGCTGATTAGAGGTGCTAATGCTGTTGGATACAAGAACTATCCGGACAATGTAATCCGTGAATTCGTTAAAGAATCAGCTCAGGCAGGAATTGATGTATTCCGTATATTTGATTCACTAAACTGGATTGAAGGCATGGAAGTTGCTCTAGATGAAGTTCTTAAACAGGGTATGGTTGCAGAACCTTGTATATGCTACACAGGTGACATCTTAGATGAAACAAAAGAGAAATATAACTTAAAGTACTATATAAATATGGCTAAAGAGCTTGAAAAGAGAGGCGCACATATCTTAGGAATTAAGGATATGACTGGTTTGTTAAAGCCAATGGCAGCTAAGAAGCTTATTGAAAGCCTTAAGAATGAAATTGAAATTCCAATTCATCTTCATACACATGACACAAGTGGTAATGGTGGGGCTACAAACTTAATGGCAGCATTAGCGGGCGTTGATATTGTAGACACTGCATTTAACAGTATGGCAGGGCTTACAAGCCAGCCAGCGCTTAATACTTTAGTTGCAGCACTTGAAAACACGGAAAGAAGTACAGGTATTGATCTTGATGGAATCCAGAAAATTTCAAACTACTGGAATGCAGTAAGACCAGTATACAATGGTTTTGAATCAGATCTTAAGGTAAGTACCGCTGAAATATATAAATATGAAATACCTGGTGGTCAGTATTCAAATCTTAAACCTCAGGTTGAAAGCTTTGGTTTAGGGCATAAGTTTGAAGCTGTGAAGGATATGTATAAGACAGTTAATGAAATGCTTGGGGATATCGTTAAGGTAACTCCTTCTTCAAAGGCGGTTGGTGATATGGCAATCTTCATGGTACAAAATGATTTGACGCCTGAAAACATTTATGAGAAAGCTGCTGATATCGACTTCCCTGATTCAATTGTATCTTACTTTGAAGGTATGATGGGTCAGCCTCAGGGTGGCTTCCCAGAAAAGTTACAGAAGATTGTTTTGAAGGATAAGAAGCCAATTACTTGCAGACCAGGTGAACTTTTACCACCAGAGGATTTTGAATATATAAGAAAAGGTCTTGTAGAAAAACTTGGTCTTGAAGGTACTGATCAGGAAGTAATGAGCTATGCTTTATATCCAAAAGTATTTGTGGATTATATTAACAGCATCAAAAAAGATGGCGACTTCAGAATGATGGGTAGTGACATTTTCTTCCACGGTCTTGCAGAGGGTGAAACTTGTGAAATCAAGATTGCAGAAGGTAAAATACTTGTTATAAAGCTAGTGGAAGTTAAGAGCCCTGATTCAGAAGGATTAAGAGAAGTAGTATTTGAAGTGAATGGTAACAGACATTCTGTTTTAATTAAGGATAAGGATCTAGAAAATATGGGTGTGATTAAAGCATCAGTGCCTATGGCTGATCCTGATAATCCTGCGCAGATCGGTGCTAATATTCCTGGAAGTATCATTAAGGTTCTTGTTAAGGAAGGCGAAGCGGTTGAAGAGAAACAGCCTGTAGCAGTTATTGAAGCTATGAAGATGGAAACTAACATTATAGCTCCAATGAAAGGAACTGTAGATAAAGTTTACGTTAAAGAAGGCCAGCAGGTAAAAGCAGGCGAATTGATTGTAGAACTTAAATAGTTATAAATAAAAATAAATGTGAGCGTGCTTCTATATGGGGCACGCTCATTTGCGTTCGTGCATTTGAATGTGCGTCAATCTTCTCATATCACCATTTGACAAAGAACTCCTCAAAATTGCCTATTAACAGTAATTATAAAAAAAAAGTCTACGATTTAGTCAAATCGTAGACTTCTTTTTTTATATTATTTGTTTGAAAGTGTTTATACTAAACCCTGAGACATCATAGCGTCTGCAATTTTCTGGAAACCAGCAATATTAGCACCAGCTACTAAGTCATACTTTCCATAGTATTTCTGAGATGCTTCTTCACAAGCTTTATGGATACCAACCATAATATTGTGAAGCTGTTCGTAAACCTGCTCAGTTGTAAATACAGTGTGACCAGCATTCTGTCCCATTTCGATACAAGATGTAGCAACACCACCTGCATTTGCAGCTTTTGAAGGTCCAACAATGATTCCGCCATCCTGCATAATCTTAATAGCTTCGTTAGTTGAAGACATGTTTGATCCCTCACAAACGAACTTAACACCATTCTTAACAAACGCTTCTGCATCTTCCTTACGAATTTCGTTCTGAGTTGCACAAGGGATATATAAGTCAGCCTTAACACCCCAAGGTTTTTCACCAGGGAAGAATTTAGAACCTGGGAACTTGTCTGCATAAGGTGCGCAGATATTCTTTCCAGATGCTCTTAAATCAAGAAGGAAAGCAATTTTTTCATCTGTGTTGATTCCAGCTTCATCAAGGATATATCCATCTGGACCGGAGATAGTGATTAATTTAGCGCCTAAATCCTTTAACTTCCAAGCAGTACCCCAAGATACATTACCAAAACCAGAAATAGCAACGGTCTTACCCTTTAAGTCTTCACCATTTGCTTTTAGCATTTCTTCAGCATACCAAACAATACCAAAACCAGTAGCTTCTGTTCTTCCCAAGCATCCACCGTAAGATAATCCCTTACCAGTTAAAACGCCTTCAGATCTATTTACGATTCTCTTATACTGACCGTACATGTAACCAATTTCTCTACCACCAACACCAAGGTCACCAGCAGGAACGTCAGTTTCAGCACCGATATGTCTATATAATTCAGTCATAAATGCCTGACAGAATCTCATGACTTCAGCATCAGATTTTCCATTTGGATCAAAATCTGAACCACCTTTACCACCGCCAATAGGAAGACCAGTTAAACTGTTTTTGAAAATCTGCTCAAAACCTAAGAATTTAACGATTCCAGGATATACAGTTGGTGCAAATCTTAAACCACCTTTGTAAGGTCCGATTGCACTGTTAAACTGATATCTGTATCCTTTGTTAACATGTACTTTACCAGCATCGTCTGTCCATACTACTCTGAAAGTAATTCCTCTTTCAGGTTCTACTAATCTTTCAAGAAGACCAGCAGCTTCGTATTCAGGATGCTGTTCCATAACAGGTTTTAATGAAGAAAGTACTTCCTCAATTGTCTGATGGAACTCTACTTCGCCAGGGTTGTTTTCAATACACTGGGCGATAACTCTTTCAACATAATTTGACATAATTTTTCTCCTCTTCTCACATTAATAATTTAAGTACTCAACTTAGTTTCAATATAGCACTTCGGCAATTTGTAGTCAACGAAATTATCCCTAAAAAGTGACCAAAAAGCAAAGTTTCAATATTCAGAAAAAACGCAATATTTAAAGATGTGACAATAGTAGTACAATTACCAGAATGGTGTTATAATATAATTTAAATAAAACGTTTGAATTACAAGAGCAGAAGAGGTGAGCCTATGCCTAAGAAAGCAATTATGGAAATATATAAACAATTAGAAATGTCATTAACCGACAAGTCCTTTTTAAAAGAAATAGAGCTATCAAAAAAGAAAATGGTTATTTTGCTAAAGGAGCACAACTGGCTGGATAATATTGGTCATTTAATGTCTTTAGAAGAAATAACCTGCAAAGAAATACTTGAGGTTAGTAAGTCTACTCTTGAAGCAATAGAATTAACACCTAGTGAGGGGTGGCTTGAGTTTGTTAAAAACAGTATAGTAGAGAACTTGTTCCCAACCGGACAAGAAATAAAAAAGAGCATTGGAGCAGCAGTGCTTCTTCGAATAATTCGTATTTTTATAAATTGGCAAAATCAAAATAGTAAATTTGACCCTGCAAAAAATTTTGAATTTCTCAATGATGACGAATTACAAGAGTGCAGTATAAAGGATGAATATAATAAGTTCATAAAGTTCTGGGAAGAAAAGTATATTTATGAATTTATGCTGATTTTTAAGGAACTAACAGCCTTTAATACTGGCGGACATATAGCAGGAGTACATTTTCTTGCAATGCATATAGCAAGACAACTTAAACAACTTTGTGTGCCAATCGATATAGCGCTTGTTTCAGGAGCTGCGGCTGGACATGACTTAGGCAAATATGGGTGTAAACCTAGTGAAGTTAAGAAAATACCGTATTTACATTACTACTACTCTAATCAGTTGTTTAAAGAAAATAATATGCCAATAATTGGACATATTGCTGCAAATCATTCTACATGGGATTTAGAGTTGGAAAACCTTTCTGTAGAATCGCTTGTATTAATTTATGCAGACTTTAGAGTTAAGAGTAGTAGAGATGAAAATGGAAATGAAATAGTGAATTTTTATTCACTTAAGGCTTCTTTTGATGTGATTCTAAACAAATTAGATAATGTTGATGAAGCAAAGAGGCAGAGATACATTCGAGTATATTCGAAACTAACTGATTTTGAAAAATATATCAAAAGTCTAGGTGTTTCTGTTGAAATGGATTCAAATACACTAATAAGCGTAAATCAAACAGGAGCGCCTCTTTTAAGTTCACAACAAACTATTGAAAAATTGAAATTCCTTGCAATAGAACACAATATTTCATTAATGAGCAAACTAAATAATGAAACTTCATTTGTAAATCTTTTAGAGAAGGCAAGAAGTGAAAAACAATGGAAAAATATACGAGCATATTTAAATATATTCAGCGAATATTCCACGTACATGACCCAGAAGCAAAAACTTTCTACCTTGCATTTCTTGTATGAATTGCTTATGAACAGGGAGGGAGATATAAGAAGGCAGGCTGCTGGCATTATGGCTGCCATCATAGTAAATTATGATGAGGAATTTAGAAAGGAACTTCCTGTAGATGCACATATTGATACTAGAGAACTTACAGCATTAGATCTTTGGAAACAATTTTTAGAGGAGATTGTATTTCCAGATTATAAAGTAACAGAACAACACAAACGTTGGATTGGATATAGTCTGAAATCTATCATTGCTACTTTATTGGAAAAATGCAGAACTGAAGGAGAACGAGAAAAATATCTCAGCGTGTTCTTCTCTTATTTTGAAAATATTAGTATTGATGATGGTACTGCGTTTACACTGCTTGCTGCTGTTTTAGTTGTACCTCTAAATAACTGTAGTGAAAATAGTTTGGTTAAGCTGATGAATTTTGGTGCGGAACTATCTAAAAGAGGACCCTTAGAAATAAAGATAGGTGCCTTAAGATTTGCAAAATATGCGGTTACTACATTTTCTGAAAAAAGCATAATGAGCAAGATTAAGCCATATGCGGTTAAAATCATGGATAATGTAAGCGAGGATTTAGTTTCAATAGTTTATTTAAAATATAAAATATTAGCAGCTATAGGAGAATATACACAAGATTATAGCAGGTATGGGCAGACTTTATATAATGAAAATCAAATCGAATCTGATATATATTTAGAAAACTTGAAAGTGGGAACACCTTGGGTTATTAAAGCAGTAAATATTGAGTTTTTATTAGACAAATTAAGCATGGGCAGATATGAAGAAAAACTTCATATTGCAACTCACTTTTCTAATTTAATCAAGGTAAGCGAACGGGTTACTGTAAGACACAGTGCCGGAAAAGGGTTACTACAGGTTATTAAACTTTTAACATTAGATCAAAGGAATGAAATCATTATAGAACTTACAAAGGGACTTGAAATTGGAGAATATCAATTTTCAAAGTACATTCCAGAATATTTAGGTGAACTGGCTATGTACCTGCATCCAAGAGAACTTGAGGAGCTGATACATGACTTAAAAAAGCTTGAGGATAGTACCAACAGAAGAATTGCTTCTGTAACGTTAGATACACTGGCTGTAATGATTAGAAGGTACCCATCCTATAAAAATAGGTTTGAAGAATCAATTGAGACATATGAAAGACGCAGAGATTTAATGCTGGGCATGCTGGTTAGAGGGTTGGCTAATTATGACGAAATAGTAAGTCAGGAAGCATTCCTTGTTATTGGTCAGAGCATCTTTGGAAATAATGAATTGTTACTTGAAGATAAAAGGACAGTTTTTGAAAAAACGTATAAAAAAATAGTAACCATTATTGCAGAAAAGAAGGAAAATGAATTGGCATTTTATAATAATGCTGCAGCTTTAAATCACTTATACCGTTTCATTTCAGATTATGTTATGCAGTATGGAGATTTTGATTTTAGGGATATCACTAAAATTGCCTTTTTCCCAGGAACTTTTGACCCATTCTCTCTTAGTCACAAAGGCATTGTGCAAGAAATTAAGAAGCTTGGATTTGAGGTTTATTTGGCATTAGATGAATTTTCATGGTCCAAAAAAACGCAGCCCCGTATCATTCGAAAACAAATTGTAAGTATGTCTATAGCAGATGAAAGTGATGTTTATTTATTCCCAGACAACATTTCTGTGAATATTGCTAATCCTAATGATTTAAAGCAACTAACTGAAATATTTGCCAATAAGGAATTATATATGGTGGTGGGAAGTGATGTAATTGTAAATGCATCTTCCTACATGAAAGAAATAGAGCCATATTCAATCCATCATATGAATCATATTGTTTTTAAAAGAGCAAGTGTAGAGGAAGGAAACATTCAAGCAGAAGATTTAATTCACCAATATGAACAGATAAAGGGAAAGGTTATAGAACTAAAACTGCCTATACACTTAGAAGACATAAGTTCTACTAGAATTAGAGAGAATATAGACAATAACAGGGATATTTCTAATTTAATTGATACTGTGGCACAGAATTACATTTATAAGAACAGTTTATATTTAAGAGAACCACAATACAAAAGTATTATTAGATCTTCTTCTATAAGTTTTGATATAACAGAAAATAACAATTCTGAGATTTTTTATGATGTTAAAGAGGTAATGGGTGATATTTCAGAAATTAAGGATGACCTGCTTAACTATTTAGAGTATAAATCAGTAAATTCAATAGTTATAAGGAATAGAAGTGATAATAACAAGGTATTAGGTATAGCTCTGTTTCATGAACTTGATACGGTGAACCTGTACAGTGAGTTTAACAATTCAGGAATAGCGTCTTATATAAGAGAACACTCCTCTGGCAAAATAATCGTACTAGGAGCAGTAATAATAAGTGATAAAAATATAATTGAAGAGTTAGAACAGATACTATTGACAGAAACTATTGCAAATTGTTTACGCAGAGGGTTTACGTATGCAGTTTATAATCCAGCATTTTGCAAGTCAAGTATAAAAAATAAAAAACTAGAGGATGTCTTGCAACGCCAAGGATTCTTTAGAATAGCGGAAAATCAGTGCAATTCAAATATTTACTTTGTAGATATGAAATCTCCGGTCATATTATTTGAAAATATGGAGATGAGAATAAAGAGTCCTTTTAATAAAAACGAAAGAGTTTTACAAGTTTTGAAAGAAGCGCATAAAATTATGCAGGAGTCGTTGACAAAGATATATAAAGGCAATCTTGTTTTGTCATTTAATTCTGCTATTATGCATCATAAATTGGTAGATATGATTACAGAAGTAAATGGTGTACCTAGAGAAGCAACGAAGATTCGAAATTTAGGACCATATATGTGTGTACCTTTTGGCAAGATACTTGATGGAAAAGCGGTTCCCAATACGGTAACCAAGACGCTTCATACTGAAAAGGTGTTTGATGCAGAAATAAAAGGTTTTAAAATTAGAGAATATCCTAACTACACAACTTTAGAAAATCAGATAGGAACCATAGAATCATTTAACCGACCGATTATGTTAGTAGATGATTTGCTTCATAAAGGACATAGATTAAAAGAATTGGACCCGATTTTTAAGCGAAAGGGTGTAAAGGTAGAGAAAATAATTGTAGGCGTACTTTCTGGCAGAGGAAAGGATTTAATGGCTATTCAGGGAAGAAATGTAGACAGTGCTTACTTTATTCCTAATCTCAAAACCTGGTTTGTAGATGATGCAATGTATCCTTTTATTGGAGGAGATAGTGTAGAGAGAGAATATTCTTTTAATGCAAATTTACTGCCATCTATTAATTTGATATTACCGTATGCACTACCTTCATTTCTAGCTGAAGAAAATAAGAAGATGGTTTTTGACTTTTCATTAACCTGTTTAGAAAGTACAAAAAAGATTTTAGAGGTACTTGAGCAAGAATTTCAAAAGGCATTTGAAAAGAATCTTACATTGAGTAGATTAGGTGAAGTAATCAATTCTCCAAGATGCCCGGATAAGGGTTATTGTGTTAGATATGATGAAAATTTGGCACCATCTATATATTTATCTAATGATATTGAAAAATTAATGCGACTGAAGAACATTATTTAATGATAGGAGTATGCAAAGGTGTATAAATTAACGGATTTAGATAATCGAACTAGCTTTAAGGGTTATGTACCATTTTTATTAAAAGATAAAAAAACAGTTAATATTCTAGCATTAGGAGATGTAGGAGGAATGCTTTTAACAGGGTTAAAGCTTATGGGCGGTGACATTGTAGAAAGTGTAGGGATTTGTGATATGAACCCTCAAATGTCCCAGCGATATGAGATGGAAATGAATCAAATCGCATTTCCATTTGATTCAATAAAATTTCCTGATGTTAAAATTATTACAATGGAAGAATTATTTGATTGTGATATTTTTATATTTTGTGCATCAAAAGCTGTTCCAACAGTAGACGAAAAGGTGCAGGATGTAAGGATGATTCAATTTGAAAGTAATAAGAAAATTATAGATCAATATGCAAGGATTGCAGCAGATAAAGATTTTAAAGGCCTATTTGCTGTGGTATCAGATCCGGTGGATCCTTTATGTAAGGCGGCTTATCTGGCAGCAGAGGGTAAGCTTTTAGCTGAGCAGATACAGGGATTTGGCCTAGGTGTTATGAATAGCAGAGCAATATACTATGCGAAAAAAGATAATCGATATGAGAGTTATCTTAAAGAAGGCAGAGCTTTTGGCCCGCATGGACAGGATCTTGTAATTGCCAACAGCATATTAAATTACAATGAAGAAATTTCACAAGAACTGACAAGGTTAACGGTTGATTCAAATTTAAAAGTCAGAGACTTTGGGTTTAAACCTTATATTGCGCCAGCACTATCTTCCGGCCTAATTTCTATATTGTTAACATTACGGGGCGAGTGGCATTATAGTTCTAACTTTATAGGAAAAGATAAGGAAGGGGCTTATGTAGGGGCGCTAAACAGAATGACAGAGCATGGGACTGAGCTTGAAGATGTACTTTTGCCAGAGAAACTTTTTTTAAGAATAAAAAATGCTTATGATAATTTAAAGAATATTATTTAGCATCTAGACCTTCCATCAATTTATGTTATAAATTGGGATAGGTCATTAAAGGAGGCGGGTGTGTTGTGTACAGGGACGTATGACTTAGTATTAATTAAGCCTTATTGCAGAGAAAAAATTAAAACGGGAAGATTAAAAGGTATATTGTCTAAAAGCTTAGAAGAATATGGTTTTGAGACAATTACAACAGTGGAAGAATTTGAGGAATATGATTTTACCAATAAAAGGATTGTTTTTGCAGTATCCCTTGGAGAATCAGGAATTAACCTTGAATGGTATGGCATCCTAAAGAAAATCAGAAAAAGAGGGTTGTGTTTTGCAGGAAGTGTCGGTGGAATAATTGTTGATGGAAATAGTGAATTATACACGAAATCTTTTGCCAGAGAGCTTGTATTAAGTGCCAATATGGCAGGTTGTACGTTTGTTGGCAGGCCGTTAGTAGAAGGTACAAAATCATTACAAAATTTTAACATTGTAGCAAAAAATTTAGACACAGATAACGTCGGTGCTTATATGGAATCTGGGCATGAATTGGTAAAAAGGGTTATGTCATTTCAGTATAATAAAAAAGACACCCCTAAAATTCTAATGCTCCATGCCGGCAATAAGCATGCCTCCAATAGTTTAATCTTATGGGATAAGATTAAGGATAATTTAATGAACTGTGAAATAAAAGAAATATCATTACGTAATGGTGCAGTTGTAGATTGTATTGGCTGTCCCTATAGCCAGTGTCTGCATTTTGGAGAAAAGGGGACTTGTTTCTATGGCGGGATCATATCTGAACAGGTATACCCAGCCATCTTAGAGTCGGATGCATTAGTACTTGTATGCCCAAATTATAATGATGCGGTCAGTGCCAATATTGCTGCTTTTATAAACCGTTTAACGGCATTATTTAGAACCCATCGATTTTATGAAAAAGCACTGTTTGGAATCATTGTATCGGGATATAGTGGTAGTGATATTGTAGCACAGCAATTAATAAGTTCTCTTAATATGAATAAAACTTTTTATCTCCCTGGCAGGTTTGCCATGATGGAAACTGCAAATAATCCTGACACTATATTGGAAAATGAAGGAATTGAGGGGCGCATCGTTGAATTTGCAAACAATATGTTAAGAAGTATAAGTAAAATAAATAACAAGTAAAGCAAATGCTTGCAATAATACCCTAAAATGGAGTATAATTTATTAGTTATGAGCAAAAATAACATAATTATTCAGTGTGATAAATGAAAGGATGTGAACAACTGTGGAACTTGGACCGAGTCCGGAGCGGAGAATTTTAAAGAAATACAAATACAGGGTAAATCTACAGTTTTTGCATGCAATTATTAATTTGTCATGATTTTTAGCTTGGATTTACCCCATATAGAACAAGGAGGTAAATTCCAATGGAACAGGAAAAGACATTAAACGAAACTCTAGCAGAAATTCTAGAATTACTACAGAATAAAAGGTATGGAAAGGTAAGAAATCTTTTACTTGAGAATAACGCAGTTGATATTGCTGAAATACTTGAGGACATTATGGGCGAACTGGATGTAGAAAAGTCCGTAATTGTGTTTAGAACCTTACCCAAAAATGTATCAGTAGAAGTGTTTTCATATTTGCCGATTGAAGATCAGGTAGCCATTATTAATGCTATAACGGATAAAGAAATGCACTTTATAATGGAAGAACTTGCTTTCGATGATATGATTGACGTTTTAGAAGAACTGCCAGCAAATGTAGTGGACAAAATACTTGAAAAAACACCAAAAGATGAAAGAAAACTAATTAATACATTTTTAAATTATCCAGATACTTGTGCAGGAAGCTTAATGACTCCTGATTATATAAGTTTACAAAAGGATATGAATGTTGCAGAAGCATTAGCATATATAAAAAAAGAAGGTATGGACAGCGAAACTGTTTATACGTGTTACGTAAAGGATAGTGGAAGAACTCTTTTAGGGATTGTTTCCCTTAGAACGTTGGTTATTGCAGACGATAATTTGCATATATCTGAGTTTATGCATACTGATTTTGTTAGTGTAAACGTTTATGATGACCAAGAAGAGGTATCAGAAATATTTAAAAAGTATGGTTTCCTTGCGGTTCCAGTAGTTGATAAAGAAAACAGACTTGTGGGCATTATCACTGTAGATGACATCTTAGATGTAATTGAAGCAGAAACCACAGAAGACTTTGAAAGAATGGCGGGGGTTATTGATAGCTCGGATAAGGAATATTTAGATATGAGCGTTTTTCACCATGTGAAGAACAGAATTCCTTGGCTTTTTCTCTTAATGTGTTCTTATGTTATAACAGGAGGAATTATAGCTAACTTTGAAGACGTACTGTCAAAGGTTATATGCTTAGTTGCGTATCTGCCGATGCTGATGGGGACAGGAGGTAATTCTGGGTCACAGTCGGCTACACTTATAATTCGCGGTATGTCGGTGGATGAAATCAGCCTTTCCGATTTTGGCAAAGTACTGTGGAAAGAAGTAAGAATTAGTACTGTAGTAGGATTAATTTTAAGTTCTTTAAATTTTGTGAGGATTTGCTGGCTGGATGGGCAAGGCCCTACTATTGCACTTACAGTGTGTGGTTCTATGCTTGTTATTGTAATAGCAGCAAAGGTAATAGGCAGTATGCTGCCTATGATGGCCAAGAAAGTAGGTATTGACCCTGCATTAATGGCATCTCCAATGATTGCGTCACTAACAGACATGATTTCGGTGGTTACCTATTTTTTGATGGCATCAGTCATATTAGGAATATAATATAGGTTTTTTTATGAAAGATGGTTTAATTACTTTAGAATATGTAAATACTGTAATTAAGAGACGAAAAAGAAACATACATAAAGGTGATTGTGGAAGAATTCTCTTGATTGCAGGGTCCTTAGGAATGGCAGGTGCTGCCGTTTTGTGCGGAAGAGGGGCACTGCGAAGCGGTGCTGGTCTTGTACGAATAGCTACTTTAGAGGAAATTTTTTCAATAGTTCAGGTAGGGGTGCCTGAAGCAACCTGTGTTTCTAGAAAGTCTCTTAATTTGGACAAGCTAAACTATGATGCTATTTCAGCTGGTCCGGGATTAGGGGAGGAATTAGAAGATGCAGACTTAATGAGGAAAATATTACAAGAATATGAAGGGACTTTTGTTCTTGATGCAGATGGCTTGAACCAAATTGCAAAAAATAATATGCAGGAAGAGTTAAAAAATTCTTTATGCAAAGTAATCATTACACCTCATATTGGAGAGGCTGCAAGATTACTATCTATTGATATTACTAACGCAAAGACCATGGACAGGCAGGAACTATCAACACGTCTGGTAGAAAAAACAAATGCTATAGTAGTGCTAAAAGGGGAAGGGACTATTGTGGCAACGCCAGAGGGAAATTCATATACTAATACTACAGGTAATCCTGGCATGGCTACAGGCGGTGCAGGTGATGTCCTTACAGGGATCATAACATCACTTTCTGGTCAGGGGCTCTTACCTGAAGATGCAGCTAAAGCGGGTGTATATCTGCATGGTTTAGCAGGTGATTTAGGGGCACAACGTTTCGGTGAGTATGGCCTAATAGCTGGCGATATTGCAGAAATGACAGCTTTAGCTATAAAAAAAACATTGGGATAAAACATAAGATGAAAATCTATGAAAGAGATTAACTGAAAATTGGAGAGTGAGTGACTTGTTAGTTAAAAAAGGCGACATTTACTTCGCAGACTTAAGTCCGGTCATAGGCTCTGAACAGGGGGGTATAAGACCCGTTCTTGTAGTGCAAAACGATGTAGGCAACAAGTATAGCCCGACTATTATAGTAGCGGCTGTTACTTCACAGCTAAATAAAGCAAAGCTGCCTACGCATGTTGAGATAGATGCTAAAGATAATGGATTAAGCAAGAAATCTGTGGTTCTCCTAGAACAACTTAGAACAATTGATAAAAAAAGGTTAAAAGAAAGAATTGGAGCCATTGATGAAGAGCTTCTTCCAAATGTGAATGAGGCATTGACCGTTAGTTTAGGAATTGCACCCAACAGTATGAGTTAGGTGTAATCATATATAGAATCAGTACTCAAAATGAGTACCAAAAAGGGAAATGGGAGGAAGATATGAAGAAAAGCGTAATAATTTCTATAGTAACGATACTTGTAATGGTACTTGGCATTTCATTTGCTATGGCTGCAACAAATCAGCCTGGATCTGAATCAGATCCAGTTGTTACTAAAACTTATGTAGATAGCAGAACTTCATACTCACCTATAAGTCTTACGGCAGGACAAAAGCTAATCGGTGGAGAAGGATCAGAGATCATTTTGCGAAGTGGCGAAGCCACAGCTATTGACAATGGCGCAAACGGCGTTTCTGATCTTACTATTGGAACTGATTTAATGACTGGCAGTCAGGTGGTAACAAACCACCTGCTGCTGGTTCCAAGAAACGATGGCAGAGGAATAACAGCAGTTACAGACATATGGGTGATGGTAAGAGGTGCATATACTGTCCAGTAGCATTTAAAGAATAAGGAGTTACATATTTATGAGGGCATTTTTTAAAGAAAACAAATTTTTAATTATTGTAATTTGTGTTTGTATACTTGTTTCAGGAATTTCTATCGGAAATAGAATCAATATTGAGAGAAATAACAAAACTTATGATATAGTGGCGGATTACAATGAACTTGACTTAATGGCAGAACAGTCCCATAAGGACGTTACATATTGGCTAAAGCAGTTTAGGGACGAGCTGAAAATAACTAAAATAGGGCTTTCGGAAGAAAGTATAATGACTCTAATGGAAGATACCGATATGGAAGTAAGCGGCACAACTATGGATGAAGTCACGAAGGAATCTGATTGGAAGCAGGACTATCCTGCAGAATTTATTCAGGCGCTTACAGAACACGGATACGATTCATATGATGTACTTGTTAAAATGAGTTCACGAAGAGCAGCAGATTTTGTTTTAAACGCTGTAAAAGACAGGTTTGAAAAAAACAAATACTTTGCTATGGATTTTGGTGATTCGGCATACATGGTCATTGACGGTGATTCCAAAACAGCTTTATATTCCCAGCCATATAAATTAGCAAATTCTCAAAAGGGTGGCTTTATTGAAAGAACTGATATTGTTGGTTCTAAGATTATGTATATCAGTTTAGGCCTTTTACCTGAAAAGGTTGAAAAAGTGCAGTCTCTTGGGCTTGAGATTATACCAAGAACTTTATGCTATGGTGGTTATAATGGGGAGAAGTATGCTAAAGCGGTTATAGCAAGTTATAAAAAATATGGAATTACACCTGAATATCTTATTGCAGGTGGAGAAGGCGTTATTGGATATGATGATGGTATTAAGCTGGCTGAAAAGTACATAAAGGATAATAATATAACTATAGGTCTAATTGAAAATACGACTCAGCTTCAGAATATTCTTCAAAAAGGTGTTGAAGAAATTGCAAAAGATACAGATTATAATACAGTAAGAGTTTTCTCTGTTTGGAATTATATTCAGTATAGATATCAGTTCTATGGATATGAAGGCGCAGAAGAAATTGAAAATACTTTATTCAGAGCCATTACAGAGAGAAATATCAGGGTTATTTATTTTAAACCTATAAAACAGAACCAAGATTTATTTACTTATATCACTGATATGGATGTATATAAGAATATGTTTACAAATCTTGATAAGAGATTGGATGAACATAACTTTACTTATGGCTCTGCTTCAGTTATGAGATATCATGAAGTAAGTTATATATTAAAGCTCTTCATGTCATTTGGATGTGTAGCAGCAGCAGTTCTTCTGCTTAGTTTGTTCTTACCTCTAAAGAAAAGGCCGAAGTATATTTTATTTGGACTAGGAGCAATAGGCGCTTTAGGGGCTTCCTATGTGATACCGAACAGCTTTGAACTTTTGTTGAGTTTTTCTTCTGCTGTAATATTTGCTTGCTTAGCAATAACTTTATTTACAAGAATGAGTAAAGAATTCAGGGATACTTTGAATCCTGACACGCCTTTAATTAAATTAATCGTATTGTCAACGTTGACATTGGTGGCTTGTGTTCTAGTTTCTTTAATAGGTGGCATGATGACTGCATCACCAATATCATCAACTACTTATATGCTTGAGATAGACATTTTCAGGGGAGTTAAGGTAGCACAGCTACTTCCAATAGCCTACTTTGCTATTGCGTATCTTACTTATTTTGGATTTGGTGAGAAAAAGAAAGTCCCAGGTGTATTAGAGTTTCATGATTTAAAGGATATGATGAATACTTCCATTAAGATTTGGATGATTATTTTAGGCGCAGTCATTGGTGGCGTTGGATATTATTACATCGCCAGAACAGGTCATGATTCAGCAGTTGAGGTTTCAAGCTTAGAAATGTTGTTTAGAAATTATCTGGAAGATATTTTAATAGCAAGACCTAGAAATAAAGAATTTTTGTTCGCATTCCCAGCTATTATGCTAATGGTATATACGTCTGTTAGACGATTTAAATTATGGCCTATTATATTTGGATTATGCGGAGTTATTGGTATGACTTCAGTAAATAATACTTTCATGCATATTAGAACTCCACTATATTTAGGATTTATCAGGACAGGGTATTCCTTATTCTTTGGTATAATTGTAGGTATTGTTGGGATTTTTGTATTTGATATGGCCCATAAGATATATGTAAGATGGGTAGGACCATTTTTAGAAAGCTATGCAAACCAGGAAGAGGCAGGTAATTAATGTATAAGGTTTTAATTTCAGGGTATTATGGATTCAATAATATAGGTGATGAATCCATCTTGCGGGCAGTTGTTGACAATTTGCAAGACCGACTTGAGAATATTGAAATCACAGTATTGTCACAAGACCCTGTATCTACAGCTGAAAAATATGGAGTAAAATCAGTAAACAGAAAATCAATAAAAAGCATTGTTGGTGCTGTCAGAAAGTCTGATTTACTTATTAGTGGTGGAGGAAGTCTTTTACAAGATGTTACCAGTAAGAAAAGCATTTTATATTATCTTATTATAATGTGGATGGCTCAGTTATTTAGAAAAAAAATATTTATTTATAGTCAGGGGATTGGCCCTATAAATTCTACTTTAAACAGGACACTAACCGCTAGAACCTTATCAAAGGTTAGTGGGATTGTTGTAAGGGATGAGGCCTCCAAAGAGTTTTTAGCAGAAATTGGTGTAGACGTTGATAAAGTAGTAGTTACAGCTGATCCTGTGCTTAGGATAAAGCGTGCACCACTTATAATAGGAGAAGAGATACTTCGTAAAGAAGGTATCAAAATAAATAAAGAACAGTTAACAGTAGGGTTTGCCATAAGAGAGCGTAAACTGAATAGTGAATTTGTTGACGAACTTTGTATAGCCATGGAAAGACTTATACAAGAGCAGAATGCTCAAATTGTTTTGATTCCTTTTCATTTCTCAGAAGATGTAAGTGTTATAGAAGAAATAGAAAATCGCTTGGGTGATAAGGTTTATTCTATTAAACATAAATATTTGACCAATGAAATGCTTAGTATAATAGGAAATATGGATTTACTTGTAGGAGTTAGATTACATGCGTTAATCCATTCAGCCATTATGAATGTCCCTATGATTGGGATTTCATATGATCCTAAAATAAATTCATTTATGAAGTCAATTGGAATGAAAGCAATGTGCTCCATTTATGACTTTAATAATCAGGATTTTATAGATGAATTTAATAAAATTATGCAGCATAAGGAAGTGCTTAAAAATAGAGTGCAGGAAAAACTTATAAATTTAACAAAGGCACTTGACACAAATGAGGAAATGATTAAAAAGATAATGGAGAAATAATGGAAGATAGCAAGCGAATAAGGATTTTAGATGTACCTGTTGATATGGTTAATAATCAACAGGCTATGGAAATATTTAAAGGGCTTATGGATAAGCCAGGTTGTGATTTAATTGTAACGCCTAACTCTGAAATAATAATGAATGCCACCAAGGACCAAGAATTGAAAATGCTTATAGAAGAAGCAGGTCTTATTATACCTGATGGAATAGGACTTGTGTATGCATCTAAGATAATTGGATTACCACTAAATGAAAGAGTTACTGGAGTTGATTTTTTAAGTAGCATATTAGAATATTTGGATAAAAATGGAAAATCCATATATTTACTTGGCAGTAAGCCTGCCAATGAAGAAAGACCATCAGTGGCAGAGCTGGCAGGAGAAAATATGCTTATTAAATATCCTAACCTTAAGATTGCAGGTACTCATGATGGATATTTTAAAAAACATGAGGAAGCCGATTTAGTTAAAGAAATTAACGAATCTGGTGCAGACTTCTTATGTGCTGCTCTTGGTGCACCTAAACAGGAAAAATTTATTTATGAACATAGAAATGAATTTATTAATATTCGTGCAGGAATTGGTGTAGGTGGAAGCCTTGATGTATGGGCAGGGACGGTAAAACGTGCTCCTAAGTTTTATCAGGAACATGGTTTAGAATGGCTTTACAGGTTTATACAGGAACCTAGTAGATATAAAAGAATGGCACAACTACCATTATTCATGGTTAAGGTCATAGCAAAAGGTAAGAAATAATCGCAATAAGGAGGCGAGTAATATGAAATATCCAGAATTAAAGGAAATCGCTCAGAACATTAGAATTGATATAATTAGATCAATTCACGCAGCAGGGTCAGGCCACCCAGGTGGTTCGCTTTCCGCTACAGATATTGTTACTGCATTATATTTTCGTGAAATGAACATAGATCCGAAGAATCCAAAGATGTTAACCAGAGATAAGTTTATTCTTTCAAAGGGCCATGCAGCTCCTGTTCAGTATGCAGCTTTGGCTGAAAAGGGATTTTTCCCTAAAGAGGATTTACTGACACTTCGCAAAATGGGCTCAAAGCTACAGGGACATCCTGATATGAAGAAAGTTCCTGGGATTGAAATGTCAACGGGCTCATTAGGACAGGGTTTTTCTGTTTCAGTAGGTATGGCACTTGCAAACAGAATGGATAACAATGAGGGAAGAATTTATGTACTTCTTGGAGATGGAGAAATCCAGGAGGGAATTGTTTGGGAAGCAGCCATGTCTGCAGCACATTATGGCCTTGACAATTTAACGGCTATCTTAGACTGGAATGGACTTCAGATAGATGGAAAAAATGAAGATGTAATGACGGTTTCTCCTGTAGATGAAAAATTTAGAAGTTTTGGCTGGAATGTTCTTTACATTGATGGACATAACTTTGATGAAATTGTTGAAGCATTTAATAAGGCAAGAAATACAGAGGGTAAGCCAACTGTAATTATCGCAAAGACGGTAAAAGGTAAGGGGGTATCCTTTATGGAGGATAATCCTGGATGGCACGGAAAAGCCCCAAGTGATGAAGAAGCTAAGAAGGCAGTAGAAGAATTGGGAGGTGAATGGTAATGGCAGAAAAAATGGCAACTAGACAGGCTTATGGTCAAGTACTTGTAGAGCTTGGACAGAAATATGATAATTTAGTAGTAATGGATGCAGACCTTTCAAAATCAACGATGACTGCAGATTTTGGTAAGAACTTCCCTGAAAGATTTTTAAATATGGGTATTGCAGAACAAAATTTATATGGTGCAGCAACAGGTCTTGCTATGTCAGGAAAAATTGTATGTGCAAGCACTTTTGCAATGTTTGCAGCAGGGAGAGCATTTGAAATAATCAGAAATTCCATTGGATATCCTCATGCCAATGTTAAGATTTGTGCTACTCACGCAGGTATTACAGTAGGTGAAGATGGTGCCAGCCATCAGACCTTTGAGGATATGGCTTTGATGAGAACTATCCCAGGCATGACTGTAATTAATCCTGGAGATGGTGTTTCTGCAAAAGAATTAATCAGACAGGCGGTTGCGTTTGTCGGACCTGTATACATCAGACTTGGCAGGGCAGCAGTTCCTATGATTTATAATGAAAATTCAACCATTGAAATAGGAAAAGGTAACTGTATAAAAGAGGGTAAAGATTATACGGTTATTGCAACAGGTATTATGGTAAATGAGGCCTTAATGGCTGCAGATGCTCTTGCAAAAGATGGTATTCATATAAGAGTAATTGATATGCACACAATTAAGCCTATTGATCAGGAAATTATCATTAAGGCTGCCACAGAAACAAAGGGAATCGTTACTGTTGAAGAACATTCCGTAATTGGCGGTCTTGGTTCAGCAGTTGCAGAAGTGGTTACTCAGCATGCTCCTGTAAAGATGGCATTTGTAGGGCAAAAGGATACTTTTGGGGAATCAGGAAAACCGGATGAACTAAAGGAAAAGTATGGGATGACAGCAGCAGATATAATAGCAGCAGTTAAATCTCTGTAATTAAAACTGTAAAAATAAAAATAAACGAATATTTGTCTCCCTTTGTGAATAGATTTTTGTATATCGGAAGATTACGAAGATTTACAGGCGAAGGGAGTTTTTTATTGTGAGCGAGAATAAGATTTTGAAAAAGCTAAAAAGGCCGGGGAAAAAAGTTTTTATAGGAATTATAGTTTTAGTTTTAATGGTTTCAGTGGGCTTATTTGCTATGAATTATTTTAATGGGGATAAGGCAGTAGAATTTAAAGTACTAGGAGACAAAGATATCCCTCAGGACATCGTAGGCCAGGTTATACCAGAATACAGGGACTTAGAAAGAGCTCTTGCATGTATGGTAGATGATAAGGTATACGTACTTGTCTCAAGAGGTGAAAAGCCTACATCTGGTTTTGACCTTAATATTGATAAGATGGTTGTAGAGGAAAAAGATGGTGTAACCAGTTTGGCTGTTTATGCAAATTTTGCAGATCCCGAACCAGGTGTGGCGCTAACTCAGATCCTGACATATCCATTAAAGGTAGCAGAAACTGAATTAACCCAATTGCCTGATCAGATAGAACTTAGGGTGCAATATAAATAATAACTGATTTGAATCTTATAAGTGATGTGTTTTGTGTATAATAACAGTACATAGTGGTATGATTTGTGAAAAATTACAAAAAAACAATTGACAAGAGTACAATAGTTATGTAATAATAACAAACAAGATAGTTAAAAAAATTGAATATTTAAACCGATGAGGCGGAGATAAAAATAAATCGTGCACCTACAGAGAGCCTGGGCAGCTGGAATCCAGGTGGAACGCAGCTTATTAAATGGACCGTTGAGGGCATAGTCAAAGGCACCTAGTGCTGAGTATTCTATGACGTGTTGGCATACGTTAGTTGCCGGGAATATGATAGTATTCTGCTAAGAGTGTGGTTTATCGCAAAGCAAGGTGGTACCGCGGGCTGTTTTTGATTTAAATTTATAAGCTCGTCCTTGATGTCTTTATGACATTGAGGGCGAGTTTTTTGTATTCAAAAAGCAGAATGAAAGTCATGATTTTGTGTTTTGATGAGGAGGTAAAAAATGTATAAACCATCACTGAATGAAGCTAAAAGCATTGCAGATATGAAGAAATTTAAAGTAATACCTATTAGTTGTGAGTTATATTCAGATATCTGTACACCAATAGAAGTTTTAAAAAAACTCAAAGAAATTAGTAGAAACTGTTATCTACTAGAAAGTAATGAAGATATAAAAAACCGAGGAAGATATACTTTTTTAGGTTTTAATCCAATTTTAGAGGTGACTTGTGTAAATGGAAATATGGAAATTAAAAACGGCACAATAAGAAAGTTTAAAACAGATAAACCGGACTATTACTTAAAGCAGATATTAGAAGACAATAGAAGTCCTAAGTTAGATTATTTACCATCTTTTACAGGTGGATTGGTTGGTTATTTTTCTTATGACTATATTAAATACAGCGAACCGTCACTAAAACTTCAGCCTACGGATGATGAGAAGTTTAAAGACGTGGATTTAATGCTATTTGACAAAGTCATTGCTTTTGATAATTTTAGACATAAGATTATCCTGATTGTAAATGCCAGGGTGGAGGAAATAGAAACAACATACACAAAAGCCTTAGAGGAACTTGAAAAACTAAAGCTGATTATTAGAGAGGGAGTATCAATTAATGAAGAACCACCAGTATTGTTATCACCTATAAAAACCTTATTTAGTAAAGAAAAGTATTGCCAGATGGTTGAAATTGCAAAAGAGCATATAAGGCAAGGAAATATATTTCAAGTGGTTCTTTCCAACCGATTTGAAGCAGAGATTCAAGGTAGCTTATTAAATGTATACAGAGTAATCAGAACAATAAATCCAGCACCATATATGTTTTTCTTTTCCAGTGATGACATAGAAATGGCAGGAGCTTCTCCTGAAACATTAGTTAAACTGGAAAATAGAAAAGTAAGTACCTTCCCGTTGGCAGGCACAAGACCAAGAGGGAAAAATCCAGAGGAAGACTTGGAACTTGAGAAAGAATTATTATCCGATGAAAAGGAATTAGCTGAACATAATATGCTTGTTGACTTGGGAAGAAATGATATAGGTAAAATAAGTAAATTTGGATCGGTTGATGTAGTGAAATATTTACAGATTGAGAGATTTTCACATGTTATGCATATTGGCTCCACTGTGGAGGGAGAAATAAGCGAGGACAGAGATGCTGTAGATGCGGTAACTGCTATATTACCAGCAGGAACCCTTTCTGGTGCACCCAAAATTAGAGCCTGTGAAATAATAAATCAGTTAGAAGATAATAAAAGAGGAATTTATGGAGGCGCCATAGGGTACTTAGCACTAAATGGAGATTTAGATACATGTATTGCCATAAGACTGGCCTTTAAGAAAAATGGCAAAGTATTTATTCGATCAGGAGCAGGTATTGTAGCTGATAGTATTCCAGAAAGAGAATATGAGGAGTGTCTGAATAAGGCAAGGGCTGTAATAGATGCATTAGAAATTTCAAAGGAGGAGTTAGAATAATGGTATTACTTATAGATAACTACGATAGCTTTTCATATAACCTGTATCAATTAATAGGCACATTGGAAGAAAATATAAAAGTTGTCAGAAATGATGAATTAACTGTTGATGAAGTAGAAGGGTATAAGCCTGACTATATTGTATTATCACCAGGACCAGGTAAACCATCAGAAGCGGGTATTTGTATAGAAGTTGTTCGAAAACTAGGCGCCAGTATTCCGGTTTTAGGAATTTGTTTAGGACATCAAGCCATTTGCGAAGCCTATGGGGGAACGGTATCTTATGCAAAAGAGCTGATGCATGGAAAACAATCTGTGGTGGCATTGGATACGGAAAGTCCTATATTTAAAGGACTAAATAAAAATATAAAGGTTGCCAGATATCATTCTTTAGCGGCAATAAGGGAAAGTCTTCCAGAAGAATTAAAGGTGACAGCAAGGACTTATGATGGTGAAGTAATGGCATTGCAGCATACTAAATATAAAGTTTATGGACTTCAATTTCACCCAGAGTCGATTTTGACAGAGGAAGGAAAAATAATAATCAAAAATTTTTTGAAAGAAGGGCAGAAATATGATTAAAGAAGCAATTGGTAAATTAGTAAATAATGAAGATTTAGATTATACCATGGCAGAAAATGTGATGGACGAAATCATGAGAGGACAAGCAAGTGACATTCAAAAAAGTGCATATTTAGCAGCTATGAGTATGAAGGGGGAAACCATTGAAGAAATAACCGCGTCAGCGCAGGGGATGAAAAAACATTGCGTAAAATTACCTCATGAAATGGAGGTGCTTGAAATAGTAGGAACTGGAGGCGATGGTTCTAATTCATTTAACATTTCAACAACTTCGGCTCTTGTGATTTCAGCTGCTGGAGTGCCTGTGGCAAAGCATGGCAACAGGGCTGCTTCTAGTAAATGTGGGGCGGCAGATGTTCTAGAGGCTCTTGGGGTAAATATAAATATTACGCCCGAAAAGAGTGCCGAAATATTAAAGGAAATAGGTATCTGCTTCCTATTTGCACAGACGTACCATACTGCTATGAAGCATGTTGCTTCTGTAAGAAAAGAACTTGGTATAAGAACAGTATTTAATATCTTAGGGCCATTATCAAACCCTGCAGGTGCAAAGATGCAGTTGATGGGGGTTTATGATAAGTCTTTGGTTGAACCTATGGCAAGAGTTCTATTGAACTTGGGCGTTAATAATGGAATGGTCGTATATGGAAATGATGGGCTGGATGAAATCTCTGTGAGTGATATTACTACTGTCTGCGAAATAAGAGATGGGATAATCAGTGAATATGAAATTTCTCCTGAAAATTTTGGGCTGCAACGTTGCAAGAAACAAGACTTACTCGGTGGTACACCAATGGAGAATGCAGAAATCACAAAGAATATTTTGCTGGGAGAAAAGGGCCCCAAAAGAGAGGCAGTAATATTAAATTCTGCAGCAGCTTTATACATAGCGCAACAAGTTGAATCAATAAAAGAAGGAATTGAGATGGCAGAAAAAATGTTGAATACTGGAATGGCCATGAAACAGTTAGAAAAGTTTATTACTTTATCTAACCGCTAGGAGTGATAAACATGATACTTGATAAAATAGTTGAAAGCACAAGAAAACGAGTTGATGTTTTGAAAACAAAAGAACCTTTGGAAAAAATAAAAAAAATTGCAGAGCGCATGCCTGCAGATGAGGATTTTGTTTTTGAGGAAGTATTAAGAAAGGATGAACTTTCTTTTATCTGTGAAGTAAAAAAAGCTTCTCCTTCAAAGGGGATAATTGTAGAGGACTTTCCTTACATAGAAATTGCTAAAGATTATGAGAAGGCTGGAGCATCCTGTATTTCATTACTGACAGAACCACAGTATTTCTTAGGGGACAATCAATATCTTGAAGAAATAAGCAGACAGGTAAATGTCCCCATACTAAGAAAAGATTTTATTATTGACAGTTACCAGATCTATGAATCCAAAATAATAGGAGCATCTGCAATCTTATTAATAAGTTCTATATTGGATAAAGAACAGCTTCAACAATATATTAGGATTGCTGATTCTTTAGGACTGTCGGCTTTAGTAGAGGCACACTCTAGAGAAGAAGTTTTAAAATCATTAGAAGCAGGAGCGAGGATGATTGGAGTAAATAATAGAAACTTAAAGACATTCCAAGTGAATTTTTCTAACTGTATAGAACTTAGATACATTGTGCCACCCAATGTAATTTATATATCAGAAAGTGGCATAAATTCTTCTAAACACATTCAGGAATTAAAAAAACACAAGGTTAATGCTGTACTAATTGGAGAAACACTGATGAAAAGCTCGGATAAAAAATCATTGTTGAAGGAATGGAGAACTTTATGACAAAGATCAAAATATGTGGTCTTAGCAAAATTTGTCATATAGATTATGTCAATGAGGCTAAACCTGACTATATAGGATTCGTATTTGCAAAAAGCAAAAGACAAGTTAGTTTGGAGAATGCATGGATATTACGGCAAGCTTTAAATAAAGATATCAAAGCAGTAGGGGTCTTTGTAAATGAACCTTTAGAAAATATAGTAAACATAGTGAAAAAACAAATAATTGAAATGGTGCAGCTTCATGGAAATGAAAACGAAATTTTTATAGAAAATCTTAAATCAATTATAGATGTCCCTGTTATAAAGTCAGTGAAAGTAGAAAAATCTTTAGATATTAAGAAAGCACAGGAAAGTAGTGCGGATTTTGTATTACTGGATAGTGGTGCAGGTGGAACGGGTCAGTGCTTTGATTGGAATTTGATAGAAAAAGTAAGCAAGCCTTTTTTTCTTGCAGGTGGAATTAATGCTGCTAATGTAGAAAGGGGAATAAAAATTTTAAACCCGTATGGAATAGATGTGAGCAGCGGTGTAGAACAAGATGGAGATAAAAACAGAGAAAAAATATTAGAATTCGTTAGGAGGGTAAGAAATGATTAAAGGCAGATATGGTATACATGGAGGACAATATATTCCAGAAACATTGATGAGTGAAATAATTCATCTTGAGGAATGTTATGAAATATATAGAAATGATTCTGATTTTAATAAAGAGCTGGATAAGCTTTTAAAAGAATATGCCGGAAGACCATCAGAATTATATTATGCTGAAAAAATGACAAAAGATTTAGGCGGTGCAAGAATATATTTAAAACGAGAGGACATGAATCATACAGGTTCACATAAGATTAATAACGTTTTGGGACAGGTCCTGATGGCAAAGAAAATGGGTAAAACCCGAATAATAGCTGAGACTGGTGCAGGCCAGCATGGAGTGGCAGCTGCAACGGCAGCAGCACTACTGGGACTTGAGTGTGAAATTTTTATGGGTAAAGAGGATACAGAAAGGCAGGCTTTGAACGTTTATAGAATGGAATTGCTAGGGGCAAAAGTAAATCCTGTGACCAGTGGAACTATGACACTTAAGGATGCAGTAAATGAGGCTATGAGGGAGTGGACAAACCGGGTAGAGGATACCTTATATGTTTTAGGGTCTGTAATGGGACCGCACCCTTTTCCTATGATTGTAAGGGATTTCCAAAGTATTATAAGTAAGGAAGCAAAGCAACAGATATTAGAGACTGAAGGGAAGCTGCCTGATGCAGTAGTGGCTTGCGTAGGTGGTGGAAGTAATGCTATGGGAATGTTTTATAATTTTATAGAAGATAAAGAGGTGATGCTTATTGGATGTGAGGCGGCAGGCCATGGTGTAAATACAGACAAAAATGCAGCAACAATTGCAAATGGCAGGCTAGGAGTATTTCATGGGATGAAGTCCTATTTTTGTCAGGATGAATTTGGGCAGATTGCTCCAGTATATTCAATATCAGCTGGCTTGGATTATCCAGGAATCGGACCAGAGCATGCAAATTTACATGATACAGGAAGAGCACAATATGTACCTGTGACGGATGAAGACGCTGTACAAGCTTTTGAATATATTGCGAAAACAGAAGGCATTATTGCAGCAATTGAAAGTTCTCATGCGATTGCTCATGTAATGAAAATAGCACCTACAATGGGAAAGGATAAAGTGATTATAGTCTGCTTATCGGGAAGAGGAGATAAAGATGTAGCAGCTATTGCAAAGTACAGGGGGGTGAATATAGTTGAATAGGATAAAAGATATTCTTATACATAATGGAGAAAAACAAAAGGCTTTTGTAGGATTTATAACTGCGGGAGATCCGACTATAGAAAAAACGAAAGAGTTTATTTTTGAAATGATAAAAGGTGGAGCTGATCTAATAGAAATCGGCATACCCTTTTCAGATCCAATAGCAGAAGGTCCTGTTATTCAAGCAGCAAATATCAGAGCACTTTCAAAGGGAATCGATACAGATAAGGTATTTGAATTAGTATGTGATGTAAGAAAAGAAAGTGGAATTCCACTGGTATTTATGACGTATTTAAATTTAGTTTTCAGCTATGGATATGATAAATTTTTTAAGCGCTGTGAAGAGACTGGAGTAGATGGAATCATTCTTCCTGATTTGCCGTTTGAAGAGAAAAAGGAGGTTACTGAAGCTGCCAGTAAATATGGAGTAGAGGTTATTTCACTTATAGCGCCTACGTCTGAAAACAGAATCAAGATGATTGCAGAAGAGGCGTCAGGTTTTGTGTATCTTGTTTCTTCTATGGGAGTTACAGGAATGAGAAATGAAATTAAAACAGATTTAGAAGGTATCATAAAAGTTATCCGGGAAAATACTAAAATTCCTTGCTTTGTTGGTTTTGGCATAAATACACCAGAACAGGCAGCTGAAATCTCTCAAAAATGTGATGGTGTAATCGTAGGAAGTGCCATAGTAAAAATTATAGAAAAGTATGGTGATAATGCCGGTAAATATGTATTTGATTATGTGAAAAGTATGAAAGACAGTGTGAAAAAGACTAGAAATTATTAAAATTATTAGTTACAATTACATATTATATTTAAAGGAAAATCCTAAGGATTTTCCTTTATTTTTTACTTACATTTGCTATTTTGTGCGCTCAAAAGCATAGCTTAATATTTTATATTATTATGGAACTCTTGGTTCCCTTGAGCTAAAAGTAAAATATTTTACCATGCCCTCTGCAAAAGTGTCTCCCATTCTATCCGCATAGGTTAAAATCCTGCTAAATAAATCTATATTGGCTTGATAATCTTTATTTGCAAATGTATTTATCTCATTTATTGTCATATTATTAAAGGTATGCAATAAATCTGACATGGTGCTTTTTTCCCAAAATGGATTAATATATGTAAGAAAATTAACCCGGTCATTTATATTTTCATTTATCAAATTGGTGTATTCATTTATTGAATCCGTATCACCACTCTTTGTTGCATCAATAAGTGACATCAGAAGTTTAGTATAGTTTGTCATTAGAATGGTATGGTCGTCAGCAACTTCATTTCCGAAAAATATCCTGAAAATATCCGCATATTTTACAGGCAAATCCATTAATTTTTGCGCAGCAGCCTCTTTCAGTTCTGGATCCGATTCTAAGAATGTGTAGATTAAGTAGGATCTTATCCAAGTGGCCATGTCTCTCCAAATTATCCTTAACCTATATAATAGATTTAGCTGCCCAGTTGTTAAGTTGTATTCTGGTAATTGGTTAATATGAGCCATTTGAAATCCTCCTTTCCTTGAATTAATATAGTTTATTCTAGATAGATTACTTTGATACCTCACTACTTTGCTGGCAGGATATATAAAGATGAGAAGTAAAATTATAAAACCTGAGAATAGCAGCTTATTTCTCAGGTTTTATTTTCTAAATCGTTTTTTTAAAATCTGCTTAATAAGTAGAGTAGTGCAATTGAATGTAAATTTTTATCAATACCAGCGCCAAATAAAGTGCTTAGCAATAAAGCGTCCTCAATTCCTCTGTTATTATAATGCCGCATGTATCTTTGGTAACTACGTCCATCGGCTAAAGCTCTGTCTCGTAAACCATCTCTGTATGACCTTCTCTGCATTGTAGTTGTTATTTGCGGATTATACTGCTCGCCAGTCAGCCCATTATATAAAATCTTAAATTCTTCAGCATGCCGCATCCCATCATTAGCCATATCATAGAGCATTTGTTGGCTTTCTAAGTCAGGGGCATTATTTCCTAATTGTGTATAAGACTCATAATCATAAAGCTCATCGTTAATATAAGTTCTAAGAGTTTCTGGTAAATTCATATAACTAAACCTTCTTTCTTTTCCATCAAATTATTTTAAATATATAATCATTATATGTATCGTGATAATATAGTGACTGCTAAAACTGGTAATTCTTGTTGCTGCAAAAGACTAGAAATATTAGCATAAAAAAATAATATAAATTTTTTATATTATATATTGAAAAAAATGTCGATTCTTGTTTAAATATAAATAATACTGGGAAAATTTGACTAGATAATAATTTAACTAAACAAAAAAATAGGGGTACATTGGTTTTAATTGTGGGAATTGAAAAACTAAAAATAAAATGAAGTGCAAAGTAAATTGTACTTATTCTTATTTGGAAGGAAACAAAATGAATTTAGCTAAAAAATTTTCACTTTTAATTGGGATGTTACTCATTATTGCCTTATTGATACTAGGATTTATAGCTACAAGTCTAAGTACTACAGCAATTTTAAAAGAAACAGAGAAAGCAATGATAAAATATTCTAAAGAATGTGCAAATCGAACGGGGCTTGTTTTATCTGAAAATTTGGATGTATTGCAAGTTGTGGCTGATGAAACTGAATTGAAATCTATGGATATTACAGTGCAAAAAACAATGCTGGAAAAAGAGATAGAACACTTAGGATATTTAGATATGGCCATTGTTACAAAAGATGGAATAGCATATTATGTTTTAAGTGATGAAACAGCTCAGTTAGGTGATCGGGAGTATATTCAAGAGGCGTTGAATGGAAAAGCAAATGTCTCTGAGGTAATAATAAGTAGAGTAACTGGTGAGCCAGTTATAATGGAGGCTGTGCCAATCAAAAATGGAAATCAGATTCTTGGGGTTTTGATTGGACGGAGAGACGGAAAACAAGTTGGCGCAGAACTTAGTATAGATAAAGAAGAGGGTTATGTTTTCGTTCTGGGTTCAGATGGTATAGTTTATATTCACCCTGATAATCAAATGGTTAAGGATAAGAGGAACGTTTTTAGTGAGATAAAAACAAATGGAGAGCTTAAAGAATTTGGTATTGAACTAAACAAGCTGGGGCTCGGTAAGTCGGGAATCTTACATTATAGTTTGAATGGTGATGAACGTATTACTGCAATGGCACCGATTCCAAACACAAATTGGACCCTTGGTGTAGGAAATTATGAAAACACTGTACTAAAAAGTATTATTTACTTACGCAGTTTAATTTTTGTGGTGGCATTGATTATTATTGTTATTGGAGTTGCCGTAGTGATGGTAATTGGGAAAGTTATGAAAATTGCAGAGGAAAAAAATAATGTCTTAAAGCAACAGTTGGAAAAAAAAGTTGTGCAGCGTACAGCTGAGCTACAACAAATGAACAAAGCCCTGGAAGAAAAAGTTCATGAAGAAGTGCAGATGCAGGAAAGGCTGCAAAGATATCAGCTTCTTGCTGAAAATACAAATGATGTTATGTTCTTTGTAGATATGGAAGGAAATATTCTTGAAGCCAATAATGCTGCGACAAGAGTTTATGGTTATTCGCATGATGAGTTTTTACTGATGAATATTTGTGATTTAAGGCATCTTGCCCAATTTTCATATTCTATGGAAGAATTGGATTTTAAATATATAGATGGTGAAATTTTTGAGACGGTTCATTATTTAAAAAATGGTGCTGCAATTTATGTTGAAGTGAGCTTACAAGGTGCCTTTCTAAAAGATGAAAAAGTGTTTCTAAGTATTGTAAGAAATATCACGCAACGTAAAAAAACAGAAGAAAAAATTCTCTATCTAAGCTATCACGATCAGCTTACGGGCATTTACAATCGTAGATTTTACGAAGGAGAGTTAAAGAAAATTGATATAAAGGAGAATCTGCCAATTTCTGTGGCAATGGGGGATGTAAATGGCTTAAAACTTATCAACGATACCTTTGGACATGCAGCAGGGGATGAACTTATTAAAAAAGTAGCACAAGTAATGAAAAAGAGCTGCAGAGTAGATGACATTATAGCTAGATTAGGGGGTGATGAGTTTATTCTTTTATTGCCTAAAACAGATTCGAGTGAAACAGAAAAAATTGTTAGACGGATAAAACATCTAGCTCTAAATGAAAAAGTTGGATTAATGGATATTTCTATTTCGTTTGGTTATGAAACAAAGAATAATGAAAATGAGGATATTCGTGAAGTAATAAAAAAAGCTGAAAAGTATATGTACAAAAAAAAGCTTTTTGAGGGTCAGAATATGAAAGGAAATACAATAAATGCAATAATGGATACACTTCACAAAAATAATAAGAGAGAAGAATTACACTCCAGTAGAGTTGCCAATATGTGCGAAAAAATGGGAACAGTTCTTGGGTTATCTGAAGATGAAATTATGGAACTTAAAACTGTTGGCTTGCTCCATGACATAGGAAAAATAGCTATAGATGATAATGTCCTTCACAGTACAAAAAAACTTTCAGATTATCAATGGAAAGAAATAAAACGCCATTCAGAAATTGGATATAGGATACTATGTACAGCAAATGGCATGTCGGACCTTGCAGAATATGTACTATTTCACCATGAACGGTGGGATGGAAAAGGATACCCCAAAGGGTTAAAAGGAGAGACAATACCACTTATGTCAAGGATTGTTGCAATCATTGATTCATATGATGCCATGATAAGTGAAAGAAGCTATAGACATGCATTATCAGAAAAAGCGGCATTAGAAGAATTGCAGAAAAATGCAGGAACTCAATTTGACTCAAAACTGATAAGTATATTTATAGAAAAAGTATTAGAAAAACGGGAGCTGCCTCTTTTGTAGAATAAAGAAGTTTACAAAATATGTAAAATATGTTTAAATAATGCTATATAAACTAGAACATTATTTGTACAATTTCAGTCTAAAGGGAGGAAAAAATGTTAAATAGGATTTTTGTAAGAGAGCAATGTGATGAAGAGTATTGCATAGTGAATAATAGGTTTAAAATCGGGGTAACGGGTATGGAATCGGCAGTAGGCAAGAGTTTTATCGCAACTGCACTTGCCAAAGAACTATCCAAAGACAAAGAAAAGCATATTGCTTATGTGGAGATTAGTAGTATTAACAAATTAACATTTCTTTATGATAGTTTAGGCATGGATAAGAGGTTTGCTGGGAGAACTTTCTATGACTTTTATACTGAAATTGCTGACGGGAGAAGTATTGCAGGCCTTATTAATCTGGATGAACGTATTAACTGGGCACTTTGTGTTCCTCCAAATAGTAAAAAAATAAAGGAGAAAAAACTTGAAACAATTGAATTCTGCAGACTTATAAATAATATTACAGCAGATAAGATAATCTGTGATATTGGTCAGTGCGACGGTTTTGAACAGATTTTAAAGGAGATGAACGTTATTGTATTTGTTATAGATCCATTACCATCAAAGCTTATAGCAGCATATAATCAGTTATGCCACATGAAAAAGTGCCAGCTAGAGGGACAAACTACTATTTGGGTAGTAAACAAGTATAATGACGGCATCAATAAAAGGGAACTTTATGATTTTATGAAGATAAAACATTTTATAAAAGTTCCTGTAGTTTCACAGGAGCAGATTTATTTGGCAGAATATAATTGCAAGTTACCATATAGTGTAAAATTAATAGCAGAAGCATTAACAGAACCTGTTCGACAAATAATTCAATTATTAAAAGCATAAATGTAATACTTTTGTAACAAAGGTTACTATTTAAAATAATGTTGTTTTGCGTTATAATAGAAAACAGTGCTATATGTAATTTTATGTAGAACAATAGAAAATTTTGATGATAAATAGTAACAGGGGAGGTTACCCTATATGATAGTTTTTGAAAACGTTACCAAGACCTATAAAACCAATATAGGCTTAGATAATGTTAGTGTTAAGATAAATAAAGGTGATTTTGTCTTTCTGGTGGGACCCAGCGGGGCAGGAAAATCCACTTTTATTAAACTTATTCTAAAAGAGATTGATGCTGATTCAGGTAGCATCAAAGTAAATGGAAATGAAATAACAACTTTAGCTAACCGAAAAATTCCAAAGCTGAGAAGAAGTACGGGGATAGTTTTTCAGGATTTTAGGCTTCTGCCGAAAATGACAGTATATGAAAATGTAGCTTTTGCCATGGAAATTATTCATATGAGTTCCAGGTCTATTAGACGACAGGTTCCACAGGTACTTAGTCTTGTCGGGATTAGTAACAAGGCAAATAAATATCCAGATGAGTTGTCTGCAGGCGAACAGCAGAGAGTCGCCATAGCCAGAGCCATAGTAAATAATCCTACAGTACTGATAGCAGATGAGCCTACAGGGAATTTAGATCCTGATACTGCGTGGGACATTATGCGTCTCTTAGAACAGATTAATTTAAGAGGAACTACTATTGTTATGGTAACTCATGCGAAGGATATTGTAGATAAAATGGGTAAAAGAGTTATTGTAATAGAAAAAGGAAAAATTGTAAGAGATGATGTAGGGACTTACATAAAAGATGAAGATGCCCAAAAGCATAAGCATACGGGTATGTATATGGGAGGTGTATTCGGCAATCATGTTTAACGGTATAAAGTATACACTAAAGCAGGCATTTATTCAGGTATTTAGAAATAGAACCATGAGTTTTGCTTCTATATTTTCAATTACGGCTATGTTGTTAATATTAGGATTGTTTTTTGTTTTAATTGTAAATATTAATATGGCTTCAGAGGCAGCAAGGCAGGATTTTGACACAGTTCAGGTATATTTATTAGATACAACTACATATGAGCAGGCTGAAAATATGGTTTCAGAAGTTAAAGGGCTGCGCGGAGTTTCTGATGCTACTTATCTTTCAAAAGAAGATGCAATGCAAGACTGGAAATCAGACTGGGGGGAAAGTGCATATCTTTTAGATTCGCTGAGCAGCAATCCACTTCCCAATTCAATAATGGTTAAGGTAGAAACATTGGAGACCTCTGATACTGTTGTGGAAGCACTACGAGCAAAAGACGGAGTTGAAGATGTAAAGTATTATAAGGAAACTGTAGAAAAATTAGTTAAGATTACAAATGCTATTCAAATAGCAGCTTTTATCATTATGATTTTTTTAGTAGTCGTTTCTGTAGTAGTTGTTTCAAATACTATTAAGCTTACAGTACTGGCAAGAGCTAGAGAAATACGCATAATGAAATATGTGGGGGCGACAAACTGGTTTATAAGAGGCCCATTTTTGATTGAAGGTATAGTTATTGGAATGATTTCGGCAGGTATTGCAGTTATAACCGTTGCTTTTGTATATGGAAAAATTGTTGATTTAATAGGACAAGATTTATTCTTGATTTTATCAACACCAATGGTATCAAAAAGTTTTTTAACAACGAATTTAATTTCTATTTTTATGGCTATAGGAATTAGCATAGGTGCTTGTGGAAGTATAGTTTCCATGAGAAGGTTCTTAGATACATAGAAAGGATGAGAGTTATACATATGAGAAAAGTTATATCATATACTTTAATATTCGTGCTAGTACTATCTTTTGGCACTTTAGGTCTTACCTATGCTGGAAGTGCTACACAGAATCAATTGGATGATGTTAATGGACAGTTAAGCGATGTTAAAAATCAGTTAAAACAAGGAAAAAAACTGGAAAATTCATTGAATAAAGAAATACAAGCACTTGAGGGAAAGATCAATGCTTCGCAGGCTGAGATCAATGCTTTGGGTGGTAACATTGCTGCTACACAAAACAAAATACAGGAAGCATTGGCACAGTTAGATGAGCTTGAAAAAAATATGGATGTTCAAAATACAAACCTGAACGGACGGTTGAGAAGCATGTATAAGAATGGCTCTGTTGGATTTGTTGACGTATTGTTGGGTTCTACCAGCGTTACAGATTTAATGACAAATATGGACAGAGTACAACGCATTTATGATAATGACAAACAGGTTATGGAACAACTTCAAGAACAACATAAAATTATAGATAATCAAAAAAAGAATTTATTACAGCTTCAATCCAACCTGGTTGCGGCTCAAACTGAGGAGGCAGAAAAAAAAGCTGCATTAAACGAGGATAAATCTGTTGTAGCAGATAAGAAGGCAGAAGTTGCAAGTGATAACAAAGCCTTAGCAGAAATGGAAAAATCTTTCCTTGCCGAAGCAAATAGGTTAAAGGCAGAGATATTAGCAGCTCAGAGTACAGGTACTACATATCTTGGAGGAATTATGGCATGGCCAGCTCCAGGCGTTACAAAAATAACTTCGCCTTTTGGATATAGAATTCATCCTATTCTTAAGGTTAAGAAACTTCATACTGGTGTTGATATTGGTGCCCCATCAGGCACTACAATAGTTGCTGCAAATGGAGGTACGGTTATAAAAGCTGGATGGAATAACAGCTATGGCAATATGGTAATGATTGACCATGGCGGTGGAATTGTAACTTTATATGCTCATAATTCCAGTCTTCTTGTAAAGAATGGAGACGTTGTTTCAAGAGGTCAGGCTATTTCAAAGTCTGGCTCAACAGGGCAATCAACAGGGCCACATCTTCATTTTGAAGTTCGTGTAAATGGTGATTATAAAGATCCACTAGGGTGGATTTCAAAATAAAGAGAATAAAGGCGACAAATGAATAAAATAAATCCGATAATAATAGAATTACTAAAAAAAAGAGGTATCTCAGAAGAGACTGAAATGCTAGAATTTTTGTCGGACAAACCAAAAAAAACATATGATCCATTCCTGCTTCATGATTTAGAAGCGGGGGTGGATTTAATATTGTCCGCCATAAATGAAAAAAAGAAAATTTGTATATATGGAGATTACGATGCAGATGGAATAACTTCCGTAAGCATACTATTACAGTTTTTATCAAACTTTGATGCGGATGTAACTTATTATATCCCATCTAGATTTGATGAAGGGTATGGTCTGAACAAAGAGGCCCTTTCTAAAATTAAGGAGAGGGGAATAGAATTGGTTGTGACTGTAGACTGTGGCAGCGTTTCATATGAAGAAGTGGAACATGCAAAAAGATTAGGGATTGATATCATGATAACCGATCATCACAGCATTACAGACACTGTAGCTGATTGTATAGTAATAAACCCAAAGCATCCGGAATGCAAATATCCTTTTAAATATTTAGCGGGATGTGGTGTCGCCTTTAAACTGGCACAAGGAATCCAAAGGAAAGCGGGATTACCAAAAAGGGCCGTGAATGAATTACTGGATTTAGTTGCAATTGGAACCATAGGCGATATTGTTCCTCTGATTGATGAAAACAGAACTTTAGTTAAATATGGGATGAATGTGATTAAAGAGGGGCATAGAAAAGGGCTCGTTAAACTTATTGAAGATATTTCACTTAATGTAGGAAAAATAAAATCAGATAATATTGCGTTTGGAGTAGTACCCCATTTAAATGCGGCAGGTAGGATGCTTGATGCGAAAATTGGAGTGGAGCTTTTAAAATGCCAAGAACAGGAGCAGCTGCAATCTATCGTAGAAGAATTGATCAGTAATAATAGGCAAAGAAAAAAAGTTCAGGAAGATACTTTTGCTGAGTGCGAGAAGATTATCTTGGAGCATCATTTGGAGGATAAGTTTTACATTGTAAACTGTCCAAACGCACATGAGGGGATTTCTGGAATTGTCGCAGGTAAATTAAAAGATAAGTATAACAAACCAACAATTATTCTAACGCCTACGGGTGAGGATTATTTAAAAGGTACTGGAAGAAGTATAAAAAGCATAAATTTGTACAATATTCTTAAGGATCAAGAAAAACTCTATGAAAGGTTTGGAGGGCATGCAGGAGCTTGTGGACTGCTTATGAAAGCCGAAAATCTTAGTGCATTTCGAGAGGGGATTTGTGCCAGTATACATAAAATGCTGGAAATAAATCCTGATATTTTTGAGGATAATACGGAGATCGATCTATTTCTGAATGGAAAGGATTTAACCTTTGACTTAATTCATGAATTGGAGAGATTAGCCCCATTTGGTAATTGTAACGAGAAACCATATGTGGCTTTACCAGATATAACAATGAAAAACCTACAGTATATGGGAAATGAAGGAAAACACGTAAGATTCTCTGCTTATTGCAATGATAGCTCAGTGATTCAATGTGTCCTTTTTAATAAGGCGGATGAGCTAAAAGGAAAGCTAACGAGTCAAAAATTGGTAACGCTTTTAGGAAGCCCCGATATTTCAGAGTGGAACGGAACTAAAAAAATTCAATTTCTGGTTAACGATATACGATAGCTGTGTTAAACTAAAAGTATATGAGAACAGATAGCGGAGGAAGAGTATGATACAAATAAAAAAACGTAACCTAGTCATCATTGTAATTATTGCAGCACTTTTGGGGGGCATGATTACTTATGCAGGGGTTACATTTATTCCTGGTCAAAACATAAGGATAAGTAAGGAAGACTACAATGCTTACAAGACTATAATAAACAGATATGCAAAAGTAGAAGCTCTTTATCAGACTTTAAATAAGTATTATTATAAAGATTTAGATCAAGACAAACTGATTGAGGGAATGTGCTATGGATTATTTGAAGGAACGGGTGACCCATATACCAATTATATGTCTAAAGAAGAGTATGACAATTTCATGATAAAAACTACCGGAAAATTAGAAGGCATAGGCGTAACTGTAGGTGCAAATACAGATGGATATATCGTTGTTGTTTCAACCGTAAAAGGTAGTCCAGCAGAAGGAGTAGGAATTAAGTCGGGTGACTTAATTATAGCGGTGGATGATGTATCCTATAAAGGATCACAATTAGATACTGCAGTAGCGAATATGAGAGGAACAGCAGGGTCAAAAGTTAAGGTGACATATTTAAGAGAAGGAAAGCGCATTGATGCTAATTTAACAAGAGCAAGTATAACCCTTGACTCTGTATTCGCAAAAACCTTGGATAATAATATTGGATACATTTATATTAGTAATTTTGAAACTGGGACTGCAGCAGATTTTAAAAAAGAATTAAATGCATTTGAAGTGAAAGGTGTAGACGGTTTAGTAATTGACCTGAGAAATAATGGCGGTGGTGTTGTTGAGAGTGGAGTAGAAGTTGCAGATCTTTTGTTAGATGAAGGAGTTTTGGCATATACCGAAGGAAAATCTCAAGAACGTGCGTATATGAATACTAAAGAAGGAAAAACCAACCTACCGTATGTACTTTTGATAAATGGTGGAACAGCAAGCACTTCTGAAATTCTTTCTGCGGGTATTAAGGACAATAAAGGTGGAAAGATAGTTGGCACCAAGTCTTTTGGGAAAGGTGTTATTCAATCCATGGCTCCTTTGAAAGATGGAGACGCTGTTAAAATTACAATTGCTCAATACTTTTCTCCAAAGGGTAAAGTAATACAGGGTGTTGGCGTAAAGCCGGATTATGTAGTAGAACTTCCTGAAAACAGTAAAGTAGATACTCAGTTAAATAAGGCAATAGAATTGCTGACCCAAAAATAATTAAGTAAAATCAATAGAAAACCACGTTCGGTAGACATCTTAATCATTTGGAATATAAAGATATATTTAATTTGCAATTGACAGAAGTCAATTTTAATGGTAACTTAAATGTAGAAAATTTTCAAAATATTCATTGACGTTTCACAAACTAAAGTGCTATAATCATACTGTAAAGTGTTAAAGTGTTCGAAAGGAGCAGTATTATGGCATATGAATCAAAATTTAAACGTGATGACATTGACGAGTTGTTTAAAGCTATTCTGACATTACAGGATGAAGAGGATTGCTACAGATTCTTTGAAGATATCTGTACAATTAATGAAATTCATGCTATTGCACAGAGATTGCAGGTAGCAAAGTTACTATCTGAAAAGAAAACATATAGTGAAATTGAGGAAGCGACAAAAGCAAGTACTGCTACAATTAGTAGAATAAATAAATGTTTAGTTTATGGCGCTGAAGGTTATCAGAGAATTTTAGCCAGACTAAGTAGCCAAAAGTAAGTTCTTAGAGCGTAATATTAATAGTATTTGAGGCACCATGTATATTATAAGATATATATGGTGCTTATTTAATAGAAGGGAAGGCCTGAATGGTTTTATACTTGCATAATGGAAAAGACCATCATGGAATAGCTGGTGAAGTTCTGGTAAAGAAGGCTTTGGCGGATTATTCAAATGGTATGTATGATAATGCCCTTATCAAGCGTGGTGAATATGGAAAGCCATATTTTGAAAATGTACCTATATGTTTTTCCATAAGCCATTCAGGCGATATTTGGGCGTGTTTAATGGCCGATTTTAATGTAGGCATGGATATTCAACTTTATAAACAGCTAAAATATGAAAAAGTAGCACGGAGGTTTTTTCAGGGAAATGAAGTGGAATATATTAAATCACAAGGAATAGATACCTTTTTTCAAGTATGGATTAGAAAAGAAGCCTTTGTAAAGTATACGGGAAAGGGATTTGCCCATGAAGGGTTTTCAAATTTTTCAGTTGTAAATAAAGTTAAAGAAGGTTATTTTTTTAAGTCCAATATAGAAGAGGCATATTTTCAAGAAATTGACTTAGAGTTAGAAAAATTAAATCTTAATATAGAAGCAAAATTAGCTGGAGTCGCCTGTACACAGTTAAAAGAGCCTATTGTTATAAAAAGAATTTAAGAAGAGGTGAAAAAATGGTTAAGTTTACTTTTTTATCAGAGAATAAGACGGACAACCCAGGGTGCATGGCCGAGCATGGATTGTCCATGTACATAGAAGCAGCAGATAAGATTATATTGTTTGATACAGGAGCGTCAGATTTGTTTGCAAAAAATGCAGATTTTCTGAATCTAGATTTAAAAAGAATTGAACACGTTATTATAAGTCATGGACATTATGATCATACAGAGGGACTGCCTTGCTTCTGTGATGTAAATCCCAATGCTCATATTTATATTCACAAAGATGCCTTTGAAGAAACTTATGGTACAGAAAATGGTGTTTTGGATAAGGAACCATGTAGTATATTATGGGATGAACAGACAAAGCAAGGTATACTGGAAAGAACAATTCTGACGGATGGAACATATAAGATTTCAGAAGACATTGTTATCTCTGGAACAATTCCCAATGTCGAAGGGATAGAAGCAACAGAAAAATTTTATATTAAAACAATGTCGCAAAATGGCCAAGTTGAATTATTGGAAGATGAAATGAAACATGAGCAGTTTTTGGCAATAAGGGATAGAGACGAGCAAGGAATCAGTAAGGGGATATATGTATTCTCTGGATGCAGCCATAAAGGGGTTATTCCTGTTATACGATATGCAAAGGAAATCTTTCCGGGAGAAAAGGTGTTGGGCTTAATTGCGGGAATGCATTTGTATAGTGCAGATGAGGCAACACGAAACAAAGTTGTACATGAAATTGTAAAAGAAAACATCGGAATGGTCATGCCGGTACATTGTACTGGAATAAAAGCTATTTGTGATTTAAAAGCAGCTATGGGAGAACATTGTATAGTTGCTACGGCAGGAGATTCTTATGAATATTAATCACAAGAATAAAACAGAAGATTCGGTTCAAAAGAAAAAGAACCCTATTGATGTGGCCTTAAAGCACCTAGCTAACAGGGATAGAACATGTCAGGAAATTAAAAAACATTTAAAAGAAAAGGAATTTTCCACAGATGAAATTGAAGAGACTGTAGGCTATTTGTTGGAAATGAATTATTTAAATGATGAACTTTATATTAAAAATTATATTGAATATGCAGTTTCTAAGGGAAAAGGCAGCGCAAAAATAAAAGGCGAACTTTGGAACAAGGGGGTGGATAAGCAGTTAATAGATGAGGTGGTGTCAAGCAGTGATACTCTAGCAGCAAAAAATGAGAGAGAAAGGGCTTACAGTGAAGCATTAAAAATAGTACAGAATGTAGAAATAAAAGATCTAGCCACCGACTGTGATGATGACTTTAATAGGAAGGCACAAAAGTTTAAAGAATTGCAAAGGATTAAAGCAAAGGTTGCTAGAAGGCTTGAGAGTCGTGGATACTCAAGAACTGTTATTTTTGATATTATTGATAATATTTTTAATAGCTAATATCCAAATTTATACACATTTAATTAAAATTGTATAATATGTTACCATAAAGCGAATAATGTTAAAAAAATTTCGACAAATTTTTATTTGCCTAATGGACATTTGTCTAAATTATAGTATAATAGGAAAAACATGTTGTTATAGTATAATTGAAAAGGATAATGAGGTAGCGTGTATGAGCTTTAAAAGTGTTAAAACAAAAATATTAGCAATCGTCTTAATTGTACTGTTTCTCTCCCTTGCAACGGTGTCGGCAGTCTTTGGCATTCTAAGTATTAAAGGGACTGAATCAACGGTACAGGCAATTTTACAAGAGACCTCTAAGACATCTGCTTTAGCCATTCAAAACAGAATATCTGCAAGAGAAGGTATAGTAAGTGAAATTGGTACCATTGCCAGACTTTCCAATCCAGGGTCTACATATGCTGAAAAGCGTCAGGTTTTAGACAGTAAGGTTAAGGAATATGGATTAATAAACGTTTCTATTGCGGATACTTCGGGAATGGATTTAGAAGGAAACTATGTAGGAGATAAAGAGTTTTTCTCTAAGGCATTGACTGGCAAGAGTTTTTATTCTTCCCCTGAAGTAAAAGCGGATGGTTCTGGTACATTAATTTACATATCAGCGCCGCTTTGGGATAAAGGGTTATTTAATACAAGTGTTGTTGGAGTAGTGTATATGACTTTAGATGGAAAAGCCTTATCGGATATGTCAAATACAATTACTATTGCAAAGACAGGATATGCATATATTATTGATAAAGATACTAGATTTTTAGCACATAAAGATCAGTCATTAGTGAATAGTAGTACAAGCGTAAAAAAAATGGGCGAATCAGATAAGTTATTAGAACCTTTGGCTCAATTGGCAGAAAGTGCTACTAAAGGTGAGACTTGTTTTGGTGAATATTATTACAAGGGTGTTGATAAATTTGCTGTATTTTCTCCAATTGAAGGTAGTGAAGGTTGGTTTATCTGTCTGAATTTAGAAAAGTCTGAGTTTATGCAGACATCTTATACTGCGCTTATGATTTGCCTGGGTATCAGTTTAGCCTCACTGATTTTAGCGTCAATTATTATCATAGCTTTTGCAAATGCAATTGTAAAACCTATTAGGGAGGTTGAAAAAGCAGCTAAAGAATTATCAGAGGGAAACTTTGATTATGAGATTGAATATACCAGTCGAGACGAGATTGGGAACCTTGCAGAGAGCATGAGAATCATGATAGCAAAGACTAAGGATGTTATAGAGGATACTACAAGAGGTCTAGAGGAGATGTCCAAAGGGAACTTTAATGTCCAGCTTTCTGTAGAATTTGTTGGTATATTTAAGAAAATTGAAAAATCAATGATTGATATCATCCAGGAATTGAGCCAGACGCTAAGCAACATTAAAACATCGGCAGATCAAGTTGACCTTGGTGCAGAGCAAGTATCTACAGGCTCTCAGGCACTTGCCCAGGGATCTATTGAGCAGGCAAGCTCCATTGAAGAACTTGCAGCGGCTATAAATGAGATATCTGAGAAAGTAAAAGAGAATTCACAACAGGCAATTGTCGCAAATGAAAAAACCACTAAAGTTGGACAAGACTTGCAGAGTAGTAACAAACAAATGAACAGTATGATGCTGGCAATGGAAGATATTTCAGAAAAATCAAAAGAAATCAGCAAAATTATTAAGTCCATTGAAGACATTGCTTTTCAAACAAATATTTTAGCATTAAATGCTGCAGTGGAAGCAGCTAGAGCAGGAGCAGCAGGAAAGGGCTTTGCAGTTGTAGCGGATGAAGTAAGAAATCTTGCAGGAAAATCTGCTGAGGCAGCTAAGGATACCACCATACTGATTGAAGAAACTGTTAAATCTGTAGAGGAAGGAAGTGCGATTGCAGTGCAGACGGCTGAAGCAATGAAATCAGTAGTGGAAAATGCTGGAGAAGTTGTCGTGGCCATTAATCAGATTTCTACGGCATTCAAAGAGCAGGCAGATTCTATTGATCAAGTCACCATTGGTCTTGATCAGATTTCAGCAGTTGTTCAATCCAATTCAGCAACAGCAGAAGAAAGTGCAGCAGCAAGTGAAGAACTATCCGGACAGGCTTCTATGCTGCAAGAGGAAGTAGATAAGTTTAAACTTAAGAAACTATAGGATTCTAATATATAATTTTGTTAAGATATAAGAGAGTATATTAAAACTTAATCAATATTAAATTATAATAGGGCTGTCTCAATTAGTTATTTTGAGACAGCCCTTGGTTGTTGTTGTAGCGGAGGTTGTGATTGACGAAAGAAAGGAGGACTTTCATTAAGCGTCGGCCATATTTTTTATGATTCCACATGCTTTGTAGTTGTGAAGATTATATTCTTCAATAGGTACATTCTTTTCGTTCGCTAATCGAATTAGATGATTAAGTAAAGGATCATCTTGAAAGCCAGGGTTCAATAGTAACTTCCAGGGCATTCGTCTAAGTAATACCCTAGTTGATTCTCCAATTCCAGGCTTTATTAGATTTATATTATCTATAGAAAAATGCGCTGCAATACTTTTTACTTCGGTAAGACCTGATAGTCCTGCTGGAATGGTACACACTAATTTAGTATCGTAATTAAAATATTGCTGTATTTTTTCGATAAATTCATAAGAAAGATCTTCAGATAATAATTCTGAATAAAATGCAGCGCCATGAAAATCGTTCTCTGATATTATATCATCTCTTAAAAAAGTTCGGCTAAGTAACCCAGAAATGGTGCAATTTAAGCACGAGCTTGGAATTAGAATATCCTCATGAGTCCCACATAAATCAGTCATATTAGCGGGGTCTGACAATACCGCTAGCTTTGTTGATATTTCTGGATAACCATTCAATGTAGCATCCAATTCCCGTTGAATAGCACCTTTTCCAATCCAACCATCTACGAATTGAAACGACTTAGGTGAATGTTTTGACAAAATATAATTAATAGCATTTTTATCAATACCTTTATCCCTAATAATAGAGACTGCATAGTGAGACACGGATATTTGATATTTATGTTCAAGATAACGTTTAATTAAAATTCCAATGGGAATACCTGCTCTGGCCAAAGATACCAATACGATTTCATTATTCCTAAAATTATGATAGATTTTCTCGGAAACTTGGCATACAGCATCTGAGGTTTGCTGGGCAAAGGTATCTAGTGAAAATTTATAGGCCTCCATATATTTAATTGAAGGTTTATATTCTAAAGGAAGCATTTCACAATAATGAATGCCATTCTGTATCTGATTTTCTCTTTGTTCTGTCGAAAGTGGTTCCACTAGCCCAGAGATGTCTTTCAATAATAGTATGACATCTTTTTCTGAATATGTACTTTTCATATAAATCCCCATTCCGCCGCCGACGCTTGCGGCATTTTTCAAACTAATACTTCCATACTATTTTTGTGATATTCTTACAATCGTTTTTTACAAGTGCATCACATAAAGAAGCAAGGCCTGTTGTTTCTTTTTGCGAATCTGTAATAATATAGACATAATCATATGTTGATAAATTATATATATAGGTAGTGCGCAATTCATCGTAGAAACTAGTTAACTCATAGCGACATTTAATGGGGTAGTCACTGTGAGTACATGGCAGGATTGGACTTCGAGTAGTTGCATGAAAAAGCACGGAATTACCAGAGGTGACTTTTTCAAGATAATGTCCAAAGTGTAAGCCGGCATACATAAATTCTTCTGTACCTATGATAAGTATTCTTTTATTGGTTAAATCTGATAAATTCAAAGTATTGACAATTTGACAAGAAAAAACGTCACACTGTTGTACATAATTCCTTATACTTACCCCTTTCCTAGTATCGCAATAATGATTAATAGTCAAACTGGAATAAGATAAGTCTGAGTGCTCACGAATATTAAATATCTTAGAACAGCGAATCTTTATATTATCGGTATATTCATAGCTACATAAAATACTATCGTAGTTGTACTTAGGAACAGGTAGAATAAAATGACATTTAATATTTCGCTTATTTAATTCATTTATTTTGTCAATCGACATTCCGTTTAATATTGAAGCAACGCCAAATCTCAAGTGAAATAAAGGATAAGTTCTATCCAATATTGATATTATGTTTTCTATAGTTTTACCTGTAGTTACCTCATCTTCTGCAAAAATTATTAGAGTGTCCTCAGAAAGGTACTTGTCCAACAAATTTTTAACTAATTTTTGCTCTGTAGCATGGCTGTGCTCTTCAGAGAAAAAAACATAATCGGAATCCTCCACAATTTCTCTTGTAGTATGTATATAATTTACATTAAAGGGAGCATAAGAAGCTAAAAGAGCACCAATTGCAGTAGCTGTTTCAGCAAAACCAATCACTAGTAAATTTTTAGTATTATAAGAAGAAAATACTTTATCAGAAAGATGTTTGATTAATTCAAACGTTTTTTCTGGCGAAACAGGAATGTGTTTACCTTGTAATGAATCCACTAATAGAAATTTCCTTTTATTATTATTGTCACGTTTTGCAATTGCAATTATATCTTTCTCTAAATAATTCATGTATCTACTTCACCCCATGTATGTAAGCTAATAATAACTGTTTTTTTGCCCAATTTGTATGTGTTTTAATTTCATTCATTCGAGTACCCGCTGAACTTTTTACCACTTGAAGCAATGGATTTTCAAAAGTCAAAATTTTCATAGCATCATCTAAATCATGCTGATTAACTCTTAAACAGTTATTAACTATAGGTATTTGATTTGGATGAATTACTGTTTTTCCAATAAATCCATTTAATAGATCCAAGCGCATTTCAGCTTCTAAGCCAGTTTTCCAATTATCGTTTTCATCTGCGAAATACTCCCAAACCGGTCCTGAAATCACAAAATCTTTACAGAAAGTGGTAACTATATCACTTAATATACTTGCAACAGGTCTAATGTTATAAATATTTTCATTTGCATTTCTTCTTACTCCAAAGGTATGGCATAAATCATTTCCACCAACCCTTACATTTAAGACATAGGGCTTATTCTGTAATAGAAGTTCATGAATTGATTGTAATAAACTGGCTCGGGTAGATAATGGAACGATATCTACAGCTTCTAATATGGGTAACATATATATTGGTGTTGTAGATAGTTGATTAATATTAATAATCTGTGTGATATATGAAACTGCATTTAACAGCGAAAATTTTGGGAGAATAAATCCTTTTAATAAGTGAGCAGTTTCTCCAAGTGCCAAGTAGAGCTTAGATATTTGTCTAGGGTCTCTGACTCTAATAAATAACTGGGGTAAATATGGCAAAGAAGTATATCTGCTATACAGTTTTGAAAAAAGGTCAATTATATTTTTTTCTCCGATTTCAACTGCGGAATCATCTATGGAATCTTCTAGGCATAGAGCGAGAGAAAATTTATTTCCCAATGTTCCGCTTAAAAGCTTTTCATAGATAAATTTATTAGTTGCAGGTGTATATAAAAGTGCTCCAACAGAATGGGCTTCAATTATTACTGAATCAACACCAGAAATTAAATTTCTAATTAAAGAATATTGATTGTCCATAAAATATCTCCTTATTTTGATATATAAATTGATTATAACACTAATAATTAGTATTGTAAATTTATCCAATAATCGTCATAAAAATATAAAAAATATTCTAGTTTATAAGTGAAATATATAGTATAATGTAAAATATTGGGATAATATGGAGGCAATTAATTTGGAATTAAAAATTAATTTAAATAATAAAAGAATCGAATCATTAGATGAATTTAAAAATTGTTGTAATAGATGCAATAACATGGAGAAAGACACAGTTTATGTTATCCAAAATGGTACAAACGATGTGACAAAACTGATGAAGGCGATAAAGGATGCAGATTTGGAATTAACGGATTATGAAGAGAAAAAAAGTCAGGGGTATTATAGGACTGATAGATTGGACAGCTTTATTGAAGCAGACAAAAAAGAAGTTTATTTGTCGTTATATAATGAATGGGTAAATACAAAGGATAAGGATTCATATTTTGAAATGAAATTTCCTTTTAATTTTGAAAACAATTTATGGGATATAACTTATAAACAAGCTTTTTTACAAATAACAGAAGAATTTTTTCAAGAAATGAGTACAATAGTTAAATTGAGAAATTTTGTAGTGATAATGTTTAATTGGATAGACCTTTATTTCCCTAGAATATTTTCTACGACCAAAACACTATCAAGGTTTCCTAAATTTGTGTATGTAGGGCCTATTAGAACAAATGAATTCCTTTTTTTAAAATTATTAGCTTTGTGTGGCTGCGATGTTTATTGTATTAACCCATTTAAACAACTAGATATAAAATTAGATAATATAACATTTGGAGCTCAACTTTTAAATGAAAATGAAGAAATTAACACAAAAATTCCTATTTATAATAAGGAACAAATACTGTCAAAGTTCCATAGAAATATGCATATAGAGAAAAATAACAATGAAGTTTGTGCAACTAGAGCAATATCTGGCAGTCAAATGCAGGAGACTGAAAAAAGCTTGGAATATGAGGAACTGGCTCAAATGGCCTCATCAGTCGTACTGATAACAGTATTAGATGAGAATAAAAATCCATTTGCATCAGGGTCAGGGGTTCTAATTAATAATAATGGGTACATTTTAACAAATTTTCATGTTATTGCAGGTGGATCTGAGTTTGCCATTAGATTAGAAGAAGAAGAGCAGATCCGCTATACCACTGAACTGATAAAATATCACTCGTCAAATGATTTGGCATTATTGAGAATAGAGCCAGTAAACAGAAAACCTATTCCCTTATATTCTGGAAATAAATTGGTTAGAGGGCAAAAAGTTGTTGCTATCGGAAGTCCGCTAGGCTTATTTAATACTGTATCAGATGGAATTATTGCAGGATTTAGAGAGTTTGATCAACGCTCAATGATACAGTTTACTGCACCTATTTCTCATGGTAGTTCAGGTGGAGCCTTGCTAAATTTGCATGGTCAGTTAGTAGGAATTGTAACTGCTGGATTTGATGATGGACAAAATTTGAATTTGGCTGTTGATTATGAGACAGCAGCCACTTTTTTAAGAGGATTTCTTTAAATTAAAATGTTATTTTAAATAGCCATTTTACAAATAGCAACAAATTATAGTTCTTACAATTTAATAAAAAATAGTTAATTTGTTGAAAAAGTATGATACATGTAGTATGATTTTAAATAAATGAAGGGGATAATGTGTCAATTGGACACATTATTTGAGAGAATTGTAAGCTGTGCCTGTGGTTATCTGCTTAACAAAAATTATGATAGGGTTGGTAATATGTTTGAACGAATAAAGTTAAATACTTTTGAAGACTATTTTGTTCCCTATTCTGGACGTAGTAGTAACGGGGTGTATTTTTGTCGTCTAACTAAATACAATGATGAAATACATAATGTTATTTGTAAGTATATTGAAATTACGCGTAAAGCGGGGGTTTGTATTAGTGAGAAAATTGGTAATCCTGATGAAAAGCAATTGGGTTATTTTGATGAAATAATGGGAAGGAAGTTTCAATTGAATCCAAATTTTTTTATTTCATCATTAAAAAAATGGCTGCCAAGAATTAAAGAGGTACAGCGGACTTTAATTGCAAACTGCTTTTATGACATATTTATAGAAATGGCCAGAGAAGGCAAGACTGAAAATATGCAGAAAAATGCCTATATAAAATTTATGTGCTGGTTGTATTATAAGTTTGAACCAATTTTGCAGGAGTTAGGAAATTTTGATTTACCTAAAATATTGTTCGAAGGATATTTAAATGAATATGAATTGAAAATAATGACAATTTTATCTAAATCAGGATGTGATATTTTATTATTGGAATATTGTGGAGATGATAAATATCTGGAAATAGATGCTGCTTCTTCATATTCACAACTTATAAATGTGGAGGGTAGCGTTTTCCCACAAGATTATTCAATTCTTGAACTGCGGAAGCAGCTTGCCAATAAAGTGGTTGAACCTGAATTAAAGCAATTTAAACCAGAGAAGCTAATTAATACAAATACTTGGATACAAGGGGATCCATTCAAAGACGCATTGTGCTTACAAGGTCAAAGAGGGAATGATACGAGATTTTTTTATAGTCTGTATGCAGGTATATATGGAGTTGAAGATACAACGACTTATTATGCAGACTTACTCAAATGGAAAATTAAAATGGAAAGCTGTGGTAATGTTTTAATTATTGTTGAAGAAAATATTCCACAACCTACATACGAAGAAATAAATAGCATAGGCAGGAAGAATTATAATTCTACTAAAGCACTGATTAATGATATGGTAATGCAGGTACATTGTCCTAATCGAAAATTTGAGACATATTGTCAGAATGCATTTATACTGACGATGAAAGAATTGTTGGATATGCCTATTCAAAAATTACTAAATATAACGGTAGTTCTAATTTGTTGGTTGAATCGTTATGCACAAAAACTATCAAGTCAGCAGGAAAAAGGGTCAGTGTTTTTGTTTTATGGAGAAGTTAAGGGGAATAATCAAGAACTCTTTTTTAACTTAATATCACAACTCCCAATTGATATTATCATAATTAATCCTGAATCAAATCAAGTGCAGGGTATTAAAAATAGTCTTTTTTATGCCCAAAATTACGAAAATACTTTGCAAAGAAAAAAGTTTCCTGATGATTTAAATAATATTCAGTTTGGAACAGTAGCTTATCACGCAGAGCAGGATTTAAATACTATAATGTATCAAGATACTGGTGTCTATAAAAATCAGCAGTTTAAGGGAGCTGTACCAATCCCCCTGCAGATTATATATGAAGAAATCGCAATTTTGTGGAACCAAGAAGCTAAATATAGACCAAATTTTGAAGTTTTTGATGATAAGGTAATGGTGCCCACAATTTTTTCGAAAGTTTCAGGTGTGCAAGGGAGCGTTGATGAATATTGGGAAAAAATGTGTGAACTGGTTTCGGATGATGTATTTATAATTAAAGAATTTCCATATGCTAATACTATCCCAAATTCATTTAAAGACAAGTCCTATATGTTTTTACAGCATGGAAAATTAGAAATTAATAAAATCAAAAATCATACAACATATCCATTTGCATTTATTAGGGAATCAATGCAGGATTATATGCTACAAAAACTACAAGAAATGTTAGATAGCAAAATTATCGCAGGGACAGGAACAAATGGGATAGAAAACCTTATAGTGTCGACTGTACTTAATATGGATATGAAGCTTTTAAGATTAATTCAAAAGTATGATTTTACTAAAGGCATTCCGAAGGTATTGGTTATTCATACCCAGGAAAGTAATTGTTCCCAAGAGGATGGTATATTGTTGGCTTATCTTAACATGATAGGCTTTGATATAGCAATGTTTGTACCAACTGGATATACAAGCATTGAAAGGTTTTACACTCGGCCAATGTTTGTTGAGCATCAAGTTGGAGAATACATGTATGATTTGCAAATTCCTAATTTTGAATATTTAAAAAGAAAACGAGATGGCTTTGCAAGCAAATTATTTAGGAGAGGAAGGTAATGAGATGGGGATTAATTTGAAAAGTCCAAATGCAACACAAACAACAGATGTAGTACAAGATATTCCACAAAATGAAATTGAAGTAGTTGAGAGTTATAATATACAGGCAGATAGAGAAAGACTAACTCAAGAATTGGTAGATTCGCAGGAAGTTGATACATTAGTAAGTACTATTAATGTTTATGAAGGTGAGACAATTGTGACCTTTGGGGCTGATGCTGCAGAGGATATTTCACGATGCTCAGATGTTATTCTTAATAGCATGAATATGAGTCAAATCAATGAATCTGGAGAAATGCTGGTGCTGTTAGGCAAAATTATGGACAAGTTCGATATAGAAGAAATAAAGGACAATCCTAAACTGTTTAGTAAATTATTTGGCAATTTAAAAAAACAATTAGATAAGATTTTAGACAAATATCATACTATGGGGGGGGAAGTTGATAAGATTTATGTTAAACTTAAACAATATGAATCTGAGATAAAGCAATCTAATAGAAAGTTAGAAGATATGTTCCAAACAAATGTAAATTATTATCATCAATTAGTAAAATATATTTTAGCAGGGGAACAGGGAATAAAAGAAATTGAAGCATTCATTACTGAAAGAAAACAACAGTTACAAGAAACTGGTGACAATTCAATCCAGTTTGAATTAACGACTTTAGAACAGGCTCAAATGATGCTTGAACAGCGAACACAGGATTTAAGAATCGCTGAGAATGTTGCACTTCAGTCAATTCCTATGATAAAGACAATGGAATTCAGTAACATGAATCTTGTTCGTAAGATCAATTCAGCATTTATTATTACACTGCCAATATTTAAGCAGGCTTTATCACAAGCTATTTTATTGAAGAGACAGAGAATACAGGCTGAAGCCATGGCTGCTTTAGATGAAAAGACAAATGAAATGCTTATAAAGAATGCACAAAACACAGCAATGCAGTCTAAAATGACCGCACAGATGGCTTCAGGAAGTTCAATTAAAATTGAAACACTTGAAACAACATGGAGAACGATCGTCTCTGGTATTGAAGAGACTAAGCAGATTCAAGAAAATGCAAAAAAACAACGTGAAGAAGATCAAGTACGTTTAAATCAGATAAAGAATGAATTTGATAAGATGTTTAATATAAAAGGTCAAATGAAAAATTAGTATTGAGGAGGAGAAAAAATGGCAATTAGTTTAGCAAAAGGGCAGAAGGTAGATCTTACTAAAGGAAATCCAGGATTAATAAAGCTTATGGTGGGTTTAGGCTGGGACACTAACAGATATGATGGTGGCGCAGACTTCGACTTAGATGCAGTGGCATTTATGTTATCTGCACAAGGTAAAGTGACTACAGAAGCAGATTTTATATTTTATGGCAATTTAAAGCATCCCAGTGGTGCTGTAGAACATATGGGAGATAATTTAACGGGTGAAGGTGATGGCGATGATGAACAAATAATGGTTGATTTATCAAAAGTGCCTGCAAATGTAGAAAAAATTGCTTTTACTGTAACAATTTATGATGCAGAAACTAGAAGACAAAACTTTGGACAAGTTTCAAATGCATTTATTAGAATTATAGATGATACTAAGAGTGAAGAGCTTATTAGATATGACTTAGGTGAAGATTTTTCAATTGAGACAGCAGTAGTAGTTGGAGAATTATATAAGCATAATGGAGAATGGAAATTCAATGCGATTGGTAGTGGTTTCCAAGGTGGATTAGCAGCGTTATGTACAAACTATGGTGTTAATGTAGCCTAGTCAGGAGGGTTTTAAAATGGGAGTTTGTTTACAAAAAGGCCAGAAGGTAAATATAACGAAAGATAATCAGGGACTTACTAATTTACTGGTAGGTATTGGCTGGGATATTAATCAGTTTGATACAGGTGGAGATTTTGACTTAGATTCAGAAGCTTTTTTACTTGATGATAATGGAAAAACAACAAAACAAGATGATTTCATTTTTTTTGGTAATCTAAAGCATCCTAGTGGCTGTATAGAACATATGGGTGACAATCGTACGGGTGCAGGTGATAATGATGATGAAATTATAAAAATTGATTTATCAAAGATCCCTTCAAATATTAGAAAGATAGTGTTTACAGTAACAATTTATGATGCAGAAGGCAGAAGGCAGAACTTCGGACAAGTTAATAATGCATTCGTAAGAATTATTGATGAATCAAAAAACGAAGAAATATTGCGTTATGATTTAGGTGAAGACTTCTCTATAGAAACAGCTGCTGTTTTTGGAGAGTTATACAAGAACAATGAAGAATGGAAGTTTAATGCAATTGGTAGTGGTTATCAAGGCGGATTAGCTGCAATATGCAATAGTTATGGAATTTCAGTTGATTAAAGGAGAATATTAAAATGGCAGTAAGTTTACAAAAAGGTCAGAAAGTAAGTCTTACAAAAGACAATGCAGGGCTGAATAGAGTTATAGTTGGATTAGGGTGGGATGAAGTACCACGCGCAAAAGCAGGTTTTTTTGCTCCGAAGCCACAAACTATAGATTGTGACGCATCAGTACTTATGTTGACTAATGGAAAGTTGTTGGGAAAAGAAGATATTGTATACTTTGGTAACCTTGGACATAGATCAGGGGCAGTACAGCATATGGGAGATAATCTAACAGGTGCTGGAGATGGAGATGATGAACAGATTATTGTTGATTTGTCTAGAGTTCCAGAACAGTATGATAGACTAGTTATAGTAGTTAATATTTATCAAGCTGTGCAGAGACGTCAGCATTTTGGCATGATACAGAATGCTTTCTGTAGGATAGTAGATGGGAAAGTAAACCAGGAATTGTGCAGATATAATTTAACAGAAGATTACAATGGCATGACTTCAATGATATTTGGAGAAATTTACAGACACAATGGAGAATGGAAGTTTAATGCTATAGGTCAGGGAACTAATGATCCTGGGTTAGGTGAATTAACTAAGCAGTTTATTTAATTTAATAGTAATTGATAGAAAAGGAAATGGTATTACGATATTATTTCCTTTTTATTAAATACATGTAGAAAGAGAAAATACTAGATGAATAACAAAATTAAAGGATTGACAGATAATGAGGTAGAAGAAAGTCGTAAAAAATATGGCTCCAATCAGATTAAAGAAGCTGAATTAGAAACTTTTTGGCAACAGTTTATTCAGGGCTTTGAAGATCCAATGATTCGTATTTTATGTGTAATTGCAGCTGTAATGCTAGTAATGTTTTTCTTCGGTCAGAGTGAATGGTATGAACCAGTAGGAACAGTGATTGCTGTGTTATTAGTTAACTTTGTATCGGCTAAAACAGGTGCGGCAAATGATACAGCGTATAAAAATTTAAAAGCCTCGCAGAAAAAGGATACAGCTAAAGTAATAAGAAATGATGTTGTAACAGTAATTGAGGTGGATGAACTTGTTGTAGGAGATGTTGTTGTTTTGCAATCAGGAGACAAAATTCTTGCAGATGGAGTTCTTGCAAATGGAAAGATTTTTGTAGATAACAGCACACTTAATGGAGAAGCTGAGGAATGTAAAAAGACAGCAGCAGATGAAAACTTTAAGATTCCGGAGAAAATTACAGGTGATACGTTTGTAGATGAGTATAGTTTGTTTAGGAGTGCCACTGTACTTGATGGTGAAGGATACATGATTGTTCAGAAGGTTGGAGAGGCAACTATGATGGGCAAGATGGCTAAAGATATGGAAGACAAAGAACCAGATTCTCCACTAAAGGTCAAATTAAATAAACTTGCAAATCAAATATCAATATTTGGTTATGTAGGTGGTTTAGTAATTGCTGTTGCATACTTTATTCATTACCTATTATTGGCAGGATCATTTGGAGCCTATTTTGATATGGGATGGATTTTTGTTCTTAAAGGTATTATGAATGCTGTTGCTGTAGCAATTACCATTATTGTATGTGCTGTTCCAGAAGGGTTACCTTTAGTCATTGCATTAGTTTTAATGCAAAATACAGGTAAACTATATAAGGTTAATGTACTTGTAAGGAAATCAATTGGTATTGAGACCGCGGGTTCCTTAAATATATTATTTAGTGATAAAACCGGAACAATTACAAAAGGTAAGTTAGAAGTTGTAGAATTTTTAGATGGTACAGGGCAGACATTGGATATTCACAGTGGAACTTCTGCAGGAATAATAAAACAAAATTTGGAGATGTGCATTGGGAAAAATACAAGTGCAATGTTTGATAATAAAAATAATGTAGTTGGTGGAAATATGACAGACCAGGCATTATTAAAATTCTTAGGACAAGATACCTATAAGAATTTGTCGGCAGAAAAAGATTGTGTTGTAACAGAATTCCAAGAATTTAATAGTGCAAACAAATTTAGTCAAGTATATATAGCTTCAAAGGAAAAAACTTTTTATAAAGGCGCCCCAGAAAAAATTTTAGAAAAGGCGAAAAAGTTTTTAGATCCTAATGGAAATGAAGTTGAACTAGATTTAAAAGGGGTAAATATAAAAATTAATCAGCTAGCAAAAAGGGCAATGAGAGTTATAGCATTTGGTTATAGTAAAAGTCCCTTAACACTAAATGAAATTAATGGTGATGTTGTGCTAGTCGGATTTATTGGTATAAGAGATGATGTTCGACCAGAGGCAAAACAGGCTATACGAGAAGTTCAGTCTGCGGGAATACAAGTTATAATGATTACAGGAGACAAAAAAGAAACTGCTGTTGCTATAGCAAAAGATGCGGGGCTTCTTACAAGTGAAAATGACTTAGTTATTGCTTCAGCAGAACTGAATTCAATGACGGATGAAGAAATTAAGGAAATAATTGAAGATATTAGAGTTATTTCAAGAGCTTTACCGACTGATAAGAGCCGAATGGTAAGAATATGTCAGGAATTAAATTTAGTTGTTGGTATGACTGGTGATGGTGTTAATGATAGCCCTGCATTGAAGCGGTCCGACGTAGGATTTGCAATGGGAAGTGGAACTGATGTTGCTAAAGAAGCAGGAAAATTAGTTATATTAGATGATAATTTTGATTCTATTAAAAATGCTGTTTGGTATGGTAGAACATTATACATTAACATATTGAAATTCTGTAAAATGCAGCTGGTAATCAATGTTGCAGCGGTATTGGTATCCGCAATATGCCCATTTATTGGTATTGAAGCGCCTTTAAAGGTAACACATTTACTATGGATTAATTTATGTATGGATAGTTTGGCTTCAATTATGTTTGCCGGTGAACCTGCATTAGCAAATTATATGCATGAAAGACCTAGAAGAAGAGATGAAAGCATTATTAGCAAACCAATGGCAGCACAGATTTTAGTAATGGGCGGATGCTTGACAACTATGAGTATTCTATGGTTTAAAGTACCTATTTTTGCAACCTTTTTTGACAATGAAGCTCAGTTCTATACAGGGTATTTCTGTATGTTTGTATTTGCATTTATGGTAAATGCATTTAATGTTAGAAGTGAAGGTCCGAATGTATTTGAATATATTAAGCAAAATCCTACATTTATTAAAGTATGGGGATTAATTATAATTGTACAGATAGCACTTGTATCAATTGGTGGTGTAGTAGGTGAAGTTTTCAGTTGTGAACGTTTTGGTTTAAGAGGATGGGGCATTGTAATTTTAATGGCTTTAGTTATGTATCCAGTAGATTTAATCCGTAAACTTGTTGTAAGAAAGCGAGAACTGCTTCGACTTATAAAATAAGAACATTGGTAATAGCTTATAAAAGGAGAAAAAATGAAGATATTTTGTTCGGATTTGGATAATACACTGATATATTCATATAAACATGATATTGGAAAGGATAAGGTCCTTGTAGAATGTATGGGAGGAAAAGAACTATCATATATGACAACTAGTGCACATAACCTGCTTATAGATATAGCATCGGATAAAATGTTTGTGCCTATAACTACAAGATCATTAGCGCAATATTCTAGAATTGATTTTGGCAGAGACATATCAATAAAGTATGCACTTGTATCAAATGGTGGTATTTTGTTAGAAGAGGGCAAAATAAATGAGGAGTGGCTTGCGGAGTCTAGAAAAATTGCAAAAGATGCAGAGGAAGAACTTGAAAAAGGAATACAACTTTTAAAGAATGATCCAAATGTATATTTTGAAGTTAAGAAGGCAGACGATTTATTTATCTTTACCAAAAGTAATGATTCTTATAAAACTATTGAGCAGCTTAAATTATCTCTTAACACTGAAAAAGTATATATTGACAAAAATGGGGTTAAAGTTTATATTTTTCCTAAGATTTTGGATAAGGGTTCTTCCATACAAAGACTTCGAAATTATATAAGCGGTGACTACACTTTTATTTCTGCGGGTGATAGTAAATTTGATATACCTATGATTGAGAAAGCGGATATTGGCATATGTCCTAAAGAATTAGAAGAAGTTAATAATGTGAGAATTAAGAAATTTAGCAAATTGACATTTACTGAAGATATGCTGAAATATGTCAAGGAATGCTAAATAAACATCGAATGCTGCAAGAGGAAGTAGATAAGTTTAAACTTAAGAACAATACAGATTTTAATTTATCTAATCAATAATTTCTTGACATAAACAATTTTCATGTATACAATGAAGAAGGATATGCAATGCATGCATATCCTTTTGTTAACTAAATATACCAAAGCGATGATGGAAACCAGTAGACCTGTGTAATGACCCTTACAGAGAAGCGTATAAAGGCTGAGAATACGTTGGTGAAACAGAGTTTGAATATCACTCCGGAGCTTTATCACAATATAAGAGGCAGAATAATGCACGATTAATATAATTAGTTATTTTGCAAGTAGGGTGGTACCGCGGTTATGAATAATCGTCCCTAATTCACTTTTGTGAATTAGGGATTTTAATTTTTTTGTAGAAAGGAAAGGCAATAAAATGTTTCAAAATTTATCTGAAAAGCCAATTGCAGAATTGCAGATGAATCAGGCTAAGGCTTGGAAAGAAGAAAGATTACTAGAAAAATGTGTAACAACCAGAGAAGGCATGCCTTCGTTTATATTTTATGAGGGACCTCCAACGGCTAATGGGAGACCTGGAATCCATCATGTGATAGCGAGAACTTTAAAAGACTCTGTTTGCCGTTATAAGACTATGCAGGGATTTGCTGTGAATAGAAAGGCAGGATGGGATACCCATGGACTTCCTGTAGAAATTGAAGTTGAAAAGCAGCTTAATATGTCTGGTAAGCAAGATATTGAAAAGTATGGTATCAAAGAATTTAATGAAAAATGCAGAGAGTCTGTATTTACTTACGAAGGTATGTGGAGACAGATGACTGAAAGAATGGGTTATCTGATTGATTTGGACAATCCTTACATTACGCTGGATAACAACTTTATTGAAACTGGCTGGTGGATTTTAAAAGAATTCTTTAAGGCAGGCATGATTTATGAAGGCCACAAAATTCTGCCTTACTGCCCACGTTGTGGAACTGGACTTGCTTCTCACGAAGTTGCCCAGGGATATAAAGAAGTAAAGACTCAGACTATAACAGCTAAATTCAAGAGAAAAGATGCTGACGAATATTTCCTTGCATGGACCACTACTCCTTGGACACTTGCTTCAAATGTAGGGCTTACGGTAGGTCCGGATATTGATTATGTAAAGGTAAAGATGCATGACGATCTAGATGCTGAAGCTGGAAGGGTATTCTATCTGTCTAAGAATCTTGCGGATAAGGTACTTGGTGCTGGAAAGTATGATGTGATAGCGGAAATGAAGGGTAAGGAGCTTGAATTTGTTGAATATGAACAGCTTATGCCGTTCATAAAGCCTGATAAAAAGGCATTCTTTGTAACTTGTGCAGATTACGTTACCATTGAAGATGGTACTGGTATTGTTCATACTGCACCTGCATTTGGTGAGGATGACTACCAGACTGGCAGAAGATATGATTTACCAGTAATTAATCCGGTAGATGAGCAGGGCAAATATACGGAGACACCTTGGGCTGGACGTTTTGTTATGGAAGAAGGTCTGGATGTTGATATTATAAAATGGCTTGCGGCAGAAGATAAAATTTTTACCAAGGAAAAGATGGACCATAACTATCCACACTGCTGGAGATGTGGAACTCCGCTTATTTACTATGCAAAGCCAAGCTGGTACATTGAAATGACTAAGCTTAAAGATCAATTGGTGGAAAATAATAAGACTGTAAATTGGTTCCCTGACTTTGTAGGTGAAAAGAGATTTGGCAACTGGCTTGAAAACGTAAATGACTGGGCTATTTCCAGAAATAGATATTGGGGTACACCAATTCCTATTTGGAGATGTGAATGTGGTCATTTAGAATGCATAGGCAGCAGAGCAGAATTAGTTGAAAAGTCTGTTGAAGAAATTACAGAAGAGGTTGAATTACACAGACCTTATGTGGACGATATTCACGTGAAGTGCCCTCACTGTGGGAAGCCAATGAATAGAATCCCTGAGGTTATGGACTGCTGGTTTGACTCAGGATCGATGCCGTTTGCACAACAACACTATCCATTTGAAAACAAAGAAAAGTTTGATGAAGAGCTGTTCCCAGCAGACTTTATTTGTGAAGGTATCGACCAGACTAGAGGCTGGTTCTATTCACTTCTTGCGATTTCAACATTTATAAAAGGTAAGGCACCATATAAGAACGTTCTTGTCAATGATCTTATACTTGACAAAGAAGGCAAGAAGATGAGTAAATCCAAGGGCAATACGGTAGATCCATTTGTTTTATTTGACAAGTATGGCGCAGATGCTACTAGATGGTATTTACTATATGTATCCCCAGCATGGTCACCTACTAAGTTTGACGAAGATGGATTAATTGAAATTGTAAGTAAGTTCTTTGGAACACTTAAGAATGTATATAATTTCTTCGTACTTTATTCCAATCAGGATAATATTGATCCTGCCAAGGTCGATGTACCTTATGCAGAGAGACCAGAACTTGACAGATGGGTTCTTTCAAAGTACAATCAGCTTGTTTTAGATGTTACTGAAGAAATGAACCGATATGACCATATGAAGACGGTAAGAAAGATTCAGGAATTTGTAACTGAAGATCTGTCAAACTGGTATATCAGACGTGCCAGAAGAAGATTCTGGGGCGAAGGTATGACAGAAGATAAAAAGAGCGTTTATGCTACAACTTATGAAGTACTTGTGGGAATTTCACAGCTTATTGCTCCATTTGCTCCATTTATTGCAGATGAAATGTATACTAAGCTTACAGGAAATGAATCAGTTCATATTTCCTTCTTCCCTAAGGCTAATGAAGCTTTAGTTGATAAGAATGTTGAAGAAAGAATGGATCTTGTTAGAATTATGGTGGGGCTTGGCAGAGGAACCAGAGAAAAAGAGAGAATTAAGGTTAGACAGCCTCTTTCAGAAATTCTGGTGGATGGTAAATATGAAGCTCTTATTAGCGATCTTACACCTTTAATGATGGAAGAATTAAATGTTAAAAAAGTTGTCTTTGAAACGAAGCTGGATCAGTTTATGAATTACACCTTGAAGCCTAACTTTAAGGTCGCAGGCCCAGTTCTAGGTGCAAAGATTAAGGCGTTTGGCGGGGCACTTGCCCAGGCTGACCCTGCGGAACTTGTTGGTAAGCTAGAGGCTGATGGTGAAGCTACTCTTAATATTGGTGGTGAAGATTTTACTATCAATAAGGACTTAGTAGAAATTAAGATTAATGCTAAGGAAGGTTTCTCTGTGGCTATGGAAAATAATATATTTACAATTCTTGATACTACTATAAATCAAGACCTTGTAGATGAAGGTCTTGCCAGAGAACTGATTTCAAAAATTCAGCAGCTTAGAAAGCAGAATGATTTTGAAATGATGGATAACATCAGAATTTATGTGGCTGCTGATGATGCTGTTAAAACTGCTGTTGAAGCACACAAGGCATATATCATGAAGGAAACTCTTGCTGTAGAAATTACTGAAAAATCAGGATTGGACGAATATGACTTAAATGGACATAAGACAGGTATTGATGTAGAAAGAGTATAATTTTAAAGTGGGTGCAGTTTGAAACTGCGCCCTTTTATTTATAAGAGGAAAAATTAAGTATTATGGCACAAAATATAGCTTTAGGATTATAAATGACAATTAAAAGTCAGGAAATTTGACATTTTAATATTAGCATAGTAATATTTGGTTATAATTTAAAAATATTAATAATAAATATCAAGAATATATTATATACACTAAGTAAAGAGGATATAAATGGACAAAATCAATTTAAAGAATATGACACTTAAGGAAATGGAAGTTTTCTTTGAGAGCATAGGAGAAAAGAAGTTTAGGGCAAAACAAGTATACCAATGGCTGTACAGAGGAATATCCAGTTTTGATGAAATGACAGATTTATCTAAAGAACTGCGGGAAAAGCTGCATACATATGCAGAAATTGGGAATCTTAAAATTATAGAGGTCCAAAGCTCAAAGACAGATGGAACGAAAAAATACCTATTTGGGCTGGAGGATGGCAACAGTATAGAGAGTGTTTTTATGAAATATAAGCATGGTAACTCTATTTGTATATCTTCCCAAGCGGGCTGTCGTATGGGTTGTAAATTTTGCGCTTCTACTATAGGAGGGCTTTGTAGGAATCTGACTGCTGGTGAAATCATTGATCAGATTGTTTCTGTTGAAAAAGATACCAAAGAGAAAATTAGTAATATTGTTGTAATGGGTACAGGAGAACCTTTTGATAACTACGACAATCTTTTTAAGTTTATTCACTTAGCAAATAGTAAAGAAGGTTTGAACATTGGTATGAGAAGTATAACCGTATCTACTTGTGGTATTGTTCCTAAAATTGCAGAATTTGCAAAAGACTTCCCTCAGGCTAATTTGGCCATATCTCTTCATGCCCCTAATGATGAAATAAGAAACAGGACAATGCCCATAAACAAAAAATATGATATGGAAAAACTTTTAGATGCATGTCATGATTATGTAAAAGACACAGGGAGAAGGATAACATTTGAGTATGCTTTGGTATCTGGTGTAAATGACCAGTCAGTTCATGCAGAAGAGCTGAGCAAAAGACTAAGAAAAATCATGTGCCATGTAAATTTAATACCATTAAATAGTGTAACAGAAAGCGGGCTTAATGGGTCTTCAAGAGCGTATGCATTAGAGTTCAAAGACAGATTAGAAAGGCTAGGGATAACTACTACAGTTAGAAGAGAGCTTGGAAGTGATATTGATGCTGCCTGTGGGCAATTGAGATTGAAAAATTATGAAAATTTGGAAAATTGATAGAGGTTTAAGGGTTATTTAGCTTGATATGCAATAATCAATAGTGTATAATGAGCTTACACAAGCTACTACAGCAAGTTAACGGATGCAAATATTGCATAGCTCAAAGAGGAGGCGATTACGATGGTTAAGTTATTAATCGGTAAGAAGGGTTCAGGTAAGACCAAAACAATGCTAGACATGGCCAATGAAGTGGTTGAAGATAGCAAGGGCAGTGTTATATTTATTAATAAAAACCAGAGACTTATGTGTGACTTAAAGCATAAGATTAGAGTTGTGTGTATGGAAGACTTTCAACACATTACAAATAGCGATGAATACATAGGATTTATCTACGGTATCATTAGCTCAGATCATGACATTGAAACAGTTTTTATTGACAGCATCTTAAAACATGCAGACATTAATGAGGATAATATTCCAGACTTCCTTAGCAGGCTTAAAAAGATTTCGCAAAGATATGATATGGAGTTTGTAGTAAGTTTAAGTGTTGAAAAAGAAGATTTAAAGAACGTTGACTTTAACGAGTATGAAGTTTTAAATTAGAATAATTAGCAATGTAATTGCTTGAAAAAGTGGCGGTGAATTATTCACCGCCCTTTTTGAGGTTATTATAAGTGCGACAAAAAATTAACATATTACATAAGAAAACAGAGGATTAAGACATGAAGAAGGTAGGATTATTTATATTTTTAACAGCTTTTTTATTTGGAACTATGGAAGTTGCATTAAAACTTGCAGGAAGTGGATTAGACTCATTCCAACTGACATTTTTACGGTTCATAATAGGCGGTATTTTATTACTTCCTTTTGCACTTAAGGAAATTAGTAAAAATCAAACTAAATTGGGGATAAAAGATTTTGGATATCTATTATATTTGGGTATAATATGTATACCAGTCAGTATGTTGTTTTTTCAATTTGGGGTAATGCACTCGAATGCTTCGACTGCATCTGTTATAATGTGCATAAATCCATTGTTTACTATGATTTTTGCGCACTTTATGTCAGACGAACAATTTAATAAGAAAAAATTAGTGGTATTATTATGGGGAATACTGGGGCTTGTTTTTATGGTAAGACCATGGGATATTCAAGAGGGAAATACTCCTAAGGGAATTTTATTTATGCTTATAGCAGCAGCTACATTTGGACTATATACTGTAGCAGGAAAGAATAGCATAAACAAAATGGGGATTATGGCTCAGACTAGCATTAGTTTTATTTTAGGTTCATTGGTGCTTTTAATTATAATGCTATGTATGCATAAGCCTGTATTACAAGGTGTCGTGGATAATATTGCAACGGTTATGTATATAAGTATTTTTGTTACAGGTTTGGGGTATTATTTCTATTTTTCAGCAATAAAAAACTCAGATGCAACTACTGGGTCCATAGCATTTTTCATTAAACCAGCTATTGCACCAGTTATAGCAGTTATAGTTTTGGGAGATAAGTTACTTTGGAATACATATATAGGAATAGCATTCATTTTAATTGCTTCTTATTTAAATATATATAATAGAAAAGTAGAGGGTAAGAACATTGAACAAGAGTAAGTTGAATTTGAATATAATAGAAGATACATTTAAAAATAGAAAACCGAATGCAGTTGGAACCTATAGTTACTTTTCTGTAATGGTACCTCTTGTAGAAAAAGAGGGAGAAATCTATTTATTATATGAGGTACGTGCAGATTCTTTGAAAAGGCAACCAGGCGAAGTATGTTTTCCAGGAGGAGCCATTGAGAAAAATGAATCAAGAAGGCAGTGCGCAATTAGAGAAACCCGTGAAGAATTAGGCATTAGAAAAAAAGATATCAGGATAATTGCAGAAATAGATACATTATATACGTATAGTAATTTTACTATGTATTGTTACTTAGGGCAAATCAGTTATGAAGCATTCTGTAATGTAAAAATTAATCCGGAAGAAGTAAAAGAAATCTTCTTAGTGCCTTTGGAATATATAACAAAAGAAACTCCATTTATCTACAATATGGATGTAATACCAGAGATAGGCAGCGATTTTCCATACAATATGTTAAAACTTTCCAATGGTTATAATTGGAGAAGAGGTAAATCTCAGGTTCCTATTTACACCTATAAGGATAAAGTGATATGGGGCTTAACCGCTAGAATTACACACAATTTGGCAAGTATTATAAACTCAAAAAGCAGCGAGTGAAATTACTCCTGCTTTTTTATTGGTAATTTTTATGGGATGATTTTTGAGTATAAAGGGGTCTATACTTTTTTACGGAGGCAAAACCAAATAAAAATAATGTCTCCAATGTTTTGGATAAAGTGGAAAGGGAGGACAAAATTATGAAAACCAAATTTGTCAAAACAACGTTATCACTATCATTACTGCTTATGGCAGCAGCACCGACTGCAGCTTTTGCAGGAACAAACTGTAACGCAAATGTTTCAGTTCCATTGAACCAATCAGTGGTAAAAAGTTTAAATAGCTGCGTCTCAAACGCAGGGGCACTTGAATGCTTAAAGAACAATCTAGGTTGTAACTTTACATTGGACGGTAACAAGCTTCAGGTTGTTCAACAAAATAATTGCCAACTAAAGGCTACTAATTGCAATCTAAGTCAGAAGCAGGCTCAGGTTAAAAAATCAAAGAGCTGTAATGCTAAGACAACAACAAAAGCAAATGCAACAACAAAAGCAAATGCAAATACAACAACAAAAGCAAAAACAAATACAACAACAAAAGCAGATACAGCTACAACAACAAAAGCTACAGCAAAAGCAGATACAGCTACAACAACAAAAGCTACAACAAAAGCAGATACAGCTACAACAACAAAAGCTACAGCAAAAGCAGATACAGCTACAACAACGAAGGCAGACACTAATACAGCAGCTAACACAAATACCAATGTAACAGATGCTGCTAAGAGTACAGCAGCTGTAGGTTCTTATGAACAGCAGGTTGTAAACATTGTAAATCAAGAAAGAGCTAAAGAAGGGCTAGCACCATTGACTTTAAATACTAAGTTAGCTGGTGTTGCAGAGACTAAGGCTGAAGATATGAGAGACAAAAACTATTTCTCCCACACATCACCTACTTATGGTTCACCATTTGATATGATGAAGCAGTTCGGTATTTCATATACAGCTGCAGGAGAAAATATAGCTAAAGGTCAGAAAACACCAGAGAGTGTTATGTCTGCATGGATGAACTCTCCAGGTCACAGAGCAAACATTATGAACAGTAATTATGAACAGATTGGTGTAGGTTATGTAACAGACAGCAATGGAACTACTTACTGGGTACAGGAGTTTATTAAATAATTTGACGAACACCCGAAGACACATGCGATAATAACTATGTTGAAAAATTGCTTCATAACATTTATAATATAAAATATGGAAATTAATCAACCGTATTGATGAAGGGAGAAATCTTATGAAGAAATTTTTGGCAATGGTACTAGCTTTAGTGCTTGTACTTGGTTTAGTTGCCTGTGGTGACAAAAAGGCACCAGCAGAAGATAAGGCAAAAGAAACTTATGAGATCGCGATGATCACTGACGTTGGCGAAATTGACGATAAGTCATTTAATCAGGGAACTTGGGAGGGTATTAAGGCATATGCTGAAAAAAATAAAATTACTCACAAGTACTATAAACCAACCGAAGAAAGTGTTGATGCTTATCTAGCAGCTATTCAGCTTGCTGTTGAAGGTGGAGCAAAGATTGTTGTAACTCCAGGATATTTATTTGAAGTACCTATTTATCAAGCTCAGGAAATGTATCCAGATGTAAACTTTATTTTAATTGACGGATATCCAAATAGTGGAGAAGAAAATGCAGCAGCAGCACCTGCAAAGAATGCTGTAGGTATTAAATTCGCTGAAGAAGAATCAGGTTACTTAGCTGGTTATGCAGCTGTAATGGATGGATACACTAAACTTGGATTCATGGGCGGAATGGCTGTTCCAGCTGTAGTTCGTTATGGATATGGTTTCGCACAGGGTGCAGAAGCTGCTGCTAAAGAATTAGGACTAGGTGCTGGCAGCGTCGACTTAAAGTATCACTATACAGGTGGATTTGCGGCAACACCAGAAGCTCAGACATTGGCTTCATCATGGTATTCTGATGGAACAGAAGTTATTTTTGCCTGTGGTGGTAAAGTAGGTAACTCTGTAATGGCAGCTGCCGAATCTTCAAAGGGAAAAGTTATTGGTGTTGACGTTGACCAAAGTAGTGAATCAGACACAGTTATTACTTCTGCTATGAAAGGACTTGCAGCTTCAGTGCAGTCTGCTCTTACTGATTACTATGCTGATAAGTTCCCAGGAGGACAATGTTTAACTCTTGGTGCTGCTCAGAAGGGTGTACAGCTTCCTATGGAAACTTCCAAGTTTAATACATTTACTAAGGACGATTACGATGCGGTTTATGACCAGTTAGTGAAAGGGACTATTGTACTTCAGAAGGATGAAGTTGAAAGTGCTGACAAACTTGGATTAAACAGTGTTAAGGTACAAGTTATTAAGTAAATAAAACTTATAATGACGGTTGATAGAATGGTTATTTAAAATAAAACAACACACCTTATCGGGTGGGTTTGATAAGGAAGTATTAACCTTATGTAAGGACGGTGTAGCAAAAGCTATGCCGTCCTTTGCTTTGCATTGATTTTTGATTTGTAATACTGTTGCTGTCACCTTGCAATCCGTCATCATGAGATAACCTGCAATCCATTTTCTATATCGTTATCGTTTAATAGATAAGAAATCATCTTTTAAAATCATTCTTCGTTGGGTTCTCTGACATAGCAGCAATATTTAATTGTCTTTCTTCTTAATCATATACTGAAACATTTATCCTTCCAGGAGCTTAGAACCTTAACGCTTTTCGACTTGACTTCATATCATATATAGGAGAATTGTTCTTTTCCATAAAATAAAGGAAGTGGAGTTGAAGTTCATGTCAACAGATAAAAATAGCAGAGAATCAAATATGCATCATTGCAATGAATGTGATGAATGTGATTCTTGCAAAAAGGAATGTGAAGATCGTTACAAAAAAAAGTGTAATGAATGGCTGAATTATTATGATAGAAAAATGGAAGAATGTTGTGATAAGGAATGCATAGATTGCTATAAGAAAAAATGCGAAGAATGCATTGAATATTATAATGAGAAGAAGTTAAGGTGTAGTGAAATATGTTGTTGTAAAGGACCAACCGGAGCCACCGGACCAACAGGACCGACCGGAGCCACAGGAGCGACCGGAGCCACGGGACCGACAGGAGATACCGGACCAGCAGGAGCAATCGGAGCCACTGGAGCCACCGGACCAGCAGGAGCAATCGGAGCCACCGGAGCCACGGGACCAACAGGAGATACCGGACCAG